>NZ_JBMPIT010000006.1:0-364218 GCF_049341845.1 Curtobacterium guangdongense
CCAGCACCGGGAACGACACCACCACCCACAACCGCGGCAACCCAGACACCCGCGGCTCCACCAACGCCGACACCCGCCCCTGCAACTGCGCGAGTCGAGAGGAGCGGGTGCGGACGTCCGAGATGTCGGTCATCGGTTGGCGATGCGGCGCTTCACCTTCGCCGCGACGCTGCGCGGCCCTTCGGTGCGCAGGTAGTGGACGGCACGACCCAGGTCGTACCGCACGCCGTACAGCTTCTGGCGATCCGGGACGCGCACGCGCATCTCGTGGGCGACGGGCAGCGACGCGGCCGCGCGGACGGTCTTGTCGGCGGCACGGATCGGGTTCCGGCAGAACTCGACGAGCGGCGCGAGGACGTTCGACCAGGTGAAGTCCTGCCGGACCCGGGTGACGTTCTCGAGGTAGGTCGCCCGGGCGTCGTCGTCGAACAGGACCTTGTCGAGCGCGTCGGCCAACCCGGTGACGTCGCGCTCGTGCACGACCTCGCCGAGCCGTTCCTCGGCGACGAGCTCGGCGAAGGAGTCCCCGCCCGTCGTGACGATCGGCAGGCTCGCCCAGAGGTAGTCGAGGATCCTGGTGCGGAACGAGAACGTCGTCTCGAGGTGCTCGTAGTGCGTGGAGACGCCGGCGTCGGCCTCGGCGAGGTACGCGCCGCGCTCCTCGTACGGGATCCACGACTCGTTGAAGAACACATGCTTGCCGGTGAGCCCGAGGTCGTCGGACTCCTTCCGGACCTTCGCGACGATGTCCATCTCCGGGACGTCCGGGTTCGGGTGCTGGACGCCCATGAAGAACAGGCGGACGTCCGAGTGACGCTCCGCGAGCTCCCCCATCGCGCGGACGAGCGTGATCGGGTCGAACCAGTCGTAGATGCCGCCGCCCCAGACGATGAGCTTGTCGTCCTTGCCGATGCCCGGCACGACGCCCTTGACGACGTTCGTGGTGTGCACCGGCGGCGTCGCGGACAGACCGAACGGCACGACGCCGATCAGGCTGCGGAGCTCGGGGTCCCGTGAGTACGTCCTGGCGTTGATCCGGCCGGAACCGGCGAGCTGACCGAGCCAGAACAGGCGCTGTCGCTCCGAGGCGCAGATGAAGAAGTCGCCGAGCTCGAGCTGGTGGTTCAGCGTGTCGGACGCGTCGAGGATCTGACGGTCCCACTTGTCGACGTCCTCGTCGCGGCCCTGCTCGAGCTGCTCGAGGTGCAGCGGGTCGTACACGTCGACGACGAGGATCTTCGCCGTCGACTCGAGCACCGGGAACAGTCGGAGCGCGTGGCCCTGGACGATGATGACGTCCGCCCAGCCCTCGTGCTCGATCATCTGGCGCGGGTGACGGTGCGGGACGGTGACGACGTCGTAGTCCGGGTCGATCTGCACCGAGCGGGTCAGGCTGATGACCCGGACGTCGTGCTCGCCGGACAGCTCCTTCGCCATGTTCGTCGCGCGGATCGCGGGGCCGGCCATCTTCTCGCCGATGGCGTCGCCGGTGACGATGAGGATCCGCCGACGCTGCCCGACCTCGAGCACGCCGAGCGAGTGCACGATCTTGTCGTACCCGGCCAGGTAGGACTCGATCGGGTACGCCGGCTCGTCGCGGTTGCCGAAGAGCCGGAGCAGTTCGCGGTCGCTCCGCACGCGGGTCGCCTGGACCTGCCGACGCGACTCGGTCATGGACGGGAGTTCCTCGACGAACCGGTCGATGCCGAACACGCCGGCCATCGTCGTCTTCGACACCGGCATCGTCGGGTCGGCGTCGCCACCTGGTCGACGGATGTCGAGCGACTCGGAGTCGAGCTCGCCACGACCGACCGCGCGGCGAACCGCGAGCGCGAGGGCACCGGGCAGCGCGGTGCGCAGCTGCTCGTCGCCGAGGTTCTTGTACAGCGTGAACAGGGCGTTCCGTTCGAGCAGGTACGTCTCGCGGAAGTCGCCGAGCTTGTTCATCGACGCGTGGTGCTTGTGGAAGGCCACGGACTTCGGCTGGTAGCGGAAGCGCCAGCCGAGCAAGTTGAGCCGCCAGCCGAGGTCGACGTCCTCGTAGAACATGAAGTAACGGTCGTCGAAGCCGTCGAGCTGCTCGAACAGGTCGGCGCGGATGAACATCGCGGCGCCGGTGCCGAAGAGCACGTCCGTCTCGGTCTCCCACTTACCGGTGTCCGGCGAACCGGCGAAGGGCTTGTAGCCCATGCCGTACCAGGTCATCGCGGCCTCGGTGAAGTCGACGTTGACGCCGTCCCAGTCGAGGACCTTGCTCGCGACCGCGCCGATGTCGCGGCCGGACGCGAAGGTCGCCATCGCCTCGCGGATCCAGGCAGGGTCGGGGCGGGCGTCGTTGTTGAGGAACGCGACGAACTCACCGGTGGTGTTCGCGACACCGAGGTTGCACCCACCGGTGAACCCGAGGTTGCCACCGGACTCGACGAGCGTGAAGGGGAGGTCGGACGCCTTGAGCCGCCCGACGTGCTCCGCACCGGAGTCGTTGTCCACGACGACGATCTCCAGCTTGTCGGCGGGCCAGTCCTGCTCGACCAGACCGGCGATGCTCGTGAGGGTGTCGTCGGTGCCCTTGTAGTTCACGAGGACGACCGAGACGACCCCCGTCCTGCGCTCGCTCACTCGAACCCTTTCGTCAGCGCGATACGGACCCGTGCGGGACCGCCACGACCGGCGTCGTGCGGAGAACACCCTACAAGGCCGAACCCGCGGATCCCGGGTGCCCCGCCAGCGCCGACGGCTGCGGCATGATGGAGCGATGCCCGATCACCTCTCTTCCGCGGACGACCAGGCCGCGCTCTACCGATCGATCGCAGCGGGTGAACACCGCAGCGGCGGACGGGGAACCGTCGCCTTCGCGGTGTCCACCGACGACGTCGATGCCGGCGCCGGCGACGTGTACGTCGCGCTCGGCCTGGCGAAGTACCTCGAACGGCTCGGCTGGGGCGTGGTGCTCTGGCCGATCGAGCAGTGGGACACGCACGTGGCGGACGACGTCGACGTCGTCGTCTCGATGATCGAGTCGTTCGTCCCTGGGCTCCTCCCCCAGCACACCGCGCTGGTCGCGTGGGTACGCAACTGGACCGACGTCTGGGCGGAGCTGCCCTACCTCGACGAGTTCGACTCGATCTGGACGTCGTCCACGCCGGCGCGCGACCGGATCGCCGAGCGCTACGACGGCCCGGTCCAGGTCCTGCCGATCGGGGTCGACCTCGAGCTGTTCACCGGCGAGCGAGCCGGCGAGCGAGCCGGTGACCGGACCGACTCCGCCGACATCGACGTCGTCACCACCGTGAACTTCTGGGGTGCCGACCGGGCCGGGATCCCGGCCATCGCCGAGCTCGCCGAGTCGCGCGACGTCGTCTGGTACGGCGCGAACGGCGACCACCTGCACCTCGACGAGCGCGTCGACCACCGTGGCAAGGTGCCCTTCTTCGACCTGCCGGCGGTGTACGCGTCCGCGCGGGTCGTCGTCGACGACGTCATCCCGCCGGCCCGCGAGTACGCGACGCACAACTCCCGGCTCTTCGAAGGGCTGGCCTCCGGCGCCCTCGTCGTGACGAACTGCGCGGAGGGGCTCGACGAGCTCGGACTCGCCGGAGTCCCCACCTACACCGACGGCCCGTCCCTCGTCGCCGCGGCGGCGACGGACGACCCCGACCTGGTCGAACGACTCCGTGCGGTGGTGCTCGAACGCCACTCGTACGACACCAGGGCCGTGACCGCCGACGAAGACCTCCGCCGCGTCGTCCAGGCGCGCCGGGACCGACCCGGGGTCGACCGCGGGCCGTTCCTGATCTGGGCCGCCCACATGCGGGAACGCCTCCGCCAGGCCGAGCGCGACCGCGACCTGCACCTGTCGGGCGTGCAGGACATCAACGAGCGCCTGATCTCCGCCGTCGACGCCGCCGAGACGAACGCCGCGTCGGCCGCTGCCGCGCACGACAGGATCGGCGAGCTGACCGCAGAGCGCGACCGTCTGGCGATCCGTCTCGACGAGGTCACCAGGAGCCGCGCCTACAAGCTCGTCGAGCGCGCCGCCCGGATCGCACGCCGTCGCTGAGCACCCGGCCGGACGCCGGGAGACGACGAAGGGGCACCGCGGTCGCGGTGCCCCTTCGTCGTGCCGGTGGCGCTACTTGACGGTCACCGTCGAGCACGCGATCGTGTTCGACCCGGCCCCGACGTTGATCGCGTACATGCAGACCTGGTGCTTGCCCGCCGTGAACCCGGTCAGCGTCTGGCTGAACTGGTGGTTCGCGCCGTACCCGGCCCCGAAGCTGTCGACGAGCGACGCCTTCGCGCCGGCTGCCTGGATGCTCGACGCTCCGACGTCGTCGACGTAGGTGTCGATGCGCACCGGGTCGGCCGTGTCCGGGTCGATCGCCCAGCCGCGCAGCGTGATCGACCCGGCGGACCGGGAGGACGCCTCGTCGACGAAGAACGTCGGCGAGCCGGTCAGCATCGACACGCTCCGGCAGTCCGTCGTGTCGCTGCCGCCGCCGACGTTCTGCACCGTGGTGCAGACCGTGTGCTTGCCCGGCCCGACGTCGGTGATCGTCTTCGTGAACTGGTGGTTCGCTCCGTACCCGGGGAACGCCGTCGCGAGGGACGCCTTGGCCGTCTTCGCGGTGGTGCTGCCCGCCGACTTGCCGTCGATCGTGAACGAGACGTCCACCGGGTCGACGACGTCCGGGTCGATCGCCCAGCCGCGCATCGTCACGGTTCCGAGCGACGTGGCCTTCGCCTGGTCGATCGACATGTTCGGCGCACCGGTGGGCTGCGCCACGGTCCGGCACGTCCAGGTCGCGGGGTGCCCGCCCACCTCGTCGACGGCGGCGATGCACAGTTCGTGCGGCACCGACGGCGCGAGGCCGGTGATCGTCATGCTGAACTGGTGGTTCGCGCCGTACCCGGGGAACGCCGTCGCGAGGGAGGCCTTCGCGATGTCGGCCCGACGGCCCTTGACGCGGGTGCCGTCGACGTACGCGTCGACCCGCACGGACTTCGCCGTGTCGGGGTCGATCGCCCAACCGCGCACCGTCAGCATCCCGGGGGACTTCGAGTCCGCCTGGTCGAGGCTCGTCATCGGCGACCCGGTCTGCCGCGTGAACGACTCGCAGCCGAGCTGCTTGTCGGAGCCGCTCCCCGCCTTGTTCACCGCGACGACGCAGAGCTGGTGCGATCCCGGGGAGACGCCGGAGATCGTCCCGGAGAACTTGTGGGCGTCACCGTACCCGGGCTTCGCGGCGTCGAGGCTCGCCTTGACCTGGTTCGCCGTCCACGTCGCCTTGGTGCTGCCGTCGATCTGCACCCGCACCGACACGGCCGCGGTGGTGTCCGGGTCGATGGCCCAGCCGCGCACCGTCACGGTGTCGATCGCACTGCTCACGGCGTCGATCACGCCGACCGGGCTCCCACCCTCGATCGTGAACGTGGCGCACTGGAACTGCGCGTTCGAGCCTGCTCCGGCGTTGATGCCCCACGCGCACACCTCGTGCGAGCCGGCGCTGAGGCCCGTGAGCTTCGCGGAGAACCCGTGCTTGGTGTTGTTCGCGCCGAGCTGGCCGGCGAGTGACGGGGTGTCGATGTTCGCGGTGACGCTCGCCGCGCCCGCGCCGTCGACGTAGAGATCGGTGCGGATCGGGGAGGTCGTGTCGGGGTCGACGGCCCAGCCGGTCACGACGGCCTGCTGGTAGCCGGTCGAGACGCCGGTGATGGCACCCGTCGGCGAGTTCCCGCCGGTGGTGGATCCGAACCAGTCGGTGTACATCCGCCAGAAGTTGCGGTTGCCGTACGCCGAGCAGCTGTCACCGGTGCCGTAGAGGTTGTTCAGCGCCGCCTGGTTGGGCACGTACGGCGTGTAGATGTACAGCGCCGCGGTGGCCTGGTTCTGGATGTAGACCTGCTTCGTGCCGCATGCACCGTTCGGGTTGTACAGGATCGTGTTCGTCCGCCCGGCCTGGTAGCCCCACGAGTTCGGCGATGCCTTGTAGCGCTGGAACTGCAGCCCGGCCGCGTACACCTGCGCGAAGAAGCCGTTGTACGCCGGGTCGCACGGAGCGGTGTCCGGGCAGGCGAAACCGGTCGCGTGCGTGTACTTGTACGACGTCGGTGCGCTCGACGTGACGAGCCCCTGCTCCTTCTCGAGCAGGACGAGCAGCACCTTCTGGCTGATGCCGCACGCGCGGGCGACCCCGTCGATGATCTGCGCCGCGGTCATCGAGCCGCCGCCGAGGCCCGCGCAGCGCCCGGCGACGGCGCCGATGGCCCGGGTGTTCTGGGAGTAGTTCCGGAGACACGCCGGGCCGGACCCGGACCTGCAGGTCGGGACCTTGCCGTCGAGGAAGTACTGCACCTGGGCGGCGTTCAGCGCGTTCGAGTTGTAGAAGTTCGCGTCGCTGATGATGTTGCCGGGGTCGAACCCGCTCGCGGTCGCCGCGGAGGCCGGCTGCTCGTCGACGACCACCGTGAAGGCGCTGAGCGTCGCGGCGAACGCCACGACGGCCGTGATCAGCGCGATCCAGGCGCGCGGGCGGCGGAGCGCTGGTCGGCGCGCTTCGGTCTGGGCGTTCACGGGATCTCCACTGTCGTCGTGGCCGAGGTGACGGACTTGCCGCCGAGGGAGTAGCGGAGGGCGACCGTCCAGGTGCCCGACCCGAGCTGCGCGCGGGGGAAGGAGACCTGCGCGCAGTTGATGCTCGTGCTCGCCACCCGGGCCTCGCTCCCCTGCTCGCGGGTGGTGCCGCCCTGCTTCGCGGTGAAGGTGCACTTGCCGCTCGTGTCGGTCGCCCCGCTGACGATGCCGGACGCCTGCAGCGTCTGCGATCCTGCGTCCCACCCGGCGTAGGTCACGAGCGCGGTGGCCGGGAAGTCCGACGGCGGCGCCTCGGACGGGTCGTCGGCCGGGGTCTCGCTCGGGATCGGCACGGTCGTCGGCCCGTCACCATCGGAGGGACCGGAGCCGGATCCCGCGTCGTCGGAGCCCGCCGAGGCGGAGGGCGTGGCCGACGCCGATGCGGATGCCGACGCGCTGCGCGACGGCGTCGGTCGGTCGCCGCCGCCGCCGGTGCAGGCGGCGAGGACGAGCAGCGCCACGGCGGTCAAGCCGAGCGCGGAGACGGTGGATGCGGTGCGATGCACGGGTGCCGATCTTGGTGAGGAGCATGGGACACGGGGCTTCGGGTGTTACCAGTGTGACAAGTGAGAAGGCCCAGGGGAAGATGAAAACCGTCTCAACCCCGGTTTGCCCCCCGCACCGGGGGCACGGCTCGCGGCGGACGCGCACGGCTACACTGTCCAGGTCCTGCCCCCGAACGAAGAGTGTGATGGTCGACAACAACCGCATGCGCCAGCTCGCGGCGGAGCCCCTCGTCGTGGTGGGCGCCCCCTCGAGCGCGATCCGTGGCACCTGGCGGGAACTCCGCGACGTGTTCCACCAGCGCGAGATGCTCGGCATGCTCGTCCGCCGTGACCTGAAGGCCCGCTACAAGGACTCCGCGCTCGGCTTCGTGTGGACGCTCGTGCGCCCGCTCACGCAGCTCCTCATCTACTACTTCGTGATGGGCCAGATCCTGAACGCCGCGCGGGGCATCGACAACTTCGCGATCTACGTCTTCACCGGTCTGACCGCGTACACGCTCTTCAGCGAGATCGTCGCCGGGTCCACCGGGTCGATCGTCGGCAACAGCGGGCTGATCAAGAAGGTGTACGTCCCGCGAGAGGTCTTCCCGCTCGCGAGCGTCGGCGCCGCACTGGTGAACTACGCGATCCAGTTCGTGATCCTCATCGCGGCGACCGCGGTGCTCGGGAAGTTCCCGTGGCACGGCGGCCTGGTGTACCTGATCCCGTCGCTGCTCGTGATCCTGGTCTACGGCTCCGCCATCGGGCTCATCCTGTCGGCGCTCAACGTGTACCTGCGTGACGTGCAGTTCGTCATCGACGTCGGCCTGATGGTCCTGCTCTGGGGATCACCGATCGTCTACTCGTACTCGATGGTCGTCGACCGGCTCCACATCGGGTGGCTGCTCGCGATCTACACGAACAACCCGCTGACGCTCTCGGTGCTCGGGCTGCAGAACGCGATCTGGCTGCACAAGCCGGGCATCGTCGACTACCCCGACCACCTCATGATGCGCCTGCTCATCGCGTTCGTCATCGGACTGTTCTGCCTCATCGGCGCGCAGCGGGTCTTCTCCCGCCTGCAGGGCAACTTCGCACAGGAGCTCTGAGCACATGGCCATCAGCACCCCCGTCGCGCCCTCGACCGAACAGCGCTCGGACGACCGCCCCGAGGTCATCGTCATCGACCACGTGCGCAAGCGCTTCGTCGTCCGCAAGGACAACACGATCCGCGAACGCATCGTCACGCTCGGCCGCGCCGGCCGGAAGCACCGCCAGGACTTCTGGGCGCTCGACGACGTCACCGTCTCGATCAAGGCCGGGTCGACCGTCGGCCTGATCGGTCAGAACGGCTCCGGGAAGTCGACGCTGCTCAAGGCGATCGGCGGCATCATCCAGCCGACGTCCGGCACCGTGTCGCGCCGTGGCCGACTCGCCGCGCTTCTGGAGCTCGGCGCGGGCTTCCACCCGGACCTGTCCGGCCGCGAGAACGTCTTCCTCAACGCGAGCCTGCTCGGGCTGACCCGCAAGCAGACCGAGGAACGCTTCGACGACATCCTCGCGTTCTCGGGCATCGGCGACTTCATCGACACCCAGGTGAAGTTCTACTCGTCCGGCATGTACGTGCGACTCGCCTTCGCGGTCGCCGTGCACACCGACCCCGACGTCCTGCTCGTCGACGAGGTGCTCGCGGTCGGCGACGAGGCCTTCCAGCGCAAGTGCCTCGACCGCATCCGCACCTTCCAGGAAGCCGGCAAGACGATCATCATCGTCACGCACTCCCTGAGCCAGGTGCAGGAGATGTGCGACCGCGTCGTCCTGCTCAACAAGGGCAAGGTGCTGCACGACGGCGACCCGGTCGCCGCGGTGAGCATGTTCCGCGACGTGCTCGAGGAGCGGCGCCACGGTGAACTGAGCCAGGACGTCGCGGTCGGCCGGGGTACCGTGCTCGGCGCGAGTGTCCACGCCGACGGCAAGGGCCCGCGCGACGGGGTGCGCCCGGGCGACGACCTGATCGTCGACATGGAGTTCGAGCACCTCGACGGCGTCACGGACTGGGAGGCGGCGGTGCAGGTGAACAACACCGCCGGGCAGGTCGTGTTCGGCACCACCACCGGCATCATGGGTGTCACGCTCCCGCCGCTGCACGGCCGGAAGAAGCTCCGCATCCGCATCGCCGACACCGCGTTCGGCACCGGCAAGTACTTCATCAACGTGTCGATGATGGACTCCGCCGGACGGCACCTGCACGACCTGCCGGAGTGCGACTCGTTCGAGGTCCCCGCCTTCGGCAACGCGGTCGGCACCGTCTACGCCGAACCCTCGCTCGAGGACGTCGACTGACCCGCACGGCGGTCGTCGTCGTCAACTGGAACCGCGCCGACCTGACCACCAGGGCCGTCCGGGCGGTCCTCGACGACCCGGACGGCGCTGACGAGGTCGTCGTCGTCGACAACGGCTCCGCCGACGACTCCGTCGCGGTGCTCCGTGCCGGACTCCCCGACGTGACGCTCGTGGTGCGCGACCGCAACGGCGGGTTCGCCGCCGGTGCGAACGCCGGCATCCGCGCGACGAGCGCCGACGTCGTGGTGCTCCTCAACAACGACGCCGTCCCCGCGTCCGGGTTCGTCGGTGCGCTCCGCGACCACCTGGCCGCGAGCCGCCCGGAGGTCGCCGCGGTGACGGGCCGCATCGTGCTCGCGGGACGCTGGACGATCCTCCCGCCCGGTGCCCTGCCGGATCCCGGCCAGCGCGCCCTGCGCGCGCACGACGGCCGGTCCTGGGTCCCGAGTCAGGACGGCGAGGTCCGCCTCAACTCCACCGGAGTCCAGGTGGACCGCGTCGGCAACGGATCGGACCGCGACTGGCTCGCACCGGTCGACACCCGAGCGCCGACCCGCGTGTTCGGCTTCTCCGGTGGCGCGAGCGCGCTCCGTCGCAGCGCGCTCGACGACGTGGGTCTCCTCGACGAGAGCCTGTTCATGTACTACGAGGACACCGAGCTCGCCTGGCGGCTCGCCCGTCGCGGCTGGCGCGTCGAGTACGCGGCCGACGCGGTGGTCGAGCACGACCACTCCGCGTCGTCCGGTGTGCAGAGCGACCTGTTCGTGTCGAAGAACGCCAGGAACCGGCTGGTCGTCGCACTCTGGCACGCGCCGTGGCCGGTGGTCGGCCGCGCAGCCGTGCGCACCGCGGCCAGGGCGCTGCGGCTCACGATCGCGTCGTCGACGAGACGGGAGGCACGCCTCGTCCTGGCAGCGTTGGCCGACGTCGCGGGGCACCTCCCCCACCACCTCGCTCGCCGACGCACCGAGTCGTCGCGCGCCGTCGTGGCGCGCGGCCGGGTGGACACGGGGGCATGAGCGGCGCGCGATACGCTGGACCGTCATCCGCCGACGGTCCAGGCCGAAAGGAACACCGCGTGCCGCAGCTCACCGTCCTCATCGACGGGACCGCCGTACCGCGGAACCTCGGCGGAGTCGGCCGGTACGTGGAGGGCGTCGTCTCGCACCTCGCCGCGGCCGATCCGCAGCTCGACCTGCACCTCGTCGTGCGCCGCGAGCACGTCGCGCACTTCTCCCGGATCGCTCCGGACGTCACGGTGCACGTCGCCCCAGGACGGGTCCGGTCGGTGCCGCTGCGGTTCCTCTGGGAGCAGACCGGACTCGTCGCACTCGGCCGGCGGCTCGGCGCCCGGGTCCTGCACTCCCCGCACTACACGTTCCCGTTCGCCTGGCGCCGCGGGTCCGTCGTCACCCTGCACGACGCCACGTTCTTCTCGAACCCCGAGTGGCACTCCCGGCTGAAGCGCACCTTCTTCACGTGGTGGAGCCGCCGCTCGCTGCGGAGCCGTCCCGTCGTGGTCGTCCCGAGCGAGGCGACACGGACCGAAGCGGCACGCGCCGTCACCGGCATCCGCGCCGACGTCCGGGTCGCGCACCTCGGGGTCGACCGCGCCGTGTTCCACGCGCCGACCGACGACCAGGTCGCCGACGCCCGCATCGCCGCAGGACTGCCGGACGACGCCGAGTGGATCGCGTTCCTCGGCACGATCGAGCCGAGGAAGAACGTCGGCGCGCTGCTCGACGCGTACCGCTCGGTCCGGACCACCAGGGCGGCCGGTGGGCGGGACACCCCGTGGCTGGTGCTCTCCGGTGCACGCGGGTGGGACGACCAGGCGATCGCCGCGCTCGACGCCCTGACCGACGACGACCACGTGATCGAAGCCGGGTACCTGCCGCTGGAGGACCTCTCCGGGTTCCTCGGCGGCGCGACGGTCGTCGTCTACCCCAGCCTCGGCGAGGGGTTCGGCCTGCCGGTGGTCGAGGCGATGGCCGCCGGTGCGTGCGTCCTGACGACCCGGAAGCTCTCGTTGCCCGAGGTCGGCGGCGACGCGGCCGTCTACACCGACACCGACGCCACGTCGATCGCGGCGGCCCTGTCGACCCTGCTCGACGACGCCGAGCTGCGCGAGCAGCACCGACGCCTGGCCGTGGCGCGTGCCGCCGAGTTCACGTGGGACGCCACCGCCCGGGTGCACGCCGCCGCCTACGCCGAGGTCGCCCGGTGAGCGCCGCACCCCGCGTCGCCGTGCTGACGGTCACGTACAACACCGGCGAGACGATCCGGCCGTTCCTCGACAGCATCGCGCACGCCTCGGCGACACCCGTCCCCGTCGTCGTCGCCGACAACGGTTCCGCCGACCTCGACGCACTGCGCGCGATCGCCGAGTCGCACGGGGCCGTCGTGGTGTCGTCCGGCTCGAACCGCGGCTACGGGGGCGGGATCGACGCGGCGTTCTCGGCGCTCGACGACCTGCTCCCGGACGTCCGCCCGGAGTTCGTGCTCGTGACCAACCCGGACGTCGTGTTCCACCCCGGGTCCATCGACGAGCTCGTCGCCGCGGCGGATCGTCTGCCCCGCGGCGGGTCGTTCGGACCGCAGATCCTCGACGAGCACGGGGACACCTACCCCTCCGCTCGTCAGTTGCCCTCGCTCCGCACCGGGCTCGGCCACGCGGCGTTCTCGCGCTTCTGGCCGGGGAACCCGTGGAGTCAGCGCTACTGGTCGACGACCCTCGTCGAGGAGCGCACCGCCGGGTGGCTGTCCGGTGCATGCTTCCTCATCAGGACGTCGCTCTTCCGTGAGCTCGACGGCTTCGACGAGTCGTACTTCATGTACTTCGAGGACGTCGACCTCGGGCAGCGCGTCGGGGCGTCCGGGCACGACAACGTCTACGTCCCGACCGCCGTCGTCGTGCACACCGGCGCGCACTCGACCTCGTCGAACCGTCGCCGGATGGAGGTCGAGCACCACCGGAGCGCCTACCGGTTCCTGTCGAGGAAGTACCGGGCGTGGTGGCTGTGGCCACTCCGGCTCGTGCTGCACGCGGGGCTCTCGATCCGGGCGCGCTGGGTCACACGGAAGTAGCCATCGCGGTCGAAGCTGTACGAACGCTCATGGAGAGTCGTCGGCGGTGATGATGAACGACAACCGTGGCCCAACTCCAGGACGCTGGGGATCGACCAGGACCGCGATCATCGCGAACGCCGCGTGGATCCTCGTCGCGACGGCGCTGATCGCATCGGTCGCGTACCGGACCCGGCTGATCAGGGACTAGCGGCGCGCCAGCTCCGCCGTCGCGGCGTCCAGCAGCACCCGTGCCCGGGCGTCGAAGGAGTGTTCCGCCGCGACGTGTGTCGCCACCGCCTGCCGCTCGCTGCCGTCAGGCCACGGGAACGCCGGGTCGAGCAGCGCCGCCAGACGCCCCGGTCGGTCCGCGACCGCGAGCGTCGGCACGTCCAGCACGTCGGACAGCCCGGCGACCGGATCCGTGACGACGACCCCGCCCGCTGCCAGCACGTCGAACACCCGGTTGGACAGGAACCCACCGGCGGCCATGTCCGGCCAGTGGTCGTTGAGGACGACCCGCGCGGACGCGTACGCCGTCGCGACCTCGGCGCGTCCGAGGGCGGGCTCCCCCAGCGACCCGGTCGGCACCAGCGCGTCCCACCCGGGTCCGTGCACCGTCAGGTCCACGCCGAGCGCAACGGCCTCGGCGACGAGGGGCCTCGCCGCACCACGCGTCGAGCCGACGAACACGACCCGCCCGGCGTCGGCGCTCGAGTCCGACCGCGCAGTCGGGGAGAACACCGACGGGTCGGTCGCCTGCAGCAGGGTCCGAACCGGCACGCCGGCGCGCTCCGATGCCTGCGCCGCCCAGGCCGGACCGGCGGCGAACACCGCGTCGAACGACCGGAGTTCGGTGTCCGCGACGTCGTCCGGGTGGCTGATCACCCAGAGCAGGTTCACCGAGGCGGGATTCGGCGGCACCCGGTCGAGTCCGCGGACCACGAGCGTCACGTCGTCCGTGGCGTCGTCGTCCCGCACGTGGGCGTCCCGCCGGTCGATCCGCACGCGCTGCCCGAGCCGCTCCAGCGCTGCGGCGAGCTCCGCGGCGAAGTGCACGTCACCCCAGCCGTCGCCCTCCGGCCCGGCCGGTGCGGCGATCTTCAGCGACCACGTCAACGCGCCGTCGCCGTCGACCGGGTGCCGCGGCGCGACCGGCCGCGCACCCCACGGCGGGAGCGGAGCACCGGCCGTGACGACGCCGTCGCCGTCCGCCGTGCGGTCCCGCCACCGGGAGAACGCGTCCACGGTGGCGGCGTCGACGGTGCGGCCGGCCTCCGCCGACCGGGTCGCGGCCGCCACGAGGCGCACGGCACCGTCGATGCGGTCGGCCGCCGCGCGGCTCCAGACCGTCAGGCTCATCCGTTCGTCCGGGAGGACCGGTGCCGGTACCAGGGCGGCGCGCGGCATCGCGATCGCCGGCTGGTCCGCCGCGAAGACCGCCGAGGTCGTGGCCGGTTGCCGGGTCGGTCCGTCGGCCTGGTCATCGGTGCGGTCGTCGGTCCGGTCGTCGGTCCACGGCAGGGCCCCTGGTCGGAGCAGGAGGGCACCGTTGCGCCCGGACCCGTCGGGCATCCGCACGCGAGCCTGGACGACACCGTCCGCGCCGGCCGCCGCGAGCGCGCGGAGGTCCTCGTCGCCGATCGTCACCGTCGAGTCGAGCAGCACGACCGTCCGACCGCTCCCGCTGGCGAGCCCGGCGTTGATCGCCGACCCGATACCCGCCACCGGCTCCTGGCGGGCCCACGGCAGGTCGGGCTGCTGCTCGTCCACGGGTGAGTCGTCCGCGACGTACGAGACGACGCGGACGTCGGTGTCCGTGCCGAGCGCCCGACGCACCGACGCGACCAGCGGCGGGACCGCCGCATGGCGATCAGCGCGACTGACGACGACCGCCGTGACCGGACGGTCCGAGTGCGGCAGCGCGCCGTCCCACCCGGCCACCGGAACGGGCGACGCCGCCGTCACGGACGCGGGGCGAGCCTCCAGGCCGGAGCCGGGGGCCGTCGCTTCCGGACGGCGGCGTCGGAACAGCGCCACGAGTGGGTCAGCCGGCGAGCAGCTGCTGCAGGTAGACGCCGTAGCCGCTCTTCGCGAGCGGCGCGGCGAGCGCCGCGAGGGCGGCGTCGTCGATCCAGCCGTTCCGCCAGGCGATCTCCTCGATGCAGCCGATCTTGTGGCCCTGGCGGTCCTCGATGACCTTGACGTACTCGGACGCCTGCATCATCGACTCGAACGTGCCGGTGTCGAGCCACGCGGTGCCGCGGTCGAGCACCTCGACGCCGAGCGTGCCGGCGTCCAGGTAGCGCTCGTTGACCGTGGAGATCTCGAGCTCGCCGCGGGCGCTCGGCTCGATGGTCTTGGCGATCTCGACGACCTTGTTGTCGTAGAAGTAGAGGCCGGGCACGGCGTAGTTCGACTTCGGCTCCGCCGGCTTCTCCTCGATGGAGACGGCGGTGAAGTCCTCGTCGAACTCCACGACGCCGTACGCCTTCGGGTCGGCCACGTGGTACGCGAAGATGGTCGCGCCCTGGACCTCGGTGTTCTTCTTCAAGCTGGTGCCGAGGCCCGTGCCGTGGAAGATGTTGTCGCCGAGGACCAGCGCGACGCTGTCGTCGCCGATGAAGTCCTCACCGATGACGAACGCCTGCGCCAGGCCGTCCGGGCTCGGCTGCACGGCGTACTGGATGTCCATGCCGTACGCCGAGCCGTCCCCGAGCAGTGCCCGGAACTGGTCGTTGTACTCCGGGGTCGTGATGACCAGGACCTCGCGGATGCCGGCCATCATGAGCGTCGACAGCGGGTAGTAGACCATCGGCTTGTCGTAGATGGGCATGAGCTGCTTGCTGATGCCCTTGGTGATCGGCCAGAGGCGCGAACCGGATCCCCCGGCCAGGATGATGCCCTTCATGATCGGACTCCCCCCAGGTACGACGCGTCGGTTACTTCGGCCAGGATGATGCCCTTCACTTGCTGCTCCTCAGCGACTCCGTGTACGCGACGCACTCCTTGTAGGTGGGCAGCAGACCGGCCGCTGCCGCTTCCTCGAGCGTCGGGGCGCTGGTGTCCTTCTCGCTCAGCACGGGGTCGCCGATGCCCTCCGGCAGCTCGAGGCCGACCGTCGGGTCGAGGATCGTGATCCCCTTCTCGCGCTCCGGGTCGTAGTGGGCGCTGACGAGGTAGTTCACCGTGGACTGGTCCTCGAGCGCGACGATCGCGTGGCCGAGGCCCTCCGACAGGTAGACGGCCTTGCGGTCGACGTCGTCGATGCGCACCGAGTCCCACTGGCCGAACGTCGGCGAGCCGACCCGGATGTCGACGATGTAGTCGATGAACGCGCCGCGCACGGCGGTGACGTACTTCGCCTGGCTCGGGGCGACGAGCGCGTAGTGGATCCCCCGCGCGACGCCGCGCGACGAGATCGACATGTTCACCTGCCGGAGGTCGAGGGGGTGTCCGACCGTCGCTTCGAGCACGTCGGCGCGGTATGCCTCGAGGAAGGCTCCTCGTGCGTCGCCGTGCTGGACGGGGGTGAACTCCCACGCGCCTTGGATCTTCAGTTCGCGGATCTGCACCGTGGAATCCTAGCAAGAGCCCTCGCCGGACGGCCCCCGATCAGCCCCAGTACGGCAGGAACGAGTTGTACCAGTGCAGGTCGACCGTCGCGATGCCGGCTCCGATCGCCACCGCGCAGGCGATGAACACGAACGGTCGTACCCCGCGCGTCGACACGAGCCGCCCGCCGAGGAACAGCAGCACCACCGCGGGGAGCACCGGCAGGAAGTACCGCCCCTGGAGCCCTTCGAGGACGAGCCCCTTCGTCGGCGTGTAGTAGATGTACAGCGCGAGGCAGACCGCACCGATCACCGCGGCCGCTCCGGCGGCGACCACCACGCGCCACACGACACCGCCACGGAGTGCACGGACGGCGGCGCGCTCGTGCGGTTCGACGGTGAGGATCGCGAGCACCACGACGACCACGAGCAGGATCACGAAGACCATCGGCAACGGGGACCGCAGCCAGGAGAACGATCCGAACACCCCGCGCCAGATCTCGCCCTTCTGGTCGGTGAGCCCGGTGGGACCGTCGAACACGAGCGACTTCACCGTCGCCTTGACGAACGCGAACGGGGCGCCGATGACGTAGGCGCGCTGCTCGGCCGGATCGTTGAGCGGGTTGACGCCCGTGGAGATCCAGCTCGTCGCGCGGAGCCACCCGAGCAACGCGACCATCGCGCTGACCGCGACGGCGGCGGTGCTGGCGATCGCACGCCACGATCGCGCAGCCGGGTTGCGGAACGGGATGGCGAGCACGATCACGGCGAGGGGCGCGTACGTCGGTTTCACGAGCGCGATCCCGACGAACAACACGCCGAGCAGGAGCCATCGCCACCAGCCGAGCGGGCCGTCCCGGAGCGACCACCGGAGGACGACCGCGGTCGCGAGGACGCAGAGCCCCAACGTCACGCCGTCGGCACTGAAGGACGCCGCTTGGGACACCACCGAGGGGAACATGCCGATCGCGAAGAACGCCAACCTGCCGACGGGTGTCAACCGTGCGGCAGCGAGGAGGAGCCCGGCCACCGCGAGCAACCCGAGTGCCCGACCGAGCTCCAGGGTGACGAGCACGGGGAGGTCGAGCGCCTCCCCCACCCAGATCGCGACGACCTGCGGCACGTACGCGACCGGGGCGTACTGCGCCGTGTTCGTGAACGTCACCCAGCCGGTGTCGTCCGCGGAGGCGTGCAGCGACGCGAGCTTCGACCAGTCCAGGTCGCGGAAGGTCGTGGGGTCCTCGAAGCCGCGCTGGTAGTGCGACTCCGCGAACAGGGCGGGCCACGCCGTCGGGACGACTCCGCCGACCTCGCCGTCACGGACGTGCGGCTGGTTCTCGGACTCCACCGACACGAATCCGCCGTGTGCGACCTGCCACGCGCGGAACACGTGCGTCGGCTCGTCGGGGTTCAGCCCGGGTGGGGTGATCGCGATGAAGGCGGCACCGCCGAGCAGGAACACGAGCAGGAAGGCGATGAACTGCCACGAGGACCGGAGCCAGCTCGTCGACCGCCTCGACGGCGTCGCCGCGGTCGTCGCGGTCGTGGTCGTGGTCGTCGCGGTTGCTGCCACTGCGCTGTCCGTCACTCGTCGTCCCCCTGCGGTCCTGATCCGTCGCGGGCTCCGCGCGGATGCCCCGCAGCATCGTACGGGACGACGGGCGGGGCCGCTGGTCGTCGGATTCCGATCAGAGTCCGAGTGCGCGTTCCCACGCATCGTCGACGCCGATGAGCCGCTCCCCGCGGACGTACGCGTCGGTCCGGCCGGCCGGAGTGGTGCCGACGGCGGCGACCACGGCCTCCCTCCAGGCGTCGGTGTCGTTCGGCACGACCGCCGCCCGATCGACGTGCGGACGGTACGGGCCGACGTCCGAGAGCACGACCGGCAGCCCGAGGAGCGTGTACTCGACGAACTTCAGGTCGCTCTTGGCGTGGTTGAAGGGCTCGTCGACGAGCGGCGCGACGGCTGCGTCCCAGCGCCAGGCGTTCCGGCGGAGCCAGCGGACGAAGGACGGGTAGTGCCCGGCGTCCTCGGGGACGGACAGGTGGTCGTACCAGTCCTCGACGTCCTCGGTGACCCCGACCACCTCGAGGCGGATCGGGCGCCCGTCCGCGGCGACGAGGCCGTCGAAGACCGGCTCGAGCAGGGCGAGGTCGGCGCCGTGGGTGCGCGAGCCGGCGTAGACGACGCGGTGCGGTGCATCCGGGTCCGACAGTGGTCCCGCTTGGTCCGCGGGTTCCACGGTCGGGCCCGTCCACAGGCGGGGGTCGACCTGGTTCTCGACGACGACCGGGTGCCCGTCGACGGCACGGACGGCCTCGGCGAGCGCGGGCGTGCTGACGATCGTGCTGTCCGCCGACCGCACCACCGTGTTCACCGAGTGGAGACGACCCGGGTCGTACTCGGCGCGACCGAGTCGCTCACGGGCACCGTCGGTGAAGAAGTCGTCGTCGACCTCGGCGACGAGCCGGGTGCCGGTCGCCCGGATCCGCCCGAGGAACGCGTCGAGGTCGGCAGCCGGCACGGCGTCCCGCTGCACGAGCACGACCGCGTACGTCGCGGGGTCCTCCCCTGCGCCGAACGCGCGTGGGTCGACCTGCGCGACGTCGGCACGCCCCGAGAGCGCGAGCATCTCGATCCGCTGCACGACACGGACGTGGGCGGAGGGAGCGTGCAGGCCGCCGTGCCCGTGCACGACGTAGCCGACGAGGGGCTTGGGGGTGGGGATCGGCTGTCGGGCCGCCGGGCGGAGCCGTTTGACCACCCGACGGAGGAACGAGGAACTGGTGTCGGCGGGCACACTGCAGTATTGCAGCCGGGGTCGCGAGCATCGCTCGCTGGTCGCGCCCGTAGGATGGTCAGGTTCGCCGCCAGCCCCGAGCCCGACAGGACCCGTCACGTCGTGAAGTTGTTCGTGCAGATCCCCTGCCTCAACGAGGAGCAGACCCTCCCCGCGGTCCTCGAGTCGATCCCGACGTCGATCCCGGGCATCGACGAGATCGAGGTCCTCGTCATCGACGACGGTTCGACGGACCGCACCGTCGAGGTCGCGAAGGCGCACGGGGTGAAGCACTTCGTCCGTCACACGACGAACATGGGCCTCGCCCGGTCCTTCCGCGACGGGGTGGACTACGCACTGCTGCACGGCGCGGACATCGTCGTGAACACCGACGGTGACAACCAGTACCCGCAGGCGCACATCACCGAGCTCGTCCAGCCGATCCTCCGCAAGGAGGCCGAGATCGTGATCGGCGACCGCCAGACGCGCACGATCGAGCACTTCTCCGGGTTCAAGAAGCTCATGCAGCGCTTCGGTTCCTGGGTCGCGAGCCGTGCGGCCGGCCTCGACCTGCCGGACGCGGCCAGCGGCTTCCGCGCGTACTCGAAGTACTCGCTCATCCGGCTGAACATCGTGACGCGCTTCAGTTACTGCATGGAGACGATCGTGCAGGCCGGGTACAAGCGCCTGGCGATCGCGAGCATCCCGATCACGACGAACGCGAAGACGCGCGAGTCCCGCCTGTTCAAGAACATCTGGCAGCACATGTTCCAGTCCGGTTCCGCGATCGCCCGCGTCTACCTGATGTACCGGCCGATGGCGCTGTTCCTCTGGGTGGCGCTCGTCCTCGGCGGACTCGGCCTCTGGCCGCTCATCCGGTACCTGGTGCTGCTCGCCACGCACACCGGTGGCAACCACCTGCAGTCGATCATCCTCGGCGTTGTCCTGCTCATCACGGCGTTGTTGGCCATCGTGATCGGCGTCGTCGCGGACCTGACACGCCTGAACCGGACCCTGGCCGAGGAGCAGCTGGACCTTCAGAAGCTCGCCAGGTACGGCGACTAGCCGTGACGACCACCGCGGCCACCCCGACGCCGACCGCGCCGACCCGTCGTCTCCGTTCGACGACGCTCCTCTGGGCCGGGGCCGTCGCCGTGCTCGGCGTCGTGATCGGCGCGGCCGGTTCGTGGATCCCGGCGGCGTGGGCCGACGAGGCCGCCACGATGAGCGGGGTCCGGCGATCGATCCCGGCGCTCTGGCACATGGCGCACAACGTCGACGGCGTGCACTCGTTCTACTACCTGCTGCTGCACCTCTGGTTCGAGGTCGTGCCGTACAGCCCGTTCTGGCTGCGGATGCCGAGTGCGCTCGCGACCGGGCTCGCCGCGGGGCTCGTCGTCCTGCTGGTGCACCGGTTGGCAGGGCTCCGCCCCGCCGTCGCCGCCGGCATCGTGTACTGCTTGCTCCCGCGCGTGACGTTCTCGGCCATCGAGGGCCGGTCGAACGCGCTCACCGCGGCGGTCGCCGTCGCCCTCACCCTGCTGCTCGTCATCGCGGTGTCGAAGACCGTCGAACGCCGTGGCGTCGCGTGGGCGTGGTGGGCGGCCTACTCGGGTCTGGCCATCGCGGGCGGGGTGCTCTTCGTGTACCTCTCCCTCATCCTCGTGGCCCATGCGGTGACGCTCGCCCTCTGGCAGGTCCGACGGCTCGTCGGACGTCGCTCCCCGTCGGTGGTCCGACCGGCGCTCTTCTGGCTCGGCTCCGTCGTGCTCGCCGGCGCCGCGCTGCTGCCCTTCATGAAGACCGTCTCGGGGCAGACTGCCCAGCTGTACTGGATGGGCCCGCTCGTGATCGGACCGGGGCTCGTCCGCCGTGTCGTCGTCGACCAGTGGTTCCTGGGGACGGGGCAGTGGGCGTGGGTGCCGTTCGTGCTCATGGGGCTCGGCATCATCGCGACCCTCGCGATGCCGCGACTCCGCTCGCGGATCCCCGCGATCGAGGTCGCCGTCCCGGTCGTCGTCCTGCCGACGCTGATCGTCGTCGCCGTCTCGGTGCTGGTCCGTCCGTTCTACGACCCGCGCTACTTCACCTTCTGCACGCCGTTCGTCGCGATCCTGCTCGGCCTCGCGCTGACGGCGGTCCCGTGGCGCACCGTCACGGCCGTCGCCCTCGTCGCGATCGCCGCCTTCGTCTCGCCGATCTACCTCGCACAACGCACCCCGACGGCGAAGGACGACTCGACGTGGAACGTCGCAGCCGCCCTCATCACCGCCGAACGGGCGAAGGAACCGGCGGGCACCGTCGACGCCGTCTACTACGGCCCGCTGCCGAGCCACACGAACCGCACCACCGAGTTCGTCGCGTCGTCCTACCCCGAGGCGTTCGCCGGGATGCGCGACCTGACGCTCCGGCGTGACGCGATCTCGATCGGACAACTCTGGGCCGAGCGGTACACCACGGCAGATCCCCTGCCGAGCACCGAGGGCGTCGATCGCGTGTGGTTCGTCGGCGAGCCGACACCCGACCAGCCGCGGATCCCGGAGGAGCAGCTCGCGGCGCAGGGCTGGCACATCGAGAAGCAGTGGTCCGAGAGCGCCTTCAGCATCATCGTCTTCGCGAAGGACTGACCGGTCGTCCGGGCGGCGGTCGGTTCCGACGCCGCTAGACTGCTCGCCGACCGTCGTCGGCGTATCGAGCCGACCTCCATCGGCCACGAAAAGGAAACCAGCGTGAAGATCCTCGTCACCGGAGGGGCCGGCTTCATCGGCTCGAACTTCGTCCGCAGAACCCTCGAGGACGCCTACCCCGGCCTCGAAGGCGCCGAGGTCGTCGTCTACGACGCCCTGACCTACTCAGGCAACCTCGCGAACCTCGCCCCGGTCTCGGACTCCCCGCGCTACTCGTTCGTCCAGGGCGACATCCGCGACGCGGCCAAGCTCGACGAGGTCGTCCCGACCGTCGACGCGATCGTGCACTTCGCCGCCGAGTCGCACGTCGACCGGTCCGTCCGTGACTCCGGCATCTTCGTCGAGACCAACGTCGTCGGCACCCAGCGGCTGCTCGACGCGGCGCTCCGCCACGGCACCGAGCGCTTCGTGCACGTCTCCACGGACGAGGTCTACGGCTCGATCAGCGAGGGCTCGTGGGCCGAGGACCGTCCGCTCGAGCCGAACTCCCCGTACTCGGCGTCGAAGGCCGGCAGCGACCTGCTCGCCCGCAGCTACCACCGCACGCACGGACTGAACCTCTCGATCACGCGCTGCTCGAACAACTACGGGCCGTACCACTTCCCCGAGAAGGTCATCCCGCTGTTCGTCACGAACCTCATCGACGACAAGCACGTCCCGCTGTACGGCGAGGGCAACAACATCCGCGACTGGCTGCACGTCGACGACCACACCCGCGGCATCGCCATGGTGCTCACCCGCGGCCGCGCAGGCGAGATCTACAACATCGGCGGCGGCACGGAGCTCACGAACAAGGAGCTCACCGAGATGCTGCTCGAGGCCACCGGCAAGGACTGGTCGTACGTCGACCGGGTCGCCGACCGCCTCGGCCACGACCTGCGGTACTCGGTCGACATCTCGAAGATCCAGGCCGAACTCGGCTACGAGCCGCAGGTGCCGTTCGCGCAGGGCCTGGCGGACGTCGTGCAGTGGTACCGCGACAACCGCTCGTGGTGGGAGCCCCTCAAGGAGCGTGCGGCGCTCGCATGACCCGCTACCTGATCGCCGGAGCGGCCGGCATGCTCGGCCAGGACCTCCAGCAGGCGCTCGCCGGTCGTGACGTCACCGCGCTGTCCCGCGCCGACCTCGACATCACCGACGAGGTCGCCGTCGCCGCGGCCGTGGCCGGGCACGACGTCGTGATCAACGCCGCGGCGTACACGAAGGTCGACGACGCCGAGTCCCACGAGGACGACGCCCACGCGGTCAACGCCCGCGGACCGGAGGTCCTCGCGACCGCCACCGTCGCCGCCGGTGCGAAGCTCGTGCACGTGTCGACGGACTACGTGTTCGACGGCAACGGCACCGCGCCGTACGCCGAGGACGAGCCGACGGACCCGATCGGCGCCTACGGCCGCACGAAGGCAGCAGGCGAAGCCGCGGTGCGGTCGATCGCGCCGGACTCGTCGTACGTCGTCCGTGCTGCGTGGCTCTACGGTGCGGGTGGACCGAACTTCGCGAAGACGATGATCCGCCTCGCCGGCTCGCACGAGACCGTCAGCGTCGTCGTCGACCAGGTCGGGCAGCCGACGTGGACGGGCGACCTGGCGCGGCAGATCGTCGCCATGCTCGACGCCGACGCCCCCGCCGGGATCTACCACGGCACGAACGCCGGGCAGGGCTCGTGGTTCGACTTCACGAAGGCGATCTTCACCGAGGTGGGCCTCGACCCGGAGCGCGTCCTGCCGACCGACAGCTCGGCGTTCGTCCGCCCGGCGCCGCGTCCCGCGTACAGCGTGCTCGGGCACGACGCCTGGCAGCGGGCCGGCATCCCGCCGATGCGCGACTGGCGCGAAGCCCTGCACGCCGCGGCGGAAGCCGGCGTGCTCGCCTGAGCGACGCCCGGACGACGAACACCGCTCGATGCGCGGTCCCGATCGGGGCCGCGCATCGGCGCGTCAGGGGTCGAGTCGGACGATGTCGACGCGGCACGCCGACGCCGGGACTCCGGCGGCGTCCGATGCGCACGGGATGAGCGCCACGAACGACCCGACCCTCGTCCCCGCTTCGTTGTAGTCGCGCTGCGGGTGGTCCGCTTCGTCGAACTGCAGGAAGTACTGCACCCCGACCTGTCGGAACAGCTCGCGTTGCTCCGACGAGGCGACCTCGTACCCCTGTCCAGACCGACCGTACGCGTGCGCGTCCACCATCAAGGCGAGGCTCGAGGTGACCCGGTAGTTCGTGCCGATGATCCGCGCATCGGACGGCAGGTCGCCGCTCGCCACGATGTCCTCGGCGAGCTGGCGGAGCGGTGGCTCGCCCGGTCCCTGGAGCAGGGGCAGCGACGGCAGGGTCGTGGTCGAGGCGACGAACGGGGCCTGGACGCCGTACACGTTCTGCGCGACCGAGGCGACCGGGATGACGAGGACCGCGAGCGCCACCACCGCCCGGCTGACGACGCCTCGACGTCGGGCGGCACGCCACACCGACGGCAGCATCACACTCGCGAGCAGGACGCTCACCGGGAAGAGCGGCCAGTAGTACCGGATGTTGCCGCCGGAGCTCGACGCCGACGTGATCGCCGCGTACCCGAGCAGGTACACGAGCCCGACGATCGCCGTGGTGCAGGCGAACGGCGACCGACGGAACCGGACGGCACCGACGACGACCGCTCCCGCGAACAGCAGCCCGATCGGCAGCGTCGCCGGGCCGTATTCGGCGATCCTGTGCAGGTAGTACGGCAGCGCGAGGAGTCGCTGTCCGACGTAGTACCGCGCCTTGCCGACGAGCGACGAGTCGGACGGCGTGGTGGCCGCCTGCGCATCCGGGCTCGATCCGTCGTCCGGCCGAGGGGTGTCCGTCGGTCGATCGTACGGCCCACGCCCGTAGACGGCCGGGGTGAAGTCCTCGTTCGGCGTCACGGCCGACGGGTTCGGGGGCACCGGCAGGAACGGCCAGCCCTGGTCGTTCGTGGCGGAGCTGAACTTGTTGCCGAAGTTCACCCCGAACGACGAGCCGAGCATCGGGCCGTCGTACTTCGCGCTGAGCGCACCGATCCACGGAGCCGCGACGACCGCGAAGGCGACCGTCACCGCCACGGGTGTCAGCCACGGGCGCAGCGTCCCCGTCCCGTTCCGACGCGCCGACCACCAGCGCACGAGCAGCCAGGCCACCACCGAGACGACCGCGACGGGCAGCAGGTAGAGCTTCACGAAGTACCCGAGCGCGACGACGACCCCGAGGACGGCAGCGGCGACGACGTGCCGCCGTGTCGAGCCGCCGGCCGTGCGATCGGCCCATCGGAGCGCCCACAGGAACCCGACGACCCACGCGACGACGAGCAGGTCCGGCGTCCGCGGCGGCGCGGCTGCCATGACGGCCGGCGTCACCGCGACCATGTACACGAGCGCGGGCACGATCCGCCGCGTCTCGCTCCACGCCAGCCATCCGCCGACCCCGACGACGACCGCCGCGGCGAAGCAGCTCACGACGCCGAAGGCATCCGTGAACCCGACACCACCGGCGATGAGCGGCGCCATCATCCACGAGACCATCGGCGACCAGTACGCGTTCACGGCGTCGGCGACGTCGCCCTCGGCGTACTGCCTCGCGATCGACAGGTACGAGATCCCGTCGCCGGCCACCACCTGCAACCGCTGCTGCGCGACCACCAGGGCGACGAGCGCGACCGCCACGACGAGCACGGCGCCGAGCACGACTGCGCCGCGAACGACGGCCAGGGGCCGCTGCACGGCGGATGGCCGGGTGGCCGGGAGGGTTCTGGTCACCTGACCATCGTCCCATCCCGCCGGGCGGTGCGATTCCGTTCAGGATCCTGTCGACACGTCGAGGACGGTTCCCGGGAACTCCGGGCGTCCTCTGTCACGATCACTCCGTGCCAGTCCGTCTGCCCGCGCTCCGACCGATCGCGTTCGCCCTCGTGCTCGTCGCGTCCTCGTTCATGCTGTTCTGGCGACTCGGTGCGCAGACGATCATGAACGACGAGCAGGTCTACGTCACCGTCGGTTGGGCATACGTGCACGGCGACTTCGGCGGCAACCTCGAACACCCGCCGCTCGCGAAGTTCCTGTTCGGCGCGGCGCAGCTCGTGCTCGGGCAGGGCGTCCTCGGTCCGCGGATCGTCACCGCGCTCGCGGTCCTCGGCACCGGGTTCCTGCTGTTCTGGTTGCTCCGCCGCACCGTCGGGTTCTGGCCGGCGCTCCTCGCCGCCGCGCTGTGGTGGCTCACGCCCCGCGCGATCGGAGCCGCCTGGGCGGACCTCGGCTCCGGGATCGGGGCGCGGATCGACCGGTTCGCGCTGCTCGAACCGGTCATGGTCGTGTTCGCGGTCGCTGCGCTGGCCTGCGCCTGGGCGTGGACGCGGGACTGGCGCTGGTGGTGGCCGCTGCTCAGCGGCTTCTGCCTCGGACTGTCGGTCACGAGCAAGGTGACCACCGCGGTGCTCGTCGTCGCCCTCCTGACGGTCCCCGTCGTCTTCGGTCGGTGGCGCGCACTCCTGATCGGTGCGCCGATCGCCGCGGTCACGTGTGCGGCGACGGCCGTCCTCGTCTACCTGCCGCTCGGTCTCGTCCGGCCGATCGAGACCATGATCGCCTTCCAGAGCGCGCACAACGGCGGCGGCCACCGGACGACCATCAACGGCGTCGTCTACCAGCACCCACCGTGGTGGGCCGACCTCGCCTTCATGGTCAACGGCATCGGCTGGGTCATGGTCGTCGTCCTCGGCACCGGTGTCGTCGCGGCGCTGGTGATCCGCCCCGACCGCCTCGTCGCCGTGCTCGGCGTCGCGACCGCGTCGCTCGTGCTCTTCTCGACGGTCGTCGCGCACGTGTCGCTGCCGCACTACTACGACGTGTGGATGCCGTTCGTCATCGCCCTCGCCGCCGTCGGCCACGGTCGGCTCGCCCGGGTCGCGGATCCGCGTCGGCGGGTGCGGCGCTCCGGTCCCGCCAGGGTGTGGCCCGGAGCGATGCGCGTGATCGCGACGCTCCTGGTGGGTGCTGCGGTGGTCCCGGCTGCGACGCTCGCCGGGACGGTCGCAGCTGCGCGTCCCGCCGGTGTCGCGCTGCTCGGTGACGAACTGCACGAGCACGGCTTCCCGGTGGCGAACCGGGTGCTGTTCGTCCGGTACGGCTCCACGTGGGGCGTCTACTTCCGCGGACACGGGTCGGCGAAGCCGGGCGACGGCACCTTCGGTGCGCTCGCGATCGGGCCGGACATCCGGTACCCGGTGACGCCCGAGGTCCGGGACTTCATCGCCGCCAACCGCCCGCGACTCGTGCACTTCCGAGTCGACTACCTCGACGTCTGGATGCTCCGGGACGGTGCCCGCTTCGTCGAGCAGGACGGACGGTTCGTCGTCGAGCCCTGACGACGCCCCGCCGAGCCCTGACGACGCCCCGCCGAGCGTGGGCACCGCCCACGGCCCGCGCCCTGCTCCACCTGCTACGCTCTGGCAGCCCGCCGTCACCCACCGCTGAGGAGCCCCGTGACCACACTCCGAGTGATCGTCGACCAGGTGGTGGCACCGGTCCCGGGCGGCATCGGACGGTACGCGGAAGAACTGACGCGTCAGCTCATCGCGACCGCTCCCTCCGGCTGCGACGTCGAGGCCGTCCTCTCCGCAGTGGGGCCGACGGAGCTCGAACGCGTCCGCACCCTGCTGCCGGGACTCGGGCGCATCGACCGGCTGGCGCTCCCCCGTCGCGAGCTCGCCGTCGCCTGGCAGGGCGGGATGGCGCGGGGCGCGTCGCAGGGCATGGTGCACGCGCCGAGCGTGCTCGCGCCGTTGGTCAAGCACAACCGGTTCCAGGAACCCGGTCGGCAGACCGTCGTCACCGTGCACGACACCGTGCCGTGGACACACCCGGAGACCCTCACGCCGCGCGGTGTCCACTTCCACAAGGCGATGGTCAAGCGGGCATGGAAGCACGCCGACGCCGTCGTGGTGCCGACGCACGCGGTGGCCGGAGCGCTCAACGACATCCATCGGTTCGACGACCGGCTCCGCGTCATCGGCGGCGCCCCGTCCGGCCGACTCCGCGTGCCCGTGGACGCCGACCTCCGTGCGGAGCGGCTCGGGCTCCCCGATCGGTACGTCCTCGCCGTGGGCACGCTCGAACCCCGCAAGGGGCTTCGGCACCTGATCGAGGCCATGGCGCACCCGGATGCCCCGAAGGACGTCCCGCTCGTCATCAGCGGCCCGGACGGGTGGGGCGACGTCGACGTCGTCGGCATCGCCGAACAGGCCGGTCTGCCGCAGGACCGTGTGAAGGTCCTCGGCCGTGTCGACGACGCCGACCTCGCCGTGGTCTACGACCGGGCGACGGTGTTCGTCTTCCCGAGCCTCGCCGAGGGCTTCGGGCTCCCGGTGATCGAGGCGATGAGCCTCGGCACCCCGGTCATCCACTCCGACGACCCGGCGGTGAGCGAGGTGGCGTCGGACGCCGGCGTCACCGTGCCGCTCGAGCCGCGGGACGCCTACCCCGAACGCCTCGCGCAGGCGGTGTTCCAGGTCGTCAACGACCCGCTGCTCGCCGGGCAGCTCGCGGTGGCGGGGCCGGACCGCGCACGGATGTTCGACTGGCGCGACTCGGCTGCCGAGACCTGGCAGCTGCACGCCGACCTCTGACCGCGACCGACCACCGCGGCCGACCACCGCGGCCGACCACCGCGACCGGCGACGGAGCCGACACCGTCGGCTAGGCTGCCCCGGAACACGGTCGGAGCACGCCCGCGCTCCGGCCTTCTCGGACAGGGGAGCAACCGGATGCGTGCAGCAGCGCGACGAACCACCTATGCAGCGGCGGTGATCACGGCGGGACTGCTCGTGACGCTCGCAGTCGACGGCCCGGCAGACGCCGTCACCGGCGGGACACCGCCGACCGACACGTCGGCCGCGAGCACACAGCCCGCGGCCGGCACCGACGATCCACCCATCGAGACCCAGGACGCCACCGGCAACCACACCATGGGGTCGAGCATCCAGGCCCACGCCGAGGCCGCCGGATCCGCCGCCGGCACGAAGATGCTCGCGGCGCCGCAGGCCAGGGCCGCCGCCTCGGGACCGCCGCCCGGCAAGCTGCAGGGCATGGACGTCAGCGCCTGGCAGCCGGACGCCGACTTCAGGACCGCGTACGCGCAGGGCGCCCGCTTCGCCTACATCAAGGCATCAGAGGGGGTGACGTACACGAGCCGCACGTACCAGAAGCAGTACTTCGACGCCGCACAGGCCGGCATGGTCCGCGGCGGGTACGCCTACGCGCAGCCGAGCCAGGCGAGTGGTCGGGCGACCGCCGACTACTTCTTCGCCTCGGGCGGCGGGTGGAGCGACGACAACATCACCCTGCCTCCGCTGCTCGACATCGAGTACGGCAGCGCGTCACAGGGGACGTGCTACGGCCTCAGCTGGGGTGCGATGCGGACCTGGATCCACGACTTCTCGGACCGCGTGTACGAACGCATCCACCGCTACCCGGCGATCTACACGACGACGGACTGGTGGAAGCGCTGCACGAACAACAGTCGGCAGTTCTCGAACAACCCGCTGTTCGTCGCGATCTACCCGGTCAACGACTTCACGTCACCCGGTGAGCTCGGTCACAGCTGGACGAAGTGGAAGTTCTGGCAGTGGCGTGCTGCCGGGACGTTCCCCGGTGACCAGGACGTCTACGAGAGCACCATCGGCAACCTGCACCTGTTCGCGCGCAAGCACGAGTAGGACCGGGCGCTACAGCTGCTCGCGGAGCGCCGCCGCCTTCCGCTCGACGACCTGCTCGAGGCCGGCGGCGTACTCCGCGAGCCGCGCGGCGACCTCCGGGTCCGCCGACCCGATGATCCGGGCGGCGAGCAGTCCGGCGTTCGCGGCGCCGTTGATCGCCATCGTCGCGACCGGGATGCCGGCGGGCATCTGCACGATGGACAGCAGCGAGTCGAGGCCGTCGAGCCGCGCGAGCTGGACCGGGACACCGATGACGGGGAGCGTGGTGAGGGACGCGACCATGCCGGGCAGGTGCGCGGCCCCTCCGGCACCGGCGATGACGACCCGGATGCCGCGTCCGGCTGCTGCACGACCGAAGGCGACCATCTTGTCCGGGGTCCGGTGCGCGGAGACGACGTCGGCCTCGAACGGGATGTCGAGTTCGGTGAGGATGTCGGCGGCGGCGCGCATCGTGGGCCAGTCCGAGTCGGACCCCATGATGATCGAGACGAGCGGAGCGGCGGCGGCGGCGGTGGTGTCGGTCACCCGATGAGGCTAGCCGAGCACCACCACACGCCGCACGACGAGCACCGGGCCGAGTGGCGCCGTCACGGCACCCGGACCGTCCGGCACCCGAGTGCCTTGTCCCCACCGCTGCCTGCTCCGACCGCCGTCACGCAGAACGTGTGCGATCCGGATGACGACGGGATCCTCCCGGAGAACCCGTGCGCCGGCCCCGACCCCCAGGTCCGGTCGACGTCGGGTCGGTCGCCGTCCGCCGTCAGGACGGTGCTGCTCGGCTTGCCGTCCACGGTGACGCGGACGGTGAGCCCGCGCGTGATCGCGTCCCGGTCGAACACCCATCCGGTGACCGTGGTGCGGTGGTAGGACGATCCGGTCACCGACTCGAGCGAGCCCCACGGTGCGCTGGCCGCGACCGTCAGGACGGAACAGGTCGAACGGACGTCGGCTCCCGACCCCTGGTTCCGGCCCACGGCGCACACCGTGTGCTTGCCCGCCGCGGCCGGCACGACGGTCCGGAACCCGTGCACGGTGCCCGAGCCCGCCGGCGCGACGACTCCTGGTCGGTCGACGGTCGTCGGCAGGCTCCTGACGACGGTGCCGTCCACGGTGAGGTCGACGGTGACCGGGGTGGTCCCGGCGTCGGCGTCCACCGCCCATCCGGTCACGTCGATGCCCGCACGGACGACCTTCGCCGCGTCGATCCGGACGACCGGGTCGTGGCCCCAGACCGTGACGTCCTCGCACCCGAGCCGGCGATCGACGCCGGTCCCCACGTTGAGCGCGGTCGTGCAGACCGAGTGCGCTCCCTCGCCGGGCACCGCGATCATCGCGTCGTAGCCGTGGTTCGCGCCGACGCCGTAGTCGTCGTCGATGTCCTGCCGGGGAGCGTCCGCCGTCAGCGTCGCCACCGCGACACCGTCGACCGTCACCCGGACCGGCAGCGCGGCCGCCGTGTCGTCCTCGTCGTACGCCCACCCCTGCACACGGACGGCCCTCGCGGCACCGATGGCGGCGTCGAGCGTCCCGACCGGTGACCGCAGGGTGGGCGGGGTCCCGAGCACCGCGTTGGCGACGAGCGCCTGCGCGTAGGCCGAGTACCACTTCCCGGCGGCGGGGGCGCCGTTGCAGGTGCCGTCGCTGGCCCCAGGGGTCTTCACCCAGAGCAGCGCGTCGAGCGCGGTCCCGTCGGCCACCACCCGGGGTGTCGTCCCGAGGCCGGCCCCGGGTCCGTTGCACCAGGTCCCACGCCATCCCTGGCCGTTCCGCGAGGTGTCGATCACGTAGTGGGACCCACCGGTGAGCGAGGAGACCTTCTGCGCGTAGGTCTGCTCCTGCGCCGTCGGGTAGTAGTTCGCCACGTTCGTGAAGAAGCCGCGGGCGTTCTGGACGCCGGCACTGTTCAGGCGACTCGCGATCACCGCGGGCTGCACCCAGTTCGAGTTGCCGGCGTCGAGGTAGGCGGGGACACCGGCCGCGGTGAAGGCCGCGACCTCGCGCGCGAGGATCCGGTACCGCTGCTGGTCGAGGACCTTCGTGCACGCGGCGTTGCTGAGCATCGCCAGCGAGTCCGGTTCGACGACGACCGCGGCACGCTTCCCCGCCAGCCGAGCGACGATCTGGTCGACCCACGCGTCGTAGGACGCCTCGTCGAAGCCGCCGGCCGAGTACCCACCGCAGTCGCGGTCCGGGATGGCGTAGGTCACGAAGACGGCGGTGGTCCCGTCCGCCGCCGCACCTGCCGTCGCGGTGTCGATGGTCCGTGCGAGCGTCGTCCCGGTGCTCCACTCGCCGAGCCAGGTCGCGACGGGGTACTTCGCGATGGTGGCGGCCGCCTGCGAACCAGCTGGGTCGGTCGAGGCGAGCAGCGTCGCGTTCTTCGCGGCCTCGCTCGTCGGCGGGTTGTACTGCCCGTTGCCGTAGAGCTGGGCCGAGGAGGCGCTGCGGACGTCGGTCGCCGCGGTCGCCGGCATCGGCGCGCTGACGATGCCGATGGCGGACGCGAGCGCGACGGCGCCCGCGATGAACTGGTGACGGCGCACTGCGCGACTCCCTGGATGGTCGACCCCTGACCATCCCATGGCACCACGCAGTGCCCCTCGGGACCAGACGCCAGAGCGGGTGCCACCTGCACGGGTGGCACCCGCTCCGCGGGCGCAGACGCCTGGAGGCCCGGATCACCTCGGCGACGCAGGTCGCGTGGTCGAGGTGAGCCGAGCCTCCTGTCCGGTTCCGGTCCGTCCGCCGTCAGCTGTCGAAGTGCGCGGCGGCCGCGCGCGCCCGGTAGACGACGTCGTCGACGTCGTCGCCGGTCACGGTGACGTGCCCGATCTTCCGGCCGGGCCGCGGGGCCTTGCCGTAGAAGTGGTACTTCGCCTCGGGGAAGGCGGCGAGCGCGGCCGGGTACCGTGCCGCGAGGTCGCCGTCGGCCGGTCCGCCGAGCACGTTCACCATCACGGCGAACGGCGCGTTCATGCCCGTCGCACCGAGCGGCAGGTCGAGCACGGCACGGAGGTGCTGCTCGAACTGGCTCGTCGTCGCACCGTCGATCGACCAGTGGCCGGTGTTGTGCGGCCGCATCGCGAGTTCGTTGATGAGGATCCGCTCGTCGCCGGTCTGGAACAGCTCCACCGCGAGCACGCCCGTGACGTCGAGCTCCTCGGCGATGCGCACCGCGATCGACTCGGTGAGGTCGGCGATCCGTCCTGCGCTGTCCGGTGCCGGAGCCAGCACCTCGGCGCACACACCGTCGCGCTGCTCCGTCTCGACGAGCGGCCACGCCACGACCTCGCCGGAGGGACGTCGCGCGACGGACTGCGCGAGTTCGCGCGTGAACGGCACGAGCTCCTCGACGAGGAGCGCCTGGTCACCACCTGCCTCGGCGATCGCGATGAACCAGTCGTCCACCTCGGCCGGGTCGGACACGACGCGGACGCCCTTGCCGTCGTAGCCGCCGCGAGCGGTCTTCACGACGGCTCGGCCACCGTGGTCGGCGATGAACTGCCGGAGCTCGTCCGGGTCCTGCACCGCAGCCCAGTCCGGGACGGGCAGGCCGAGGTCGGTGAGCCGCTGCCGCATCACGATCTTGTCCTGGGCGACGGCGAGCGCCCCCGGCCCCGGTCGGACCGCGACGCCCGCGTCGACGAGCGCGCGGAGGACCTCCTGCGGCACGTGCTCGTGGTCGAACGTGATCACGTCGACCTCCTCGGCGAAGGCCAGGACCGTCGCCGCATCGCGGTAGTCCCCCTCCGCCGTCGCCGCGATCGCTGCGGACATGCCGGGTCCTTCCGCGAGGACACGGATGTCCAGCCCCAGCTCGACGGCCGCTGGGACCATCATCCGGGCGAGCTGCCCTCCACCGACGACCCCGACGCGCAACGCCATGCTGAGTGTTCCTTCCGCCGTTCTCACCGCGTAGGGAGAGCGGGCTGTCTACAATCGATGTTCGGTCCGGGTTCCCCGGTCCGTCACAACTCTACGGATCCTGGAGACGACGTGCGGCGACTCATCGCGCAGCTGGCCCGCTTCGGTGTGGTCGGCGCGGTCGGCTTCGTCGTCGACTTCACCGTGTTCAACCTGCTGCGTGCGACGGTGCTCTCCCCCGACGACGTCCATTCCGGGCCGTTCTGGGCGAAGGTCATCTCGACCGTCATCGCCATCATGGTGAACTGGATCGGCAACCGGTACTGGACCTTCCGCAACCAGCGCCGATCGGTCGCGGCCCGCGAGGGGCTCGAGTTCGTGGTCGTCTCGCTCGGCGGCATGGTCATCTCCCTCGGCTGCCTCGGGCTGTCCCACTACGTGTTCGGCTTCACGTCGGCGTTCGCGGACAACGTCTCCGGCAACGTCATCGGACTGCTGCTCGGGACCGCGTTCCGCTTCTGGCTGTACAAGGTGTGGGTGTACCACCCCGACCGCGTGGAGCGCGAGGCGTCGCGCCGCGGCGGCGTCGTCGCCGCCGAGGTCCGCGAGCCGCACGAGGTCTGAGCCGACCGCGCGGCGCCGTCCGCACAGCGTCCGCGCGGCGTTCGGCCGGTTTCACGACGGCGGGCGGCCGCCGTCCACCTAGGATTGTCGGGTGCCGACGACCCATCCCGCCGACGTGACCGTGTCCGCTCCCCCCATCCGGCCGTGGGAGCGCATCGCCGTCGCCGTCGTGACGGCCGCCTTCGGCCTGTGGCTGCTCGTCTGGGCGCTCGTCCTGCCGACGTTCCAGGCGCCGGACGAGACGGCGCACATCGACGCCGCCGTGCACCTGGCGATCGGTGACCCGTGGTCGGCCCCCGGCGAGATGCACGTGCTCAACGCCGTCCAGGTCGCCGCGCAGCAGCAGGCGACGCTGCCGAAGAGCGAGTGGTCGACGATGACCGAGCTGCTCGCCGCGAACCCCGGCGTCTCGGCCACCGTCAACCAGATGACGCAGCACCCGCCGACCGCGTACCTCGCCGGCGCCGCGGTCCTGCGCGCCGTGCACTTCGGGGACCTCCGGTTCGACCACGCGGTGCTCGCCCTCCGGATCGCCGATGCCCTGGCGGTCACCCCGCTGGCGCTGCTGGCGTGGGCGTCCGTCCGTCGGCTGACCCGCTCACCGCGTGCGGCACTGGTCGGAGCGCTCGCGCTCTTCGCCACCCCGCAGCTCGCGTCGATCGGGGCCTCCGTCTCGAACGACGCGCCGGTGATGCTGCTGGCGGGGATCGTCGTCTGGCTGGCCGTCCGGCTCCTGACCGGTGACCTGCGGTGGCGGACGACGATCGGACTCGGCGTCGCACTCGGTGCGGCGATCTGGGTGAAGGGCACGGCGCTGCCCGCGATCCCCTTCGTCGCGCTCGTGGTGCTCGTCGCCGGCGCCGGCGTCCTGCCGATCGTGCACCGGCTCGTGCGCACCGTCGTGACGCTCGGCGTCGCCGGGGGCATCGGCGCGTGGTGGTGGCTCCACAACCTCGTCGCCTACCACCGGCTGCAGCCGAACGGGTACGCGGCGATGCGGCCGCCGAAGGAGTTCCCGCCCGGTGAGCACCCGACGCTCGGCCACTTCCTCGACGTCAGCTGGGGCACCATCGCCCGGACGTTCTGGGGCAGCCCCGGGATCAAGGCGCAGGTGACCATCGGCGACGTCCTCACCGGGGTCCTGACGATCGTCGCACTGCTCGCCGTGGTGCTCTTCGCGTTCCGCCGTGGGCCCGAGCTCCGGGCCGTCGTCGTCCTCGCGGTGTTCCCGGCGCTCCTGATCGGGATCCAGACCTACACGAGCGCGCACGCGTACCTGACCACGACCGAGGTCGCCGCCACCCAGGGCCGCTACTACTTCCCCGCGATCGTGTGCTTCATCGCGATCAGCGCGGTGGCCTGGCGGAGGATCCCGCGGAGCGCCGGTGGTCGGCGTGCCCTGGCGATCGCGCTCGCCGTCGCGGGCCCGGTGGTCGGGCTCTACGGGCTGACCGTCGTGACGAGCTGGTTCTGGAACGCCGCACGGGTGCCGCTCTCCGGGCTCGCGGTCGAGCGCTACACCGCCCTCGGTCCGGTCCCCGTGTCGGTCGTCGTCGTGGCCGTGGTCGTCATGCTCGTCGGGCTGGCGCTGACCGTCGCGGCCGTCGTGGTGGCCCCGGGTGTCCGCGACCGCGCACCGCGGCGGGAGCGCGTGACGGTCTGACATGGTGCCCGCCCGACCTCCGGGTCGGCCGGTCGCCGCGTCCGGGTCAGGCGGCCGGGGCCTCTTCTGCCTCGCCCGCGGACTTCCGGGCGAACCAGGTGGGGATCGACGCGCAGAGCAGGAACAGCGCGTCGACGGCAAGGCTCCACACGCGAGTGACCACGACGACGACGAGTGCGACCGGTCCTGGCATCACGAGCCCGAGGAGCAGCGCCTGCACGCCCTCCCGGACGCCGAGCCCGCCGGGAGCGAAGACCGCGAGCATGCTGATCGCGGAGGCCATGCTCGCGGCACCGATGACGAACGCGGCGTCGCTGCCCTTGAGCGACGGGTAGACCGCCAGGGTGATGAAGTAGTACGCGGTCCCGGAGAACAGCGCGCCGACGACGTACAGCGCCGCGCCGCCGAGGACCGTCCCGATGCCGGGGGTGACGTCCTCGTCGAGTGGCTGCCGACGCAGGATGCGGAGCGCCGTGCTCACGAGGAAGACGAAGACCTTCGGGATCAGGCAGACCACGCAGCCGACGAACGCTGCGATCATCACCACCACGATCCACGGATCGAGGGCGTGGGTGCGGGGGTCGACGAGCAGCAGCACCAATGCGAGCGCCAGGGTCGCGGCGATCTGCAGGCCGCCCTCGAGCAGACCGCTGACGCCGAGCCGGGCCTTCGAGACCCCGTGCCGGGACGCGAAGTACACCTTGCCGATGATCCAGGTCGCCGCGCCGGGGATGTACCGGCCCATCCACGACTTGGCGTACACGGCCGTCAGGGTCACCCCGCTGCCCTTGAGCCCCGTCGCACCGAGCCTCCGGAGCAGGTAGAACCAGATGCCGACGCCCCAGTAGCGGAAGCCGAGGCTGATCGCCGTCGCGACGGCGACCCACCACCAGTTCCACCGGATGCCGGCGAGCTGCCCCCAGTCGACGCTCCGGACGTAGAGGAACAGGAAGACCGCGAGCGCCACGTAGAACACGATCGGCACCGCGCGTCGGAGGACCGCGCGCGTCCTGGGGCTCATCGGATCGCCTCGGTACCCCTGGCGAAGTCGTCGCGCAGGGCCGCGCTCATCGTCGCGACACCGTCGGCGAGGTCGGCCACGACGGCGGTGCGCTCGCGGTCGAGCTCCTCGAGGGAGGCGATCACGTCCGACACGAACGACGGCCGGAGTGCGTCCTCGATCGGGCGGGCGAACCGCTGCATGCCGATCTGCTCGAAGAAGAGGCGGCCCTTGTCGACGTAGTAGAGCACCGTGGCGGGCACACCGGCGATGGTGGCCACGATCGCCGAGTGCAGCCGGCTCGCGACGAACAGCCGGCTCTTGGACATGAGCCCCGCGTACTCCGACGGTGAGAACACGTCGGCCTCGACGACGTGCGCGCGCTCCGGGTGTCGCAGCCCGGCGATGACCTCACGCGCGAAGGCGGCATCCCCCTCGGACGCCTCCATGTGCATCGGGTAGAACACGACGTCCGTGTCCCATCGATCGACGACGGCGTCGACGAGGTCCGTCAGCGCGCGCCGGTAGGTCTGGAGGTCCTGAGACTCGGCGTGCGCCTTCCGGAACGCCTTCGGCACGAACCGGAAGGGGATCCAGCCGCTGCGCTTGTAGTGGAACCAGCGTCGGACGCCGATGCCGATCGACCCGTCGAGGCGCTCGGCCGTGAGCCCCGTGGTGCGCTCGAGACGCTCGAGCACGTCGGCGTCGGGCGTCGTGACGGTGCCGACCACGGCGGGGTCGAACGACGAGACGACCGGCGTCCGCACGCCCCACGCCACCAGCTTCTCGCGGGATTCGTCGTCGCGGACGAGGAACACCTCGGTCAGGTCGACCGTGGCGCGGATGAGACGCTTGCTGATCGACGCGGACGTCGGGCCGATGCCCTGGAAGGCGCCGACGAGGTGACGGTTCACGAGCCGGAGCAGCAGGAGCTTGAGCAGCCAGTACACGAGCCCGAGCTTGTTCGTGTAGTCCTTCAGGATCTCCCCACCACCCCAGAGCACCACATCGGCACCGCGCGCCGCCCGGAGGAGCCGGAACAGGTCGCCGACGCCGGTGCTGTAGGGCGAGACCGGCAGGAACCGGATGCCGAACCAGGCGGCGTCGCGCTCGGGGTACTGCGACAGCGAGACGATCTCGGCGCCCGGCCAGCGGTGACGCGCCAGCTCGACGTTGCCGGCGAGGATCGCACGGTCCCCGCGGTTGTGGGGGGAATCGCTATTGTGGATCAGAACTCGCACGGGTCTCCTGCTCGGGGGTCCGGCCCGCTGACGCCGATCGTCGACCGGCTCCGCGGACCCCCAGCAGGGTACCAATGCCCGTCCGGGACTCGCCGACGAACCGCGCCCGACGCAGCGAAGGAACCCCCATGCCCGTCCCCGCCCGGCCCCGCGTGCTCGTGCTCGCGTCCACCTTCCCCGCACGTCCCGACGACGGCGTCCCCGCGTTCGTCCTCGACCTCGCCCGGCAAGAGGCGACGGAGTTCGAGACCGCGGTGCTCACGCCGCGGGTGCCAGGAGCGGCACGGTCCGAGGTCGTCGACGGTGTCCGGGTCGTGCGGTTCCCGTACTTCCCACGTCGGTTCGAGGACCTCGCGGACGGCGCGATCCTCGACAACCTCAAGGAACGTCGGAGCCGCCTCGTGCAGGTGCCCGCACTGATGGCCGCGCAGTACGCCGCGGTGCGCCGGGCGGTCCGGTCGTTCCGTCCCGACGTGATCCACGCGCACTGGGCGATCCCGCAGGCCCTGATCGCGACCCTCGCGGCACCGGGCATCCCCCTCGTCGTGACCACCCACGGCGGCGACGTCTACGCGCTCCGAGCGGCGCCGCTCGTCCGTCTGAAGCGCTGGGTGCTCGGGCGCGCGGCCCACGTGACGACGGTCAACGGCGAGATGCGCGATCGTCTCACCGGATGGGGCGTCCCCACGGCGCGGTCGAGCGTCGTCCCGATGGGCGTCGACCTCGCCCCGGCCGAAGCGGCTCGCCAGCGCGGCGAGCGCCGCTCCGGACGGGTCGTCGCAGTGGGTCGGCTGGTCGAGAAGAAGGGGTTCGGCAACCTCATCGAGGCGCTCCGCGGCATCGAGGACGTCCCGTGGGAGCTCGTCGTCATCGGGGACGGCCCGTACCGCGAGCGGCTCGAACGGCAGGCGACCGGGCTGCAGGTGACGTTCCTCGGGCAGCGCGGCAAGACCGAGGTGCTCGACGCCCTGGCGTCCGCCACGGTCGTCGCACTGCCGTCGGTCCCCGCGGCGAACGGGGACCAGGAGGGTCTGCCGGTGACGCTGCTCGAGGCCGCGGCCGTCGGCGCCGCGATCGTCGCCAGTGACCTGCCGGGGATCCGCGACGTCGTCGAGACCGACGTGTCCGGGTTGCTCGTCGCACCGGGCGACGTCCCCGCGCTCCGGTCCGCGCTCAGGACGGTGCTGACCGACGACGCGGCACGAGCACGCTTCCAGGACGGCGCAGCGGCCGCGGCGCAGGCGTTCTCGGGCGACCGGATCGGCGAACGCTACCGGGCCGTCATCCGGGCCGCGCTCAGCTGACCGACCCCCCGCGAGCGGCCGAACGTCGGCCGGCACCGCGCGAGGCGGGTCCGTCCGGGCGATGACGCTCCGCGAGCACGAACGCGAGGAGCGCGAGCACGAGGGCGGCCATCGACACGACGAAGGCGAGGGTGCCCACCGCGCCCGAGTGCGGCAGCATCGCCACGCCCGAGAACGTCACGAGCGACACCGACGGCACGACGGCGAGTGCTGACCACGCGACGAGAAACCACGCCGACGCACGACCCCACGAGACCAGTCCGGCGGCGACCAGGAAGGCGACCGGCACGACGACCGTCAGCACGTACCGGTTGATCGCGCCACCGCCTCCCGCCACGTAGCGCAGCTCGGCGACCGTGAACAGGACGGTCACGACGGCGAGCATCGCCACGACGAGCGCGGTGCGGAGCGCGTCACCCCCACGGGGCAGGGATCGACGTCGGAGCACCCCGTGCAGCACCATCGCCACCACGGCGAGGAGGACCGGGACGACGAGGAGGAGCCACGGCACCGCGGACAGCGGGTCGAGCGCACCACGGAACACGCCGTAGATCCCGCGCCAGAACTCCGGGTCGACCGCCACCTGCAGGTCGCTGCGCTTCTCGCGCGGAACGTGGCCGGCCCACCCGGTCGGACGACCGCTGAAGCTGCCGGCGACCTCGCGGTTCCGCAGGTAGAACCAGCCGGACGCGGCCGCGGCGGCGACGAGCGGGGCGATCCCGGCGACGATCCTGCCGCCGATCCCGCGGAGTGCACCGAGTCGGACACGACGGGCGAGCAGGAACGCCACGACGATCGCGGCGAGCCAGATCCCGAACGACAACCGTGTCGTCATCCCGGCTGCGCCGACGAGCACGCCGCCGACGAGCAGGCGCGGCCCGACCCCGGAGCGGAGCGCCGCTCCGGCCACTCCCGCGGCGAGCGCGCAGAGGACGGCGTACAGCGAGTCGTTGTAGATCGAGCCCCCCTGCACGACGACGATGCCCGTGAGCGCGACGACGACGCCGACGGCGGACGGGAGGCGACGGGCGTCGGGGAAGCAGCGCGCGGCCGCCCACGCGGAGGCGGGCACGAGCAGGCCGGCGAAGACGACGCTGCACAACCGGCCGAGCATCACGGCCACCAGCACGTGACCGCTGTCCCACGCCGGTCCCACGATCGGGGCGAGCACCAGGTAGAACAGCGGCGGGTGCTGCGCAACCCACTGGACCGGCGGGTGCGCGCCGAACGGCACGGTGTTCCGCAGGCCGTCGGCGAACAGCGGGAGGTGCCCGTGCCACACCTGCAGGGCGTAGTCGAGGTGCGCGGGCTCGTCGGCGCTGCCGAGCGGGTCGGTCGTGAAGGCCCGCGCGACGGAGGCCGCCATCACGACCACGATGGCGAGCAGCACGGTCGGGGTGGCCCAGGCGTGCCGTTGCAGGCGTGCGACGAAGGACGCCACCTGGTGGATCAGCGCCCCATGCCGCGGTACACGAACCCGGCGGTCGTCCAGGCGTCACGGTCCAGGCAGTTGCGCCCGTCGATGACGACGGGGCTCGCGACGATCGACGCCACCGTGTTCGGGTCGAGCGTGCGGAACTCGTTCCACTCGGTCAGGACGAGGACGAGGTCGGCGTCCTGCATCGCGGCCGCTGCGGTGTCCACGTACCGCAGCTGCGGACGGACCCGGGCAGCGGTGCCGTTCGCCTCGGGGTCGTACGCGGACACGGTGGCGCCGAGCTCGAGCAGCCGCGCGGCGATGTCGAGCGCCGGGGAGTCGCGGACGTCGTCGGAGTTCGGCTTGAACGCGAGCCCGAGCACCGCGACCCGCTTGCCGGCGACCGCGCCGCCGAGCATCTCCGAAGCGAGGGTCACGACGTGGGCGCGGCGACGCAGGTTGATCGCGTCGACGTCTGCCAGGAAGTCGAGCGACTCCCCCACGCCGAGCTCGGTCGCACGGGCCTGGAACGCACGGATGTCCTTCGGCAGGCAGCCGCCGCCGAACCCGAGTCCGGCGTTCAGGAACTTCCGGCCGATCCGGTCGTCGTGCCCGATCGCGTCGGCGAGCGCCGTCACGTCGGCGCCGGCGACCTCGGCGATCTCGGCCATCGCGTTGATGAAGGAGATCTTCGTCGCCAGGAACGCGTTCGCGCTGACCTTGACGAGCTCCGCGGTGGCGAGGTCGACGACGAGACGCGGGGTGCCCTCGGCGAGGGTGGTCGCGTAGACCTCGTCGAGCACCGCGACGGCGGACTCGCCCGCTGGTCCGGACGGCACGCCGTACACCAGGCGGTCGGGCGAGATGGTGTCCTGCACGGCGAAGCCCTCTCGCAGGAACTCCGGGTTCCACACGAGCGTTGCGCCCGGCACCGCGTCCTGCAGGCCGGCGGCGAGCCGCGCAGCGGTCCCGACGGGCACGGTCGACTTGCCGACGACGAACTCCCCGGCGGCGACGTGCGGCGTCAGCGACGCGACGGCGGAGTCGATGTAGGTCATGTCAGCGGCACCGGTCGGCCCCTGAGGGGTCCCGACGGCGAGGAAGTGCACGCGTGACCCGGCGACCTCGGCGTAGTCCGTCGTGAAGCGGATGCGGCCGGAGGCGATCGCCTCGGCGAGGATCTCGGGCAGCCCCGGTTCGAAGAAGGGGGCGTCGCCCGCGGCGAGCCGCTCGATCTTCACCGGGTCGACGTCGACCGCGACGACCTCGTGTCCGAGTTTGGCCATGGAGGCGGCGTGCACGGCACCGAGGTACCCGCAGCCGATGACAGAGATGCGCACGGGACGACGGTACCGGACCCTGTGCGAACTTCCACCGAGCGCGATGACTACGCCTCAGGTGCGGTCTGGGCCCCGCACGATCTCGTCCCAGTCCGGCTCGCGGTGACGACGACGGGCCTCGTACGCCTCGACCATGTCGTGCAGCACCGCGACGACGAGGTCGGCGTGCGGCACGTCCGCGAGCACCACGGCGGGGTCGTCGCCGGGGAACACGATGACGTCACCCGACCGGAACAGCCCCTGCAGCCCCCGGCGCCGGACGGTCACGTCGTAGCCGCGCGAGTGCAGGAGCTCCTGCCGGGTCCTGGTGCCGAAGCCGTGCACGACGACGAGTCGCCTCGTGGTGACCACGTACCGCTCGGTCATCCACCGCACCAGCGGCACGACGCCGCCGAACAGCACCAGCACCAGCACGAGTCCGGCGACCACGGCGTTGATCCACGCGAGCTGCGCCTGGAACACCCCGAACCCGAACCCACCGGCGACCGCGACCAGGACGACGAACACCGCCGGACGCACCAGACGACGCGCGTGCGGGCGGAGCCGGGCCACGACGCGTTCGGGCGGCGGCTCGGCGGTCATGCCGTCATGCATACCGCAGGTGGGTGACGTCCCCCACGGCGACGCCCCTCTCCGCGCCGTCTCGATCCCGGATCGTGATCCGGCCGTCGTCGTCGATGCCGGTCGCGTCGGCTTCCTCGGTGCTGCCGTCCGGCAGCTCCAGGCGCACCCGCGCGCCGATCGTGCCGCAGCCGGCGCGGACGTGCGACCGCACCGACTCGGCAGCCGCGCCGCCGGCGACCAGGGCGACCACGGCCTCCCGGACGCCCGACCAGAAGGCGGACAGGACCGCGTCGGCCAGGTCGACCGCCTCGCCGGTCGCGCCCGCCACGGCGAGCGAGGTCGACGTCGGGGTCGGGAGCCGATCGGCCGGGATGGTCAGGTTGACGCCGACACCGACGACGACGGCGCCGTCGGCGGCGACCTGGCAGAGGATGCCGCAGAGCTTCCTGCCGTCGACGAGCACGTCGTTCGGCCACTTCACGGTCGTCCTGGAGGCGAAACCCGACCCCGCCACGTTGGTCGCGCCGTCCGTGGTCGGCTCCAGGGCCGCGATCACCGCGTCCCGCATGGCCGCGCCGGCCACCAGCGGCAGCCAGCCGCGGTCGCGGTCGGACAGGGCGGCACGGACGAGCACGCTCGCCGCGAGGGTCTCCCCGGCCGGCGCGGACCACGATCGGTCGAGGCGCCCGCGCCCGGCGGTCTGGTCCAGCGTCACGATCGCGCTGCCGTCCGGCAGGTCGGACGCAGCGGCGAGCAGGTCCGCGTTGGTCGAACCGGTCGTGTCGCGGACGTCGAGGACGGCACCCACGCGGTCGAGTGCGGCGCGCGAGAGCGGGAGGACCGGTGTGGACATGCACGCAAATCTACGGGCAGGAACCGTGGAGGTCCTCCAACCGACGCCCACCCCGCCGCCGGTAGGGTGAGCGGGTGACTTCAGGAGACACCCCCGATCTCTCGACGACGGCAGGCCGGCTGGCCGACCTCCGCGAGCGGTACCACGAGGCCGTGACCGCTGCGGGCGAAGCAGCCATCGCGAAGCAGCACGCCAAGGGCAAGATGACGGCGCGCGAGCGCATCGAGCTGCTCCTCGACGAGAACTCCTTCGTCGAGCTCGACGAGTTCGTCCGACACCGCACGCACGCCTTCGGCATGGAGTCGAAGCGGCCGTACGGCGACGCGGTCGTCACCGGACTCGGCACCATCCACGGCCGGCAGGTCGCGGTCTACGCGCAGGACTTCACCGTCTTCGGCGGCTCCCTCGGCGAGGTCGCCGGCGAAAAGATCGTCAAGGTGATGGAGCACGCGCTGAAGACCGGCGTGCCGATCATCGGCATCCTCGACTCCGGCGGCGCCCGCATCCAGGAAGGCGTCGTCGCGCTCGGCAAGTACGGCGAGATCTTCCGCCTCAACACGCAGGCGTCCGGCGTCATCCCCCAGATCTCGATCGTCATGGGCCCGGCGGCCGGCGGCGCGGTGTACTCCCCCGCCCTCACCGACTTCGTCATCATGGTCGACAAGACCAGCCACATGTTCGTCACCGGCCCCGACGTCATTAAGACCGTCACCGGTGAGGACGTCGGCTTCGAGGAGCTCGGCGGCGCGCAGACCCACAACGCGGTCTCCGGCGTCGCGCACTACCTCGCCGACGACGAGAACGACGCGCTCGACTACGCGCGCTCGCTCATCGGGTTCCTTCCGGACAACAACCTGTCCGACGCGCCCGCGTACGACCTGGCCCCCGAGCTCGAGACGACCGACGCCGACCGCGAGCTCGACGTGGTCATCCCGGACTCCACGAACCAGCCGTACGACGTCACGCAGATCATCGAGCACATCGTCGACGACGGCGACTTCCTCGAGGTGCAGCCGCTCTTCGCGCCGAACATCCTCATCGGCTTCGGTCGGGTCGAGGGGCGCACGGTCGGCATCATCGCGAACCAGCCGCAGGCCATGGCTGGCACGCTGAACATCGACGCCGGTGAGAAGGCGGCGCGCTTCGTGCGGTTCTGCGACGCGTTCGGGATCCCGATCCTCACGCTCGTCGACGTCCCCGGGTACCTCCCCGGCACCGACCAGGAGTGGACCGGCGTCATCCGCCGTGGCGCGAAGCTCCTCTACGCGTACGCCGAGGCCACCGTCCCGCTCGTCACCGTCATCACGCGCAAGGCCTACGGCGGCGCGTACATCGTGATGGGCTCGAAGCAGCTCGGCGCCGACATCAACCTGGCGTGGCCGACCGCCGAGATCGCCGTGATGGGCGGTCAGGGCGCCGTGAACATCCTCTACCGGAGCGAGATCAAGCGCGCGGAGGAAGCGGGCGAGGACGTTGCCGCCGTACGCTCCCGCTTGGCGAACGAGTACACGTACAACGTGGCGTCGCCGTACCTCGCCGCGGAGCGCGGGGAGCTCGACGGCATCATCCAGCCGCACGCCACCCGCGTGTCGGTCATCAAGGCGCTGCGGGCGCTGCGGGGCAAGCGCGCGTCGCTGCCGCCGAAGAAGCACGGGAACATTCCGCTCTGATGGAACCGGTTGAAGCATCCGGCACGGGAACATCACGGTCCCGACGGCTGATGGCGCGCCACGCAGCAGCCGTCCCCGCGGACGAACCGACCCCGGTCGCGGACGTCCACGTCGTCTCCGGCGAGCCGTCCCCCGAGGAGCTCGCGGCAGTCATCGCGGTCCTGCAGCACCAGGCCGACGAAGCGGCGGCCGCTGGGCGTGCGCAGATCGAGGTGTCACCGCGCGTGGGCTGGGAGACGTCCGCTCGAGGGCTCCGCGGTCCGCTGCCCCACGGGCCGGGCGCCTGGGCCCGTTCGCTGCGCTGACGACCGGGCCGGGATGTACCCCTGGGATACCGGACGGTATGCGCGTTGCAGGGTGCACTTCCCGGTCCGTCTCCCCTCGTGTGGGGGACACGTGTCGTCCGAGGGGGACCCGAAAGGGCACGTTTGTCCCCCATAATGATGACTGACACGATGCGCAGCACCGGGCATAGTTACTGGTGTTCGGTGTACGAAGTACATCGCCGGACGGTGGCCGACTAGGGTACGAAGCCATTGTCCGCTGCGAGTCAGGGCGATATTCGGGTTGTCGCTCTGCCTCGGGTCGTGAACGGGCCGGTCGGGTTTCCTGACCGGCCCGTTCCCCGTTTCCGGGCGTGCCGCCGCTCGTTGCGTAAGCAACGACACGCAACGAGCACCGACACCGCACCACGTGCCGTGGGCGCGACCACCCGCCGGACAGGAGGCGCACCGCGGCGCCGCCACGAGCCTCCCGTCCGGCGCGGAGCGCGTCCAGGGCCGCGCTCGCTACGCGCGCTCGTGCCGCGGGATCTCGAGCCAGAGCGCGACCGAGTCGTCCTCGTCGCCGTCCTCGTCGTCGTCGTGGGCGGTGCCCAACGCCGCCGACTCGCTCGCCGCGACGTCGAGCCGCAGGCCGACCACCGTCACCGCAGCGCCCGACCCCTCCGGCACGGTCCGGACGATCACGTTGTCCGCGTCCCACGCCTGCCGGAGCGCGTCCGCGAGCTGTGCGTGGATACGCCGGACGTCGTCGACCTCGAGCTCGTCGAGGCCACCGTCGTCGTGCAGCTGGACGACCGCACCGCGGCGACGGAGGCGCATGACCTCCTCGCGGACGTCGTCGGACAGCAGGGACCTGCCGCGGATCTCGTCGCGGATGGCCTGCTCGAGGTGCAGGCACTCGGTGCGCTCGGCGTCGGTGAGGTCCCCGCACGAGTCGATGATGCGCTGCAGCATCGGCAGCGCCATCCGCGTGGTCTGGCTGAGCCGGAACTGCCGCTCGAACACGTGGGCGTCCTGCGCGGCCTGCCAGTCGGCGGTCTCCTGCTCGGCGCGGATGAAGTCACGGGTGGTGCGGGTCGCGCGGTTCATCACGAAGTTGAAGATCGTCGCGATGGCGACCCAGACGACGCTGCCGAGCACACCGAGCGCGCCGAGAGCGTCCGGTCCGGCCCACGCCACCGTGTACACCACGAGGAACAGCACCCCGACCCAGGCGAACACGATGCGCTGCCGCACGGCGACGATCACCATGAGCGTGCCGACGGCTGCGATCCACCACGTGCCGAACCCCGGCGTCGAGCCGGCCTCGGCCACCGGCGCCGCGACGACCGGCATCATGACCGCGGTGGCGAGCGAGAAGCAGGCGACCCACACCGGCAGGACGGCACCCTTGGCGAACAGCGCCGCTCCGGTCGCTGCGGCGTACAGCGCCATGCACGCGAGCACCGCACCGACGTCGCTGACACGGAACAGCGTCGTCGAGGCGAGGAGCAGGTGGTAGAGCGAGAACAGCGCGGCGAGGCCGATCGCGACGCCGGCGGGGATCGAGATCTTCACGACGCCTCCACCCGGTCCGCGGGTCGGGCCGGCCACGTCAGCACCACGCGCGTCCCTGCTCCGGGCGTCGTGTGGATCTCGGCGAGCCCGTCAGCGGCGGCGACCCGTTCGATGATCGACCGTCGGACGCCGAGACGACCGGCGGGGATCGCGCCGACGTCGAATCCGGCGCCGTCGTCCCCGACCTCCACGCGCACCACGCCGGAGGGCGACACGTCGACGCTGACCCAGCGCTCGACCCCGTCCCCGGCGTGCTGCACGCTGTTCACCGCTGCCTGGATCGCGGCGGACGCCAACGCGTCCGCGGCGGGTGCCGGCGCGTTGTGCATGCCGAACGGGCCGCCCCGGACCGCCACCGGGGCGGCGAGTGCGGACACCGCGGCCCCGATGCGCGCGTGCAGCTCGGCGAGCGGCACCGGTGGCACCTCACCGGGGCCGTCGGCGGCCGCCGCGAGGTGGTCGATCGCGTTCCGCGCCATCCTGCTGGCGAGCGTCTTCGCCTCGAGTGTGTCCGCACGCGCGGCCGAGAGGAGCGTGGTGAGGACGCTGTCGTGCACGATCGCGTCGACCTGCACGCGCTCGACCTCGGTCGCGTGCTCCCGGATGGCATGCGAGTACCGGCGCACGGCGGTCGCCTGCGCCGAGTCGACGGCGGCCGCCGCCCGGCGGAGCACCACGGCGAGCACGAGCGTCACGATGCCGAGGATCGTCGTGTAGACGCCGTCGAGGAGCGCCCGGGTCAGGCCCACCTCGCCGCCGGCGGGCGTCAGGCGGATGACGATGTACACGATCGGCACGAGCGCGTTGTAGACGGTCGCTCGCCACGGCGCGAAGCCCATGGCGGCCGCCGTCGTCCCGACGTTGCAGAACCACCACGGCCACGGCACCTGCCCGGCCGGGAGGTCGTCGTTGAGCGTCAGCGGCCACGTCACGAGCGCGACGAAGAACACGAGCGCGCACAGGATCTGCGCGGGCTGCGCGAACCGCTGCACCAACGCCGAGACGCCGACGAAGACGAACGTCCCCGCGACGGCCAGCACGACGACCGGGCCCCAGACCGGGTCGAGCACCGGGAGCTGGTGCACGACCGCCGGCGCATCGACGACACCGAGCCCGACCGCCGCGAGGGCGAGCAGGATCGCGAACGCGCGCTCCGTCGACGCCTGCGTGATCCTCGCCCGCACGCCGCGGGACGGGTCGGTCCCGAACGGCGCGACGTCGGTCGTCAGCGGCGCCCGGGTGCCGTCAGCGTCCGTCGACATCCGGGTCGATGCCGGAGTCAAGCCCCGGCAGGATGCCGTCCTCGACCGCACGGCGGAGCAGGTCCACCTTCGTCGGGGCCGGACGGCCGACCTCCACGTACTTCACACGGATCCGGTCGAGGTACTCGCGCGCGGTCGAGTACCCGATGCCGAGCTGCTGCGCCGCGAGCTTGAGGGGCAGACCCGATGCGTAGAGGTGCAGGATCTCGCGCTCACGACGACCGAGCTGGGCCTTCGCGAAGTCACGGTCGGCGTCGATCGCACTCGCCCACTCGAGGTTGTTGAGGACGTCGCCGCGCGCGACGGTGGCGACGGCAGCCATCACGGTCTTCGTCGCCGACGACTTCGGGATGACCCCGGCGGCCCCTGCCGCCAGCGCCTCACGGACGTTCGCGACGCGGTCGGCGATGCTGTGCACGAGGACGGCCGAACCGGTCCCCTGCACGCCCTTCACGTTCTCGGTCACGGTCGAACCGTCGCCGAGCGACAGGTCGAGGACGACGACGTCCACCTCTCGCCCCTCGAGGTTCGCGATGTACTCGGGCACGCTCGCTGCGGTGAGGACGACCTCGAACCCCTCGTTCTGGCATGCGGCCTGAATGCCGAGCCGGACGGATTCGTGGTCGTCGACGATCGCGACGCGGACCGGCCTCGTGGTGAGTCCGGTCGTCCCTGTGGTGGTCGATTCTGCTGGCACGGTGACCTCTCGTTCCGACGGGCCCGGCCCCTGAAACCGGGTTGCCATCAGCAACCAAGGATACCCAGGTCCGTCTCAGGTTCAGGTCTCGCCACACACAGTGTGCGCTATGCGTCGCCCGGACGGCGCGCTCGACCCGTCAGGCGACGGGGACCAGGCGTGCGACGGCCTCCATGTGGTGCGTGTGCGGGAACAGGTCGAACGCACGAAGTGCCTCGAGGCGGTACCCGAGGTCGGCGAACGTGGCGACGTCGCGCGCGAGAGCGACCGGGTCGCAGGCGACGTAGACGACCTGCGCGGGCTGCAGTGCGGCGATCTGCACGACGACCTCTCGCCCCGCGCCGGCACGCGGCGGGTCGAGCACGACGGTCCCCGCCCGGAAGCGCTGCTTCTCGGCCGCGGACGCCGTCGACGTGGTGCGCGAGAGCCAGCGGTCGACCCGACCGGTCTCCGCACGGGCGCCGATCCACTCGGCGAGGTTCTCCCGCGCGTGCTCGGTCGCGCGCGGTGAGCTCTCGACGCTCGTGATGCGCGCCTTGGGGCCGACGAGGTCGCCGAGCGCCGCGGCGAGCAGACCGACACCGCCGTAGAGGTCGAGGTGGGTGCCCTCCGGGTCGAGGCGGTCACGGTCGACGAGGTCCTGCACGGCGGACGTCAGCACCTCGGCGGCGCGGTGGTGCACCTGCCAGAAGCCGTTGTCGTCGACCTGGAACGTCCGCTCCCCCACGACCTCGGTCACGATCGTCGGCTTCTGCTCGTCGATGACGAGGCGCGCCCCGTCGGAGCTGCTCGGTGCGAGGACGTCGACGACCGATGCCCCGGGCATCGCCGCCCGGCCGATCGGCGCGCTCTCCTGCACGGCCGCGGTGGCCAGGGGCAGCGAGGAGACCTGCACGACGTCGTGCGACCGCGCGGCGAACGGGCCGGCGGTGCCCTCCTCGTCGACGTGCAGACGGACGCGCGTCCGCCAGCCGAGACCGTTCGCCTCGTCGTCACCGGGGGCCGGCTCGACGACCACGTCGTGCCCGAGCACCTCGGCCAGGTCCATGTGTGCGAAGCGGGAGAAGGAGTCGACGAGCACGTCGTGCTTCAGGGTGCGCTGGTGTGCGAGGGCGATGTGCCCGAACTCCGCCCCGCCCGGGCGGACGGCTGGGTCGCGGTCGAGGCCCGCTTCCGGCCAGACGTGGTCGACGCGGTGCTCGCTCGGGGTGATGACGCTGACGGTGTCGGCGCGCCAGAAGGACTTCTTCCGGTCCTCGGTCACCCGCGCGACGACACGCTCGCCCGGGATCGCGTCCGAGACGAACACCACGCGCCCCTCGTGCCGTGCCACCGAGATGCCGCCGTGGGCGATCCCGGTGACGTCGAGTTCGAGCAGCGTTCCGACGGATTCACCCATGGTTCGATGTTCCCATGCGTCTGTACCTCGCGAGTACCTCCCCCGCCCGTCGTGCACTCCTCGCCCAGTCCGGGATCGAACCGGTGCTCGTCTCCCCCGGGGTCGACGAGGACGCCGCGGCAGCAGCCGCCTCGGCGTCACTCGGGCGCGACCTCACCGGCCCGGAGCTCGTCGCGCTCCTCGCCGTCGCCAAGGCGTCGGCGGTCGCGGACGCCGAGGTCGCGGGCTCACCGGTCGACGGGTTCGTCTTCGGCGGCGACTCCGCGTTCGAGGTCGACGGGCACCTGTACGGCAAGCCGCACGACCCGGCCGTCGCGAAGGAGCGTTGGCGGCAGATGCTGGCCGCCGGCGGCGGCACGCTGTGGAGCGGCCACTGCGTGGTCGACCAGCGCCGGGACGTGGACCCCGCCACATCACTGACGGGAGGCACGGATCCGGCCCGCACCGAGCCTCCCGTCCGCCTCGGCGACGACTTCACGGCGTGGGCCGGGTCGATCGGTGACGTCGCGCCCGGTGGTTCCACGCTGGTCGCCGCAGGCGATCGCGTCGTCGCGGTCGATAGCGCCGTCCTCACCTTCGCCGACGACGTGTCGCTGGACGAGATCGACGCGTACGTGTCGACGGGTGAACCGCTCGAGGTGGCCGGGGCGTTCACGATCGACGGACGGGCGGCGGCGTACATCACACGCATCGACGGGGCGCCGTCGGCCGTCGTCGGTCTGTCGCTCCCGGTGCTGCGGTCGATGCTGCTGCGTGGGTTCGGGGTGTCCTGGCACGATTTCTGGACGCTGTAGACATCCGCCTGTAATTGCGGCGCTTTCTTGTCGATGCCGGTCAATTCGACCTGCCCGGGCGCGAATACGCTGATGTGTCATGCCCCGTATCAGCAAGGTCCTCATCGCGAACCGCGGCGAGATCGCCGTCCGCATCATCCGCGCGGCCCGCGATGCTGGAAAGGCCTCGGTCGCGGTCTACGCCGACCAGGACCGTGACGCTCTGCACGCACGCCTCGCCGACGAGGCCTACGCGCTGAACGGCACCACCAGCGCGGACACGTACCTGGTCATCGACAAGATCATGTCCGTCGCCCGCCGCTCCGGCGCCGACGCCGTGCACCCCGGCTACGGCTTCCTCGCCGAGAACGCCGACTTCGCCCGCGCCGTCATCGACGCCGGGCTGATCTGGATCGGCCCGTCGCCCGAGTCCATCGAGCAGCTCGGCGACAAGGTCTCCGCGCGGCACGTCGCCGAGAAGGTCGGTGCGCCGCTCGCCCCCGGCACCATCGAGCCCGTGCAGGACGTGTCCGAGGTCTTCGACTTCGTCGACCAGGTCGGGCTCCCCGTCGCGATCAAGGCGGCGTTCGGTGGTGGCGGTCGCGGACTGAAGGTCGTGCGCTCGCGCGAGTCCGTCGAGGAGCTCTTCGAGTCGGCGACGCGCGAGGCCATCGCCGCGTTCGGTCGGGGCGAGTGCTTCGTCGAGAAGTACCTCGACAAGCCGCGGCACGTCGAGACCCAGTGCCTCGCCGACGAGCACGGCAACGTGGTCATCGTCTCCACGCGCGACTGCTCGCTGCAGCGTCGCCACCAGAAGCTCGTCGAGGAAGCACCGGCGCCGTACCTGACGGCCTCGCAGCGTTCGTCGCTCTACGAGTCGTCCAAGGCGATCCTCCGCGAGGTCGGCTACGTCGGCGCCGGCACGTGCGAGTTCCTCATCGGGGCCGACGGCACCGTGTCCTTCCTCGAGGTGAACACCCGCCTGCAGGTCGAGCACTGCGTGTCCGAGGAGGTCACCGGAATCGACCTGGTCCGCGAACAGTTCCGCATCGCCGAGGGCGGCGTGCTCGACTACGAGGACCCTGCGCCCCGCGGCCACTCCTTCGAGTTCCGCATCAACGGCGAGGACCCGGGTCGCAACTTCTTCCCGGCACCCGGCCCTGTGCACGTGTTCCACGCGCCGTCCGGCCCCGGCGTCCGCGTGGACTCTGGCGTCGTGTCCGGTGACGTCGTCTCCGGCGCGTTCGACTCGATGCTCGCGAAGCTCGTCGTCACCGGTGCCACGCGTGCCGAGGCGCTGGAGCGAGCTCGTCGTGCGCTTGCCGAGTTCGAGGTCGCCGGGCTCCCCACGGTCATCCCGTTCCACCGCGCCGTCGTGTCCGACCCGGCGTTCGCGACGGACGACTCCACTCCGTTCAGCGTCTACACGCAGTGGATCGAGACCGACTTCGTGAACGAGATCCCGGCGTGGAGCGGCTCCCCCGAGGAGCTCCCGGCACCCGCCGCACGCGACTCGGTCGTCGTCGAGGTGCAGGGCAAGCGCATCGAGGTCACGATGCCGTCGATCGTCGGTGGGGGTGCCGCTGGTGCTGCCCGCCGCCCTGCCGGTCCGTCCGCTCCCCCTCGTCGTCGTTCGTCGGCGGTGCGCGGTGGGAGAGCGGCGTCCGGTTCCTCGGTCGCGTCGCCGATGCAAGCCACCGTCGTGAAGCTGGCCGTGGCCGAGGGCGACACCGTCGTCAAGGGCGACCTGCTCGTCGTGCTCGAGGCCATGAAGATGGAACAGCCCGTGCAGGCCCATAAGGACGGCGTCGTCACCGGCCTGAACGCCCCCGTCGGTCAGACGGTCTCGTCCGGCCACGTGTTGCTCGAGCTCGCGTAGCGGCGCCCGGCGGGCGCCGCGGTCGTCCCCGTCGCGCGGCGACCCGGTCCGGCCGCTCGCACAACGAAAAGCACTTCGCGCCGCGGACTTCCGCGGCGCGAAGTGCTTTCGGTTGTTCGGAGGCGATTCGTGCCGGCATCAGCGAACGGTCGTGAAGCGTCTGGGCCGCGTGGGCACTCCGATTGCGCGGAGGACCGCACGGAGCGCCTCGGTGTCGTTCGTCTCCTGTACGCCGATCCGGCCGAACGCTTCGACGCCAGGCAGACGACGGATCCGGTCCTCTCGACGCTTCTCGGCGACCACGACGTCCGCCGACGATTGACCCGGTCGACGCATGACCTGGTCGGTGTACTTCACCCGGCCGTCGAACTCGAGCACGGCCCGCTGTTCGGGGAACCAGAAGTCGACGTAGCCGATGGTCCCGTGCTCGTCCGCGAAGGACTGTTGCACGACCGGCACAGGCGCGCCGACCTCGTCGAGCGCCACCCGCGCGACGGACTCCCCCGGAGAGCCGGACCGTGCGTCGGCGAGTTCGATCGCCTGTGCTGCCCGGTGGCTGCCATGCACGTTCACCCTCGTCGACAGCTCCTTCGCGAACGCATCGCGTGAGTACCCTCTGCCGAGCGCGACGTCGAGCGCGGGGACACTGAGCCGGAGCGGATGAGCGATGGAGAGATCGACACAGGTGGCCACGACGTCCGTCAGCCGGCGGCCGTTCGCGGTCATCGTCCTCGTCGGGATGGTGCGTCCCGCTCCCGCTCGTTTGTGCAGTCCACGCAGCGTCTGTCCCGTGGATCGCTGGGGGTCGATCACCTCGACGACCTGCGGGAACTCCCCGGGCCAGGGTAGGCCGTGGAGCGCTGCCGCCGAGGCGTGGGACACGATGAGCCGCGCCGCCATGCGGTCGTGGTACGCCTTGATCCGGGCGATGTGCCGCTCGCCCGCCGAAGCCTGGCGCCATGCGTCGGCATCGACGAATCGTCCCGGCGCCAACCGGACCACGATGCCGGCGTCCGCCTGGTTCCTGAGCGACCGACCACGCCGACCGGTGGGGTCTGCCGTGCCCCCGACGATGATGTCCAACCGAGCCATGCTGCTGAGCATGCCGACCATCGGACGCCTGTCGAGCCTCCCGTCGCTCCCTGTGGACCAAGCGGACGGTCGGCGGTCCTGTGGACAGACGGCGCGGGACGCACCTGCACAACCGAAAGCACCTCGCACCGCGGAAGGGCGCGGTACGAGGTGCTTTCGATTGTGCGGAGGGCACGGCGGCGGGTCGGCGCGGGCCGGTGCCGGGCGGGCGACGCGCGGCCGGCGCGGGCAGCCGCTACGAGACCCGGGGGCGGATCGCGTCGGCGAGGGCGTCGACGAGCGACTGGGCCTCGGCGGGGGTCGCGGCCACGGTGTCGATGTAGACCTTCACCTTGGGCTCGGTGCCGCTCGGGCGGACGATGACGCGCGCGTCGCCCTCGAGGTCGTAGCGCAGGATGTCCGACGGCGGGAACCCGTCCACGCCCGACGCGTAGTCCGTCGTCGACAGGACCGTCAGCGGACCAAGTGTGTCGGGCGGCGATGTCCGCAGCGAGTCCATGACCTCGCCGATGCGGGCGAGGTCGTCCACGCGCGTCGCGACCTGGCCGGACGCGAACGCGCCGAACTCCGCAGCGAAGGCGTCCAGCTGCCCGGCGATGGACGAACCGGCCGCAGCGAGCGACGTCGCGAGGTCGAGCAGGACGAGTGCGGCGGAGATGCCGTCCTTGTCGCGGACCACCTCGGGGTCGACCAGGTAGCCGAGTGCCTCCTCGTACCCGAAGAGCAGGTCGGGCACGCGGGAGACCCACTTGAAGCCGGTGAGGGTGTCGCGGTACCCGAGTCCGTGCCGGGCCGCCACACGGGCAAGCGCCGGGGACGACACGATCGACGCCGCGAGCACACCGGTGGTGCCGGCCGCGACCGCGCGGGACGCCGCACGCCAGCCGAGCAGCCAACCGACCTCGTTGCCGGAGAGCCGGCGGTAGGTGCCGTCACCGACGGGGATCGCCAGCGCCAGCCGGTCGGCGTCCGGGTCGTTCGCGATGACCAGGTCGGCGCCGACCGCTGTGCCCCTGGCCGTCGCGAGGTCCATCGCGCCCGGTTCCTCCGGGTTCGGGAACGACACCGTCGGGAACGCGCCGTCCGGCTCGATCTGCTCCGGGACGACCGCGGGCTCGGCGAACCCGGCCGCGGCGAACACGGCCCGCGCGGTCTCCCACCCGACGCCGTGCATGGCCGTGTAGACGACCGAGGGCTGCGCATCGACCGGCAGCGCCGGGGCGGGCACGATCGCGGCCGTGGCGGCCACGTAGGCGTCGACGAGCTCCGAACCGGCGACGGTGTAGTCCGTCGCGCGAGCGAGCTCGGCGACGGAGCCTACCGCCGCGATGGCCGCGGCGATCGACCCGTCGACGGGCGGGACGATCTGGGAGCCGTCGTCCTCCCCACCGAGGTACACCTTGTAGCCGTTGTCGCGCGGCGGGTTGTGGCTCGCGGTCACCATCACGCCGGCACCGACGCGGAGGTGCCGGACGGCGAACGCCAGCACGGGGGTCGGGAGCGCCGACGGCAGCAGTGTGACGTCGAGGCCGAGGCCCCGCATGACCTCGGCCGAGTCGCGGGCGAACACGTCCGAGTTGACGCGTCCGTCGTAGCCGATCACCACGCTCCGGTCGCGCCCGGTGTCGATGAGGAAGCGAGCGAGTCCGGCGGCGGCGCGGGACACGACGACGCGGTTCATCCGCAGCGGGCCCCATCCGAGCTCGGCGCGGAGCCCGGCCGTCCCGAACTCGAGCTGCCCGGCGAACCGGTCGGTGACGAGCGCCAGGGCGTCGTCGTCGCCGGAGCCAGCTGCGGTCACCACCGCGGCAAGTTCTTCGCGTGTCGAGTCGTCCGGGTCCTGCTCCAGCCACGACCGCGCCACGTCGAGGACCGTCGTGTCCTCGACGAGGTCCCCGTCCCCGATCGCCCCGTCGGACGCCCCCGTGTACGGGCTCACAGCGCCGCCACCACCCGCGCGAGCAGGTCCGCGATCACCGGCTCGGCCGACTTGCCGGCCTCGAGCACCTCGGCGTGCGACAGCGGCGTCTTCTGGATGCCGGCGGCCAGGTTCGTGATGAGCGAGAACCCGAGGATCTCCATCCCCGCCTGTCGTGCCGCGATCGCCTCGAGCGCCGTGGACATGCCGACGATGTGCCCGCCGATCGTCTTGGCCATCTGGACCTCGGCCGGTGTCTCGTAGTGCGGCCCGCGGAACTGCGTGTAGACGCCCTCGTCCAGGGACGGGTCGATCGACCGGGCGACGGCACGCAGCCGCGCCGAGTACAGGTCGGTCAGGTCGACGAACGTCGCGCCCTCGAGCGGGCTGTCGGCGGTCAGGTTGATGTGGTCGCTGATGAGCACCGGGGTGCCGGGCGTCCAGTGCTCCTTGATGCCACCGGCACCGTTCGTGAGCACCATGGTGGTCGCCCCCGTCGCCGCCGCGGTGCGGACGCTGTGCACGACACGACGGACGCCGTGGCCCTCGTAGTAGTGCGTGCGCGCCCCGATGACGAGCGCGTGCCGTCCGTCCGCCAGCCGGATGGACCGGACCGTGCCGGAGTGTCCGGGGACCGCGGACGCGCTGAAGCCCGGGACGTCGGCGGCGTCGATCGACGACACCGTCTCGCCTATGAGGTCGGCGGCCTTGCCCCATCCGGACCCGAGGGTCAGGGCGATGTCGTGACGCTCGATGCCCGACCGCTCCGCGATGACGGCTGCGGCGTCGCGTGCGACGTCGAACGGGTCGACGGAGGGGTCGTTGAGCGGGTTCGTGCTTGCCATGTGGCAATGCTACGGGGCGGCCGGAGTCCGCCCCGCCGCCGCGCTACGGGGCGGTCGGATCCCCCAGGGACTTCTGCACCGCTGCGGTGATCTCCGTCTGGTCGAAGTGGTTCCGGATGACGATGACCTCGGCGTAGGTCTGGCCGATCGCCTCGACGAACTCCTGCGAGGTGAGGATCACGTTCGCGTCATCGGAGACTTCCCGCACGGACGCCACGTCGGCCGCCACCACCTCGGCGGAGAGCCCGAGCGCCGCGAGGGCCTTCTCGGCGTTCACCTTGAGGATGCCGCTCGACCCGATGCCGGCGCCGCAGATGGTCACGATCTTCACGCGGACACCCCCATGATCGTCCTGACCTCGGCAGCGGAGGACGCCGCCGCGAGCCGCGACGTCACCGACGCGTCGTTGAACAGGTTCGCGATCTCGCCGATCGACTCCAGGTGGGTGCCGACCTCCGCGACGGCGAGCCCGAGCACGACCGACACCGGGTCGTTGTGCGGGTGGCCGAACGCCACCGGCGATGCCAGGGTCACCACGGACAGGCCGTCCCGCAGCACCGCGGACCCCGGCCGGGCGTGCGCGAACGCCAGCCCTGGTGAGATCACGATGTACGGCCCGTGCTCGTCCACCATGGCGATCATGGCGTCCGTGTAGGCGTCCGTCGCCGCGCCCGACGACACGAGCGCACCACCGGCGAGCCGGAGCGCGTCACGCCATGACGGCGCAGACGCACCGAGCACGACGGCGTCGTCGGAGAGCGGCGGCAGACCCATGCGATCAGGCCTCCGCGTACCCGGTGGTGATGATGGAGATGATCTCCTCGCGGTCCTCGAGCGGCAGGAAGGACCCGAGCGCCGCGTTGATCTGGAACGCGGCCAGGTCGTCGAGGTCGTAGCCGAACGTACCGGCCAGGAGCGCGAGCTCCTTGCTGAGCGAGGTGTTGCTCATCAGGCGGTTGTCGGTGTTCACGGTGACCCGGAAGCCGAGCTGGTACAGCACGTCGAACGGGTGGTCGGCGAGGTCGTCGCCCCACGCCGCGATCGCTCCGGTCTGCAGGTTCGACTGCGGCGAGAGCTCGAGCGGGATCTCCCGGTCGCGGACCCACGAGGCGACCTCGCCCAGGGAGGCGAGCGTCGAACCGTCGCCGGCGTCGGAGAGCTGGATGTCCTCGAACAGGCGGACGCCGTGTCCGAGGCGCAGGGCCCGGCCGTCGACGAGCGCCGAACGGATCGAGGCGATGCCGTCCGCTTCGCCGGCGTGCACGGTGACCGGGAAGAGCTCGGAGGCGAGGTGGTCGAACGCCGCGCGGTGGTTCGACGCGGGGAACCCGGCTTCGGCCCCGGCGATGTCGAACCCGACCACGCCGTGGTCACGGTGGCGGACGGCGAGCTCGGCGATCTCGAGTGCACGGTCCGCGTGGCGCATGGCCGTCACGAGCTGCCCGACGCGGATCGCACCGTCCGCTGCGACGACCGCTTCTTCGATGCCCGCCTGCACGGCTTCCACCGTCTGGTCGAGCGTCAGGCCGCCCTGCAGGTGCTGCTCGGGGGCCCACCGGATCTCCCCGTAGACGACACCGTCGGCGACGAGGTCCTCCACGAACTCGCGGGCGACGCGGGTCAGGCCGTGCGCGGTCTGCATCACGCTCGTGGTGACGTCGAAGGTCTTGAGGTACTCGACGAGCGAGCCGGAGTTCGACTGGTCGGCGAACCACTGGCCGAGCTCGGCCGGGTCGGTGGTCGGCAGGTCGATGCCGCCGTCCGAGGCGAGCTCGATGATCGTCTCGGGGCGGAGTCCGCCGTCGAGGTGGTCGTGCAGCGAGACCTTCGGCAGGTCGTTGATCACGGCACCCGCGTCGGGCAGTCGGTACGTGGGGGCGTCGTGGGCGCTCATGACGACCAGGCTATCGGTGGTCGCACCCGCCTCGCCCGTGACGTCCCACAGGTTTGTGGAGAACTGGCTGGAGGCTCGCTACATGTGAGCAGATCGGCTCACGTCAGGCGCTCACGGACGATCGGTCCACGCTCGGGAGCGGACGTCCCGATCGACCAGGCCCCTTCGAGCACCTCGAGCGCGCGCGGGATGCGCGACTCCTCGTCCGTGTGCAGCGTCCAGAGCGGCTGCCCCTCGACCACCGCGTCGCCGGGCTTCACGTGCAGCTCGATGCCGGCACCCGCCTGCACCGGGTCCTGCGCGCGGGCACGACCGGCGCCGAGACGCCACGCCGAGACGCCGAACGGCAGGGCCTCCTGCGTCACGAGCACGCCGGAGGACGGCGCGGTGACGACGTGCTGCTCGCGGGCCACCGGGAGCGCGGCGGACGGGTCGCCGCCCTGTGCCGCGATCATCCGGCGCCAGGTGTCCATCGCGCGGCCGTCGGCGAGTGCCGCAGCCGGGTCCGCATCCGGCAGACCGGCCAGGCGGAGCATCTCGGAAGCCAGCGAGATGGTCAGCGAGACGACGTCGTCCGGGCCACCGCCCTCCAGCACCTCGATCGACTCCCGCACCTCGAGCGCGTTGCCGATCGTCAGGCCGAGCGGGACCTCCATGTCGGTCAGGAGCGCCGAGGTGGCGACCCCGGCGTCCTTCCCGAGGTCGACCATCGTCTGCGCGAGCTCCTTCGATGCCTCGTACGTCGGCATGAACGCCCCCGAACCGAACTTCACGTCCAGCACGAGCGCGCCGGTGCCCTCGGCGATCTTCTTCGACATGATGCTCGACGCGATGAGCGGGATGCACTCGACGGTGCCGGTGATGTCGCGGAGCGCGTAGAGCTTCTTGTCGGCGGGGGCGAGGCCCGAGCCCGCCGCGCAGATCACCGCTCCGACGTCGGAGAGGATCGACATCATGCGGTCGTTCGACAGCGACGCCTGCCATCCGGGGATCGACTCGAGCTTGTCGAGCGTGCCCCCGGTGTGCCCGAGCCCACGGCCGGACAGCTGCGGCACGGCAACCCCGAACGACGCCACGAGGGGCGCGAGCGGCAGCGTGATCTTGTCCCCGACACCCCCGGTGGAGTGCTTGTCGACGGTGGTCTTGCCGAGCGAGGAGAACGACATCCGCTCCCCCGACGCGATCATCGCGAGCGTCAGGTCCTTGATCTCCCGACGCTCCATGCCGTTCAGGAAGATCGCCATCGCGAGCGCCGCCATCTGCGGGTCCTCGACGTAGCCGCGCGTGTAGGCGTCGACGAGCCAGTCGATCTCCGGCGTGCTCAACGCGGAACCCGAACGCTTCGTGCGGATGAGGTCGACGGTGTCGAACGGCTCGACGGCCATGGTGATCAGTGCTCCTGCTGGTAGGTGGTCAGGGTGCGCGGCCCGAACGCGTCCGGGAGGACCTCGTCGATCGTGCGGATGCCGGAGACCGTCTCGAGCAGCATGCCCTCGGCCGAGTGCTCGAACAGCAGTTGCCGGCACCGGCCGCACGGCATGAGCGTCGCGCCGTCGCCGTCCACGCAGGTGAACGCGACGAGCTTGCCGCCGCCGGTCATGTGCAGCTGCGAGACGAGCGAGCACTCCGCGCAGAGGGTCACCCCGTACGAGGCGTTCTCGACGTTGCAGCCGGACACGATCCGGCCGTCGTCGGTGAGCGCAGCGGCGCCCACCGGGAACGACGAGTACGGCGCGTAGGCGTGTCGCATCGCGGCCGTGGCCGCGTCACGCAGTGACGCCCAGTCCAGATCGGACGGGAGGCTCGTGGCCGCGTCCGCAGCGGCGGTGTCGGTGACCGTCTGGTCACCGGATGCGTTCGTGTCGGTCATGCGCCGAGCCTCCCGGCTAGCTCTTGGTGTACGGCTTGCCGGACGCTGCGGGACCACGCGACTGCCCGACCAGGCCGGCCACCGCGAAGATCGTCACCACGTAGGGCAGCATGAGCAGGAACTCGCTCGGGACGGGCGAGTTGATCGACCCGAGGACGTTCTGCAGGTTCGACGCGAAGCCGAAGAGCAGCGCCGCGAGCGTCGCGCGGATCGGGTCCCAGCGGCCGAAGATGACCGCGGCGAGGGCGATGTAGCCGGCCCCCGCGGTCATGTCCTTCGCGAACGGTCCGACGGAGCCGAGCGTGAAGTACGCGCCACCGAGTCCCGCGATCGCACCGGCGAGCGAGACGTTCCAGAACCGCGTGCTGAGCACGTTGATGCCGACGGTGTCCGCCGCCTGCGGGTGCTCGCCGACCGCGCGGAGGCGGAGGCCCCAGCGCGTCTTGAACAAGGCGAACGTGACGACCGCGACCGCGATGTACGCCAGGTAGACGATGACGTTCTGCTCGAAGAACACCGGGCCGATGACCGGGATCTGGTGCAGCACCGGGATCGGCAGCACCGGGAACCGGATGCCGACGTTGAGCGTCTGCTCGGCCGGGGAGAGCACCTGCGAGTACAGGAAGCCGGTCAGTCCCGAGATGAACGCGTTGATGACGACACCGACGATGACCTGGTCGACGAGGTACTTGATGCTGAACGTCGCGAGGACGAACGACACCAGCACACCGGCGACGAGCGCGCCGACGAGGCCGACCCATGCGGAGCCGGTCAGCGAGCCGATCATCGCGGAGACGAACGCGCCGGCGAGGAACTGGCCCTCGATCGCGATGTTCACCACGCCGACGCGCTCGGAGATCACGCCGCCGAGGGCACCGAACACCAGCGGGACGCTCAGGCCGAGTGCCCCGACGAGCAGCCCGGGAAGCGGGATCGTCGCACCGGCCGCCGCCCAGGTGAGGAACCCGACGACGAACAGGATGGCGAAGACCGACGTGACCCAGAGCGGGATCCTCCGGTACCCGTTCACCTGGACGAACGCGTACACCGTCGCCAGGGCGAGCAGGACGGTGACGGTGATGCCGGTCCCCGTCGCGGCGAGCTGGACGTCCGGCAGCTGGACGAAGTCGCCCGCGTTCGCGAGGCGGAACGTCGCCGAGCCGTCACGGCCGAGCAGGACGAAGAAGACCAGCGCGACGACCGTGAAGACGGCGAAGGCGATCGGGGCCTTCCAGCTGCGGGTCGACTCGACGGCCCGGTCGGCGAGGACCGCCGCACCGGAGGGCATCGAGGGGCTGATGGTGCTCACGCGGCGACTGCCTTCCGCTGGGACTTCTTGGAGACCTTGCGGCGGGCACCCGGCTGCGGGATCCGGAAGATCGCGCGGACGAGCGGCGGTGCCGCGATGAACAGGACGATGAGGGCCTGGATGACGCCGACGATGTCGATCGGGATGCCGTTGGCGGCCTGCATGGCGTAGCCACCGTTCTTCAGCACGCCGAACAGGATCGCCGCCCAGAACGTGCCCCACGGCTTCGACCGACCGAGGAGCGCCACGGTGATGGCGTCGAAGCCGATGCCCGCGTCGATGTTCGACGTGAAGCCACTCGTCACGGCACCCTGCACCTGGTACGCCCCGGCGATGCCGACGAGGGCACCGGAGATGACGAGCACCCAGATGGTCAGTGACGGGACGCTCATGCCGGCGACGCGCGCCGCACGCGGGTTCTCACCGATCGTGCGGAACCGGAAGCCGAGCGACGACTTGTTGACGAGCCACCACACGACGACGACGGCGATGATCGCGACGACGAACCCGAGGTCGACGCCGTAGCGCGGACCGAACAGGGCCGGCAGCACCGCGGAGTCCTTCATCGCGGGCGAGATCGGGTTCGGGCTCCCCGGTGCCTGCAGCAGCCCAGGGGTGCGGAGCAGGTAGCTGACCAGGTAGAGCGCGACGTAGTTGAGCATGATCGTCAGGACGACCTCGTTCGCGCCGGTCCGCGCCTTCAGCACACCGACGATGCCACCCCACACCGCGCCGCCGACGATGCCCGCGACGATGGTCAGGGGGATGTGGATGATCGCGGGCATGTCGAACGCGAAGCCGACCCACCCCGCGGCCGCAGCGCCCATCAGGATCTGCCCCTGACCACCGATGTTGAAGAGGCCGGCACGGAACGAGAGGGCGATGCCGAGACCCGCGGCGATGAGCGGGACGGCGTAGTCGATCGACCGGGTGATCGGGACGATCGCCTGCGCGAACGAGCTCGCGCCGAAGTTGACGACCGAGCCCTGGAACAACGAGGCGTACGAGCCGCCGACGGCGGTCCAGATCGCCCGGAAGGTGTCGGCCGGGCGTGCGAAGAAGTACCCGGCGGCCTGCTGCACGGCAGGGTCCGTGATCGCGATGAGGATGCCGCACGCCACGAGCGCGAGCACGATCGCGAGGACCGTGACGAGGACGGAGCCGTTCACGATGCTCTGCAGTGCGGCGTTCCAGCGGTCCCCGCCCGAGGCACCGGCGCGGCGCTCGGTGTCGGCGGCGGAGTCCGTCATCAGGTGCGGCGTGCCCTCGACGTCCTGCAGTCGGTCGTCGGTGGGCAGTTCGTCCCCGGCCTGCGCCGGCTGCGTGTTCTCTGGCGTGTTGCTCACGCTGCCAGCTCCGTTCCTTCGGGAAGCTCTCCGGCCATCATGAGGCCGAGGACGTCGCGCGGGGTGTCCGCGGGGACGATGCCGATGATCGCGCCGCGGTACATCACGGCGATGCGGTCGGCGAGCGCCACGACCTCGTCGAGCTCCGTGGAGACGACGATGACCGGGACGCCGGTGTCGCGGGTGGCGACGATGCGCTTGTGCACGAACTCGATCGACCCGACGTCGATGCCGCGGGTCGGCTGCGCGGCCACGAAGAGGCGCAGCTCGCGGCTGAGCTCGCGGGCCAGCACGATCTTCTGCTGGTTGCCGCCGGACAGCCGGCCGGCGGCGGTGGTGCGCGAGGGCGTGCGGATGTCGAACTCGGCGATCTTCTCGTCGGCGAACGCGTCGCGCTCGGCCGACCGGATGGTGCCGGCGCGGACGAACTCGGCGTGGTCGGCACGGTCGAGCATCAGGTTCTCGGCGATCGTGAACTCACCGACGAGCCCGTCCTCCTTGCGGTCCTCCGGGACGAACCCGACGCCGGCGTCGAGGATCTGCTTGACGCTGCGACCACTGATCTCGCGCCCGTCGAGGGTGATCCGGCCGGAGCGCATGTGCTCGAGGCCGATGATCGCCTCGGTGAGCTCGGTCTGGCCGTTGCCCTGCACGCCGGCGATCGCGAGGACCTCGCCCCGTCGCACGGTGAACGAGACGTCGTCGACGAGCACGATGCCGGACGGGTCGGTGACGGTGACGTGCTCGACGACGAGGGCGTCCTCGCCGCCGATCGCGGGCTCCTTCTCGACGACGAGCGACACCGCTCGGCCGACCATGAGCGCTGCGAGCTCGTTGTTCGTCGCGGTGGGCGATGCCTCGCCGACGACCTTGCCGAGCCGGATCACCGTGATGCGGTCCGCCACCTCGCGGACCTCGCGGAGCTTGTGGGTGATGAAGACGATCGCGGTGCCGGCCTCGCGGAGCTGGCGCATGATGCCCATCAACTCGTCGGTCTCCTGCGGGGTGAGGACGGCCGTGGGCTCGTCGAACACCAGCACGGACGCGTCGCGGGAGAGCGCCTTGATGATCTCGACGCGCTGCTGCACGCCGACGGGCAGGTCCTCGACCTTCGCGTCCGGGTCGACGTCGAACCCGAACCGCTCGGAGATCTCGCGGACACGCTTCCGGGCGCCGGCGAGGTCGAGGCGACCGCCGAACGACGTCTCCTCCTGTCCGAGCATCACGTTCTCGGCCACGGTGAAGACCGGGACGAGCATGAAGTGCTGGTGGACCATGCCGATGCCGGCACGCATGGCGTCGCCGGGGCCGTCGAAGTCCTGGACGACGTCGTCCAGGAGGATCTCGCCCTCTTCGGCCTGGTACATGCCGTAGAGCACGTTCATCAGGGTGGACTTGCCTGCGCCGTTCTCGCCGAGGAGACAGTGCACCTCACCCGGTTCGACGGTGAGGGAGATGTGGTCGTTCGCGACCAGGGGGCCGAACCGCTTGGTGATGCCGCGGAGCTCGAGCTTCATGTCGGGAGTCTATTTCTGTCGCTGCGGAGCGCACGGGAATGCGGGCGGAGGACTGCTCCCCCGCCCGCATCGCATCGTGCTACTTGACGGTCGCCTTCGTCTCGACCTTGATCGAGCCGTCGATGATGCCGGACTTGATCGTGTCGAGCTCCTTCTGGAGACCCGAGTCGACCTTGGACTCGTAGTCGTGGAACGGCGCGATGCCGACGCCGTCGTTCTTCAGCGTGCCGACGTACGGGGTCTTCGAGAAGTCACCCTTCGCGGCCTGCTCGACGACGTCCTTGGTCGCCGGGCGCATGCCCTTCTCGACCGAGGTCAGCGCGATGTCCTTGTAGCGGGGGTCGGCCTCGTAGAGGTCGCTGTCCGCGCCGATCAGCACGGAACCGTTGTTCGCGTCCTTGATCGCCTCTGCGGCCGACTGGTAGATCGGGCCACCGACGGGCAGGATCACGTCGGCGTTCTGGTCGATGAGCGTCTGCGCGACCGACTTGGCCTGCGTGCCGGCCTCGAAGCCACCGGTGAAGGAGCCCTTCTGGCTGTCGACGTCCCAGCCGACGACCTTGACGTCCTTCTTCTTCTGCTCGTTGTAGTACTTCACGCCGTCCGCGAAGCCGTCCATGAAGATGGTCACGGTCGGGATCTGCATGCCGCCGAAGGTGCCGACGACACCGCTCTTGGAGTACGACGCGGCCGCGTAGCCGGCGAGGAACGCCGCCTGCGAGGTGTCGAACGTGATCGGCTTGACGTTCTTGGCGTCGATCGAGTTGTCGTCGATGATCGCGAAGTCGGTGTCGGGGTTCGCCGCCGCCTGCTTCTTCGTCGCGTCGGCGAGGTTGAAGCCGACCGTCACGATGAGCTTGCAGTTCTGGTTGATGAGCTGCTCGATGTTCGAGTCGTAGACCGTGGAGTCCTTCGACTCGGCCGACTTGTAGGTCGCGCCGAGTTCCTTCGCGGCGTCCTTCAGGCCCTCGTAGCCGAGCTGGTTGAACGACTTGTCGTCGAAGCCGCCGGAGTCCGAGACCATGCACGGGCGGAAGTCGGTGGACTTCGCCGACGAGGAGTCGGACGGAGCGGCGGAGCAGCCGGCCAGGACGGCGGCGGTGCCGAGGAGCGCGAGGCCGCTGAGTGCGATCTGACGGGTACGAGATGACACGGGATGTTCCTCCGGGAGCAAGGGCCCGGGTCACTGCGCACCGGGCGATCGTGGCGACAGTACACGACCGCCTGGCCGGTACAGGGCCCCTTCCGGCCGCCCGGATGATCGGTTACGGGATCGCGACCGCGCCGAAACAGGCCCGTAACGCGGCGCAACGACCCCCACCCCAATTCGGGGGGCACGCGCCCACATTTCGTGGTGGAGCGCTACAGGACGTCGTCCCGCCCGCTGATCTTCAGTGCATCCACCACACCCTTGACCCGCTGGGCGTTTGCGCTCGTCGTGACGAGGAGCGCATCGGGGGTGTCCACGACGACGATGTCCTCGACGCCGATGAGCGAGATGAGCCGCTGACTGTGCGCGACGACGATGCCGCTCGACGAGTCGGCCAGGATGCGGGCGTTGTCGCCGAGCACCGCGAGGTTGTTCGTCCGACCGCCGGACTGCAGCTTCGCGAGGGACGCGAAGTCGCCGACGTCGTCCCAGTCGAAGTCACCGGGGATCACGGCGAGCCGTCCGGCGGCAGCGGCCGGCTCGGCGACGGAGTAGTCGATCGCGATCTTTTTCAGCCCCGGCCAGATCGCGTCGACGACGGCGCCGCGAGACGAGGTGTCCCACGCGGCGGCGAGTTCCTCGATGCCGGCGAGCAGCTCGGGCTCGTTCCGACCGATCTCCGCGAGGAGCACGTCGGCGCGGGCGATGAACATGCCGGCGTTCCAGAGGTAGCTGCCGTCGGCGAGGTACCCCGTGGCGGTGTCGAGGTCGGGCTTCTCGACGAAGTCCAGCACGGCGTGCGCCCGCGGGGCGGTGTCGATGCCGAGCGAGTCGCCCGCGTGGATGTAGCCGAACCCGATGGCGGGCTCGGACGGTGTGATGCCGATGGTCGTCACGTAGCCGGCGCGGGCCGCGAGCACCGCTTCGCGCACCGACCGACGGAACCCGCGGGCGTCGCCGATGACGTGGTCGGCGGCGAACGACCCGATGACCACGTCGGGCTCGCGCCGTCGGAGGATCGCCGCGGCCAGGCCGATGGCTGCCGTGGAGTCCTTCGGCTCGCTCTCGAGCACGACGTTGTGGTCGTGGATGCCCGGCAGCTGCGACTCGACCGCGACCCGGTGGGCACGCCCGGTCACGACCATGATCCGTTGGTCCCCGGACAGCGGCGCGAGGCGGTCCCACGTCTGCCGGAGGAGCGAGGTGCCCGAGCCGGTCAGGTCGTGGAGGAACTTCGGGGCGTCGGCGCGCGACAGCGGCCAGAGGCGCGAACCGATACCGCCGGCGGGGATGATCGCGTAGAAGTCGTCGAGAGGGTCAGCCACCCGCTCACCGTACCGTCCGGTCGCCGCCGTTCCTGGGTACCGACCGCTCGGATGTGCGGGAAGCCGCACGACCTGTTCACCCCCGCCGAACGCGCCGTTCACCCTGCGGCCCCCGTCCGCGTCACGTGCGCCGCGGAGCATGGCGAGTGCCATGAACGCACGCAGCGTGGAGCGCGGCCAGGTCCAGCGGACCGTCGCCGTCGTGACCGAGAGCTTCCTGCCCACCCTCAACGGCGTGACCACCAGCGTCCTGGCGGTCCTCGACCACCTGGAGCGCCGTGGCCACCGCGCGGTCGTCATCGCGCCCGACGCCCCCGGTCTCGCGGCCTGGCGATCCCGCACCGAGCTCGAGCGGTACCGCGGGTTCGACGTGCACCGTGTGCCGGCGGTCGCGTACCGGCAGTTCCCGGTCGCCCTCCCCCACCCGGTCCTCGACACGATCCTCGCCGCCTCCGGCGCCGACGTGCTGCACGCGGCCAGTCCGCTCCTGCTGGGCGGGCGCGCGATCACGGCGGCCGGGAGGCTCGGCATCCCGTCCGTCGCCGTGTTCCAGACCGACGTGGCCGGGTTCGCCCGCCGCAACGGCCTGGCAGCGGCCGCCCCGTTGGCGAGACGGGTGCTCGCCCGGATCCACCAGGGCGCGTCGTTGACGCTCGCGCCGTCGTCCGCGACCGCGGCCATGCTGGCCGCGGACGGCGTCCCGCGCGTCACGCGATGGGGTCGCGGTGTGGACACCGACCTGTTCCACCCGTCGCGACGACGGTCGGCGCACGTGCGCGCGTTCCGGAGGCGACTCGCTCCGCGCGGCGAGACCGTTGTGGGCTACGTGGGCCGGCTCGCACCGGAGAAGGAGGTCGAGCGGCTCGCCGAGCTCGGCGGCGTCCCGGGCGTCAGGATCGTGGTCGCGGGAGGCGGGCCCTCCAGGCAGGTACTGGAGCGACGGCTGCGCCACCTGGACGTGACCTTCACCGGTCCGCTGCGCGGCGACGCCCTCGCCGACGCGTACGCGGCGCTCGACGTGTTCGTGCACACCGGACCGGCGGAGACCTTCGGGCAGACGCTGCAGGAGGCGCACGCCACCGGCCTGCCGGTGGTGGCACCGGCGTCGGGTGGCCCGCTCGACCTCGTCGCGCCGGGGCTCGACGGCGAGCTCTACGACCCGGACGTGCCGCAGGCGCTCCGGCGGGCGGTCGTCGGGCTGCACCTCGACCGGGACCGCGCCGCGCGCATGGGGTCGGCCGGGCGGCTGCGGGTGGAGGGCACCACGTGGGAAGCGGTCGGCGACCAGCTGCTGGCGCACCACGACACGGCGAGGAACATCGGCGCGCCGCCCGCCGCCGCACGGGGTGTCCGCGCCGAGTGGAACGAGAAGGTCAGCTCCCGGTCATAGGATGGTCGTGTTCCACACGAACACGACGGCAACGGTGCGCCGATCGGCGCCCCGGTCTCAACGGAGGGCGAGCTCATGGCCGAGCAGACCGCAGGGAGTACGGCGACAGCCGTGCCACAGGTGACCATCGAGGCGCCCCGCGCGTCCCGGACCCCCAAGGGGACGCTGTACCGCGGCAGCACCGGCATGTGGTCGTGGGTCCTGCACCGCATCACCGGCGTCGCGATCTACTTCTTCCTGCTGGTGCACATCCTCGACACGGCGCTCGTGCGCCTGTCGCCAGAGGCGTACAACGCGGTCATCGGCACGTACAAGACCCCGATCATGAACCTCGGCGAGATCGCGCTCGTGATGGCGATCGTGTTCCACGCGTTCAACGGACTGCGCATCATCCTGGTCGACTTCTGGTCCAAGGGGCCGAAGTACCAGCGGGCCATGTTCTGGATCGTCATCGTCCTGTGGGCGATCGCGATCGCGGGCTTCCTGCCGCGCCAGCTCATGAACCTCGTCGCCGACTTCCACTGACCAGGGGGCACCACATGACCACCGACACCATCGCACCCCCTCGCAGCTCCGAGGCCGCACGCCGCTCCACCAACTGGGAGAAGTGGGGCTGGATCTACATGCGCGGATCCGGTGTCCTGCTCGTCGTCCTGATCTTCGGCCACCTGTTCGTGAACATGGTCGCGGGCGAAGGGGTCAAGCAGATCGACTTCGCCTTCGTCGCCGGCAAGTGGGCCAGCCCGTTCTGGCAGGTGTGGGACACCCTCATGCTCTGGCTCGCGCTGATCCACGGCTCGAACGGCATGCGCACGATCGTCAACGACTACGTGTCGAAGCCCGGCATCCGCAAGACGCTGCTCGTCGCCATCCTGGTCGCGTGCGTCCTGCTCATCGTCCTCGGCACGCTGGTCTGCTGGACCTTCGACCCGTGCCCCGCCGGCGCTGCCGCTGCCGACCTGCCGTCGTTCTGCCCGGCGCAGTAGCCGGTCCAATAGCCGCGGCACTCCTCACTTTCCTTCTGCACTCCCCTGACTCGAGAGATATACGTGACCGACATCACCGTCCATCACCACCAGTTCGACATCGTCATCATCGGCGCGGGCGGCGCGGGCATGCGTGCCGCGATCGAAGCCGGCCCGAAGGCGAACACCGCGGTCATCTCGAAGCTGTACCCGACCCGCTCGCACACCGGTGCGGCGCAGGGCGGCATGGCGGCCGCGCTCGCGAACGTCGAAGAGGACTCGTGGGAGTGGCACACGTTCGACACGATCAAGGGCGGCGACTACCTGGTCGACCAGGACGCCGCCGAGATCCTGGCGAAGGAAGCCATCGACGCGGTCATCGACCTCGAGAACATGGGCCTGCCGTTCAACCGCACGCCCGAGGGCAAGATCGACCAGCGCCGCTTCGGTGGTCACACCCGCGACCACGGCAAGTCGCCCGTGCGCCGGGCCTGCTACGCCGCCGACCGCACGGGCCACATGATCCTGCAGACGCTGTTCCAGAACTGCGTGAAGCTCGGCGTGAACTTCTTCAACGAGTTCTACGCGCTCGACCTCATCATGGTGGACGTCGTCGGCGAGGACGGCGTCACCCGCAAGCAGCCCGCCGGCGTCGTCGCGTTCGAGCTCGCGACCGGCGAACTGCACGTCTTCCACGCCAAGGCGATGATCTTCGCCACCGGCGGCTTCGGCAAGATGTACAAGACCACGTCCAACGCGCACACCCTCACCGGTGACGGCGTCGGCATCGTGTGGCGCACGGGCTTGCCGCTCGAGGACATGGAGTTCTTCCAGTTCCACCCGACCGGGCTCGCCGGACTGGGCATCCTGCTCACCGAGGGCGCTCGCGGCGAGGGCGCGATCCTCCGCAACGCCTCTGGTGAGCGCTTCATGGAGCGCTACGCCCCCACCATCAAGGACCTCGCCCCTCGCGACATCGTGGCCAGGTGCATGGTGCAGGAAGTGGCAGAGGGCCGGGGCGCCGGTCCGAACAAGGACTACGTGCTGCTCGACTGCACCCACCTCGGTGCCGAGGTCCTCGAGACCAAGCTCCCGGACATCACCGAGTTCGCCCGCACCTACCTCGGCGTCGACCCCGTGACCGAGCCGGTGCCCGTGATGCCGACCGCGCACTACGCGATGGGCGGCATCCCGACGAACACCAACGCCGAGGTCCTGTCCGACAACGACCACGTCGTGCCGGGCATGTACGCCGCCGGCGAGTGCGCGTGCGTCTCCGTGCACGGGTCGAACCGTCTCGGCACCAACTCGCTCCTCGACATCAACGTCTTCGGCAAGCGGTCCGGCAACAACGCCGCCGAATGGGTCAAGACGGCGGAGTTCCTCCCCCTGCCCGAGGACCCGGCCGCGAACGTCCGCGGCATGCTCGAGCAGCTCCGCGCCTCCACCGGCACCGAACGCGTTGCCGCGCTCCGCAAGGAGCTGCAGGAGGAGATGGACAAGAACGCGCAGGTGTTCCGGACCGACGAGTCGCTCGCACGCGTCACCGAGACCATCCACACGCTCCGCAACCGGTACATGAACGTCGCCGTGCAGGACAAGGGCAAGCGCTTCAACACCGACCTGCTCGAGGCCGTCGAGCTCGGGTTCCTGCTCGACCTCGCCGAGGTCGTCGTCTACTCGGCACGCAACCGCAAGGAGTCCCGCGGCGGCCACATGCGCGACGACTACCCGAAGCGCGACGACGAGAACTACATGAAGCACACCATGGCGTACCTGACGGGCGACCCGCACTCGTCACTCGCCGACGACCACATCACGCTCGACTGGAAGCCCGTCGTCGTGACGCGGTACGAGCCGATGGAGAGGAAGTACTGATGACCGACACCCTGGTCTCCGGCGCCCCCCGCACCGACGCGGCGACAGCTCCTCCCGGGTCGTTCCCCGTCACGATCATCGTCCGACGCTTCGACCCGGACGTCGACGACGAGCCGCGGTGGCAGGACTTCGACGTCATGATGCTGCCGACCGACCGCATCCTCGACGCGCTGCACCAGATCAAGTGGGAGCAGGACGGGTCGCTGACCTTCCGCCGCTCCTGCGCGCACGGCGTCTGCGGCTCCGACGCGATGCGCATCAACGGGCGCAACCGTCTGGCCTGCAAGACCCTCATCAAGGACCTCGACGTGTCGAAGCCGATCTACGTCGAGGCGATCAAGGGTCTGCCGCTCGAGAAGGACCTCGTCGTCGACATGGAGCCGTTCTTCAAGTCCTTCCGAGAGGTCCAGCCGTTCCTGCAGGCGAACTCCACGCCGGAGAAGGGCAAGGAGCGCGTGCAGTCCGTCGCCGATCGCGCCCGCTTCGACGACACCACGAAGTGCATCCTCTGCGCAGCGTGCACGTCGTCCTGCCCGGTGTTCTGGACCGACGGCCAGTACTTCGGCCCCGCGGCGATCGTCAACGCGCACCGCTTCATCTTCGACTCGCGCGACGACGCGGCCGACGTGCGCCTCGACATCCTCAACGACAAGGAAGGCGTCTGGCGCTGCCGCACGACCTTCAACTGCACCGACGCCTGCCCCCGCGGCATCCAGGTCACCAAGGCGATCTCGGAGGTCAAGCAGGCGGTCATGCGTGGTCGGGCATAGGTCCGTCGCGGCACCAGGATCGGCAGAGGTCAGACCACTAGGCTCCCGCTCATGACGTTCGCGGACACCCGCCCCATCCTCGACCAGCTCGGCTACACGATCCGCTACGTGCAGCTCCCCGGGGAGACACTGCACGAGCCTCCCGTGGAGGGCGCACTGCGCCTCGTCCCGGCCGACGGCGCGGACACCTTCGCGCTCGAGGTCGTGGACTACGGCACCGCGCGGCGCCTGGCGACGGCTCGTGGCGAGTCGGACGCGGTCGAGATGCTCCGCCGGTTCCTGAACCGTCCCTTCCCCGCGCCGCGCGACATCCAGCGGTACGAGCTCGACGGGCTCCGCGACCGCGCGGCGTCGACGTACCCGCAGCTCGCTCAGCAGGTGTCGCAGGCGGGCCCGGACGGCCTCACCATCCAGATCCCGGCCGGTGTCCCGGTCGACCGGATCGGCGGCCCGGACGGGTACCTGCTGCACCCGCTCGACACCCCGATGCCGTCACGGTCGCTCCCCCCGCACGTCGCGGCGGCACCCGAGGTGCACCGCTACGTCGTCGACCGTCCGTTCCTGGTGTCCGTCCGGTTCGTGCAGCCGTGGTTCGAGCAGCCGGGTGGCGCGCTCCGCTTCCAGATCGCCGACCCGACCACGACCGTCCGCGACCTCGTCGTCGACGGGTCCCTGGTGCGCGTCCGCGCGGTCTGACGGCCAGCCCCAGCACGCAGAGAACCCCGTTCCGGACACCGAACCACGCAGCTGCGTGGTTCGGTGTCCGGAACGGGGTTTTTCGTCGTTCCGGGTCAGCCGCGACCGGGCTGGTCGAACCGCTGCCCCTCGGGCTTCGACGGCAGGATCGCCAGGATGATGAGGATGATCCCGCCGACGAACGGGATGAACCCGAGGAACCAGAACGGCCCGGCGAGGTTCGCGTCGTGCAGTCGGCGCCAGAACAGGGCGATCGACGGGACGAGGATGGCGAGGCCCCAGATGGTCGCGATGATCCCGACGATGACGTAGAGCGCCGATGGGCTCTGCATCGTCGACACGGTGCTGTACCCGTTCGACACGGTGGTCATCTGCGACGTCGCGGCACCCACACCGAGCAGGATGCCGAGCACGATGCTGATGATGCCGTTGGCGAGGTACCACCACCAGAACTCGCTACGGCTCGCACGGCCGTCGAACCGGGCGTACTTCTTGAAGAACCGGCGGACGGCTCCCCCGAAGGAGATCCCGTACCACGGTGCCCACAGCGGTGGCTCGCCATCAGGCCCCGTCGGTGCGGGCGCACCGTACTGCGGCGTGTGTCCGGCGGGCTGCTGCCCGTACGGACTGTCGGACGGGTACTGATCGGTCATGGTGGACCCCCTGGGTGTCGGCTGATACTCCTGTCAGAGTCAATCAGAACGGCACCCGTCCGTCCGAAGAAGTCTCGACTACCGCTGGTCGGGCCGGTCGTACTGTGCGCCGGACGGGTTCGGCGGGAGGCAGCCGAACACGATCCCGGCGAACCCGGCGGCGAACGTGATGAGCCAGAACGGGCCGGCGAGGTTCGCGTCGTGGACCCTGCGCCACCCGAGGGCGAGGCTCGGCACGATCGTCCCGAGCCCCCAGATCCCCCAGAGGAACAGCAGGCCGAACGCCCAGAACGGCGGCGCTCCGGTCGTGTGGCTGTACCCGTACTGGTCCGTCGTGCTGTTCGCGACGGCCCAGCTGAAGAGCGCGGCGAAGAATCCCCCGTAGAGGACGATCGTCACGATCACGTTCACGAGGAACCACCACCAGAACTCGCTCCGGCTCGCGCGGCCGTCGAAGCGCGCGTACTTCGTGAAGAAGCGCTTGACCGCACCGAGGAACCCGATGCCGTAGTGCGGCGCCCAGAGCGGGGGTTTCCCGTCGGGCCCGGTGGGGATCGGCGGGAACGTCGGGTACGGCTCCGCGTACTGCCGGTGCCCGTACGGCTGCTGCCACGGCTGGCCGTACTGCGGCTGGCCGTACTGGGGCTGCCCCCACTGCGGTCGGTCCCACTGCGGCGGACCGGGCTGCTGACCGGAGGGCCCGTCCTGTCCCTGCGTCGGATCGGTGTCACTCACGCTGTCCCCTGTCGTGCGTCGATCGGCGTCCGGCTCCGAGCGGGCCGGGTCAGCCGCGGTCCGGTCGGTCGTACTGCTGTCCCTGCGGGTTCGTCCCGAGCAGCCCGACGATGAGCGAGAACAGGACACCGATCGGCGGGATGATGAAGAGCAGCGCGAACAGGCCGCTGAGGTTCACGTCGTGCAGGCGTCGGACGGTCAGCGCGATGAACCCGAGCGCGCACGCCAGCGCCCACAGGCTGCTCAGCCCGTCGTCGGCGTTGTCGACGAACGGCAGCACGTTGAGGATGCCCCCGACGATACCGGTCGCCACGTTGCCAAGGACGTACCAGAGCGCCCAGAACCAGAACTCGCTGCGGCTGGCGCGCCCGTCGAAGCGGACGTACTTCTTCCAGAACCGCAGGAAGGCCTGCGGGAACGGGATCCCGTACCAGGGTGCCCAGAGCGGGGGCTGCCCCGAGGACGGCTGCTGGCCGTACGGATTCTGGCCGTGCGGGTTCTGGCCGTACGGGTTCTGGCTGTACTGGTTCTGCCCGTACGGGTTCTGGTTCGGCTGGCCGTACGGCGGATGCTGATCGCTCACATCGTGATCCTGGCACATCCTCAGGGAACGAGTGCGAGCTTCCCGCCGGGGTGCCCGGACTCCAGCAGTTCAGCAGCCTCTCGCGCCGACGCCAACGGGAACGTCCGCGCGACCAGCACGTCGAGCTGCCCTGCTCCCGCGAGGTCGACCAACCGCTGCCGGACGGAGTCCCGGAACGCCTTGCTCTCCGGCTGGGCACCGCCCACCGCCGGGAACCCGTCCGCCGCCGCCCTGGCCTGCGCGGCGATCGTGACGATGCGGCTCCGGTCGGCGACGAGTGCGAGCGACACGTCGACCGCCTCGTCGGTCCCGACGCAGTCGATCGCCACGTCGACCCCGGCGGGTGCGGCCTCACGCACGCGGTACTCGAGCCCGTCACCGTACGGCACCCACTCGCCGCCGTACCGCCGGACGGTCTCCGCTCCGCGCTCCGATGCGGTGCCGATCACCCGGGCGCCGAGCGGTCGGAGCAGCTGCAGGACGCTGAGCCCGACGGCGCCCGAGGCACCGTGGACGAGCACCGTGTCGTTGCCGGAAGCCCGGGTGACCCGGATCACGTCGGCCGCCGTGGCACCGGCGAGCAGCAGGTTCGCCGCCTCCGGGAACCCAAGCGATGCCGGCTTCCGGAAGACGTCGACCGCGGGCACCGTGAGCGATGCCGTCCATCCGCCGGAGATGCGGAAGGCCAGGACCTCGTCGCCGACCGAGAACGACACGTCGGGTCCGACGGCGGAGATGATCCCGGCGACCTCGTAGCCGATCGGCATCGGGTACGCGGAGGACTCGGCTCCGTGGGTGTGCTTCGTGTCGGCGGGGTTCATGCCGGCGGCGCGCACCTCGATCGTGACCTCACCGGGCCCCGGCGCCGGGACCTCCACGTCGATCGATTCCAGGACCTCGCTGCCGCCGGGGCGCGGCGCCACCCACTGTGTCGTCATGTCCCGGACGGTACGCGCCGCCCTGGACAGGAGTCCGAGACGGACGGGAAACCCGATGTCAGCATGCAATATGTGAAATTGCGTGTGCATGTAAAGAATGGCATGCTCGACCGGTCCCTCGTCTTCTCAGGAGCTCCCGTATGTCTTCACCTCCGTCCCAGGCTGTCCGCCGTGCTGTCGCCGCGTCCCTCGCGGTCACGCTCAGCGCGCTCGGCGCCGTCGTCCTCTCGCCATCCGCACCCGCGTCTGCGTCGGCGGCTCCGGCCACGATGGCTTCGTCCGAGCAGGCGGCGTCGACCGGTCCACTCGAGGCGCGCGAGCCGAACGTCCTGTTCTCGGACGGGTTCGAGCACGACATGGACACGACGCCGAAGATGATCGACCAGTACACCTCGGCCACCGGCGAACGATACGACGCCGACGCCTTCTGGAAGAGCGCGGCCGCCTGCAACGGCATCATCACGAGCAAGACCTCGGCGAACCTCGGCGCGTGCAACGTGAACGGGTACCTCCGGACCCTCGCCGGCGTCCTCGGCGAGGTCACCGGCCAGGACCCGGACACGAACCACGCCGTGTCGGCCTACACGCAGGGCGACCCGGTGAAGGGCAGCAAGGTCCAGCTGCGGACCGTCCAGCCGATCGCCGTCGACGCCAAGGGGCGGTACCTGTCGTTCGGCGTCGCTGCTGCGGCGATGAGCTGCTCCGCGGGGGCGCCGCTCCTCAAGTTCTCGCTGGTCGACGGTGCGAACACGTACCCGACGGCCGACCAGCCGATCAACGTCTGCACGGATCCCTCGTCGCAGCAGTTCGCGGACGGGGTGAAGGCCGGCAAGTTCGTCAGCAAGGGCGGACTGCTCTTCACCGGCGAGGACGTGGGCATCCTGCTCGAGAACGAGTACGAGAGCGGCCTCGGCAACGACGGCGCGTTCGATGACGTGACGATCGTGGACTCGACGCCGACGCTCGGGTACTCGTTCGCGGCCGGTGAGCACATCGTGGGGGACACGGTGCCGTTCACGATGACGGTGGTGAACACGACCGAGCACGGGCAGAAGCTCGGCTGGTCGTTCGAGCAGCGGCTCCCTTCGGGGATCGACCTCGCGTCCGACCCGAACCTCCGCACCACGTGCGCCGATGGTGACGTGGCGCTCGACGGCCGTACGGTCACGGCGTCGGGTGACCTGAAGACCGGGGAGGCGTCCTGCACGGTCACCCTCGACGTCACCGCGACGAAGGCGGCGACGACGACGTTCGCGCCCGATTCGATGACCGCGTCGAACGGTGTGCTCGCGCCCGCCGCGGCAGACGTGACGTTCGTCCCCGAAGCGAACGCCCTCACCGCGACCGAGGCCGGCCGGGTCCTCGGCGGCAACGGTGACGATGTCGCGGACCTCGGCGAGGAGGTCGTGTTCGACACCACGGTCCAGAACGAGGGCAACGTCCTCGTCCGGAACCTCACGGTGAGCGGTTCCCACGGCGACGTGACCTGCGCGGACACGACGCTCGCCCCGGGCGCGTCGACGACGTGCTCGACCGAGCCGGAGTCGGTGACGCAGGACGACATCGATGCCGGCGGGATCGCCGACGCCGTGTCCACCGCCGCGACCTCGCGTCTGGGCGCTGCCGTCGCCGCGCCGATGGCCCAGGCGTTCATCCCGACGACCGTCGCGGACGCCCGCATCGGCCTGGAACTCTCCACGACCGCGACGGCCCCCGAGGTCGGCGACCGGATCGACGTCACCGCCCGGATGAGCAACATCGGGAACGTGTCGATGTCCGCAGCGGAGGTCATCGCGACTGCGCCGGTCGGTGTCAACTTCGAGTGCGCGTCGCGGACGGTCGCGCCCGGCGCGTCGATCGACTGCACCGCCCGCGGCTACACGGTCACGCAGGCCGACGTCGACCGCGGCGCGATCGGATTCACCGCGACCGGCACCATGCGCTCCGGTGCCGGCGCGACGGTCCCCACCGACCGGCAGACCCTGACGGTCCCGACCGTCGCCGCGGCGCCGTCGATCTCGGTGGCCGCGTCGAACGACGCCGGGAAGGTTCCGGCGGTCGGTGTCGTCGTCACGGTGCGTGCGGCGGTGGAGAACACCGGCAACACCACGATCACGGACCTCGCCGCGACCCTGACCGGACGGGATGGTCTCGTCGGCACCTGCCCCGCCGCCACGCTCGCGCCGGGTGCGTCGACGGCGTGCGTGTTCACCGGGTACGTCCTCACCCAGCAGGACATCGACGGCGGTTCGGTCCGCTTCGCCGCGACCGTGACCGGCACCGACGCACGCGGCACCGCCGTCACGAAGGGCGACGACACGTCGGTGACGATCCCGGCCGATGGTCGCGTCGACGTCGCGAGCACCATCGCGATCGGCGGCGACTCCGCCCGACCTGTCACCGGTGACACCGTGAACATGCGGTTCGTCGTGTCGAACCCCGGCTCCGTCACCCTGACCGGCATCCGCACCACGGTCGTCGACCACGACGGCATCCAGGTCACCTGCCCGACCGACAACCTCGCCCCCGGGCAGCAGGTCACCTGCACGGCGACGACGACTCTGTCCCAGGCCGACGTCGACGCCGGATCGATCACCTACGAAGCCGCCGTCACCGCAACCACCCCCGCCGGGGAACCGGTCCGCGCATCCGACCCGGCCACCGCCCCGATCGCCGCGACCCCCGCCGCAACCCTCGCCGTCTCCGCGTCGGCCGGTGCTGGCGACGTGCCCGCCGTCGGTGACGAGGTCGTCGTGACCGCGGTCGTGGAGAACATCGGCAACGTCACCATCACCGCGCCCACGTTCACCGTCGCCGGCCACCCCGGTCTGACCGCCACCTGCCCGACCGACACGATCGCACCCGGCGCGACGGTGACGTGCGAGCTCCGCGGTGAGCAGCTCACCCAGCAGAACATCGACGCCGGCCGGGTCGGCTACGACGTCGCGCTCGCCGCGACGGGTCCGAAGGACGCCGAGGTGACCGCCACGGACAGCGACGCGATCGTGATCCCGGCAGCACCCGCCGCCACACTCACCATGCACGCCGAGCTTCCCGGCGACGTCGAACGACCGATGGCCGGCGACTCGGTGGACGTCACCGTCACCGCAGCCAACACCGGCACCGTCACCCTGACCGACACCACCGTCGCCCTCACCGGCATCGACGGCAAGGTCACCTGCGCGGACGCCACCCTCGCGCCGGGCGCGTCGACGGAGTGCACCGCGAAGGGCGTCACGCTCACCCAGGCGGACATCGACGGCGGACACCTCACCATCGACGCGCACCTGACCGCGACCGCACCCTCGGGTGCCGGCACCACCACGGACGCCTCGGCGACCATCGAGCTCGCCGCCGCCTCCGGCGCCGAGGTCCAGGTCGAGGCGATCTTCGACGGGCCGCGTGAGCAGCTCGGCGTCGGCGACACGATCGACGCCCGCGTGACGGTCACGAACACCGGCAACTCCACGATCACCGACCCCACGGCCGGGATCGAGGGCGTCGAGGGCACCACCGTCTGCGACGCGGACACGATCGCGCCCGGCGACTCCGTCGAGTGCATCGTCACGGGTCGCACGATCACCCAGGACGACGTCGAGACCGGAGCAGTGTCCTACCTGATCACCGCGACCGCCACCGACCCGCACGGCACCGTCGTTTCGGCCGATGGCACCGTCCGGGTCGAGGTCGCGGCGAACCCGTCCCTCACGGTCCGCGTCGAGCCGAAGCTCCTCGCCGACGGCCGCGACGTCGTCCGTCCGGGCGACCGCATCGAGGCCACCGTCACCGTGACGAACACCGGCAACCTGCAGGTCGACCGTCCCGGCGCGACGATGGCCCCGGCCGGGGACCTCACCTGCAGCAGCGACGCACCGCTGCTGCCCGGTGGGTCCGTGCGCTGCGACCTCGCAGAACCCTACGTGGTCACCGAGGCCGACGCGGCCGCCGGCAAGGTCCGGTTCGTCACCAAGGCCGGCGGTTGGGTGATCCGCGCGGGCGCTCCGGAACTCGTCGGCCCGTCCGCGAAGGCGATGCCGTCGATCGAGCGCACCATCCACATCCAGAGCAAGGCGTTCACGACCGACATCCGCGCCGAGGCGACCCCGCTGGAACTCGCGTTCACCGGCGCCGAGGGGCTCGTCCCCGCAACGATCATCGCGGCCCTCGCGATCATCGTCGGCCTCAGCGCGATCGCCGTCCGCCGCGCCACGCGGCGCGGCACCGGCCGGCACGCCGGCGGTCACACCACCGACTGACGCCACCAACGCACTGGACACAGCCAGGAGGCCCGGTGCGGTTCCGTGACGGAACCGCACCGGGCCTCCTGGCCGTTTCTTGCGACTGCTCGACGTTACGAGCGCGCGACGCGCACGCGGTCCGCGAACGCCGCGTGCAGCGGGTGCTCCACACCCAGACCCGTGATCTCGGTCACGACGTCGGCATCCGACTTGTCGGACGCGAGCAGCGCCTGCAGCTCGACGCTCTGCTCGTCGTCGGGGACGTCGAAGCGGAGCGCAGCGCCCATCGCGTCGAGGAGCGCGACCGGCTCGGTGCCGTCCTCCGCGAGAGCCGCTGCCGGCGAGACGAAGCGCTCGTCGCGGGAGAGCTTGCGGAGCGGCTGCCGACCGACACGGGTGACCGTGTCCGGCAGGTGCGGGTTCTCGAACCGACCGATGATCGCCTCGACGTAGGCGCGGTGCACCTCGGGGTCGATCTCGTGGCGACGGACGAGGAGGTCGCTCGTCTCGGCGAGCACCGACTCGAGCTCGGACCGGACCGCGGGGATCGCGATGGCGTCGGAGATCTTGTCCGCTCCCGCGAGGAACCCGTGGTACGCGACGGTGGCGTGCCCGGTGTTCACCGTGAAGAGCTTCCGCTCGATCGACGCCGCGAGGCCGTCGACGTAGTGCACGCCGGGGATCTCCGGCTCGGTTCCCCCGAACGGCGTGCGGTCGATGGCCCACTCGAAGTACGTCTCGACGGTGACGTCGAGGCCGGCACCCTCCGGCTGGGCCGGGACGATGCGGTCGACGGCGGTGTTCGCGAAGACGGCCTTCGCGAGTGCCTGGTCGCGGGTGTCCGACGGCAGCGCGTCGACGATGAACTCGCGGAGGCGGTCCGTCGCGTTTATGGCGTTCTCGCACGCCATCACGGCGATCGGCGCGGCGTCGGCCGGACGGGCCTGCAGCGCCGCGGCGATCACGGGGGCGATGAACTTCAGGACGTTCGGACCGACGGCGCACGTGACGATGTCCGCTGCCGCGATCTCGGCGACCACGGCTGCTTCGTCCTGGGCGCTGTTGAGCGCACGGAAGTCGGTGACCTCGTGGTCGCGGGCACCGGCACCGACCTCGTGCACGGTGTACGACTCGGCGGCGGCCAGGGCGTCGATCAGCGGCGCGGCGACGTCGGCGAAGACGACCTCGTAGCCGGCCTCGTGCAGGAGCAGCCCGACGAAGCCGCGGCCGATGTTCCCCGCGCCGAAGTGGACGGCGGTGCGCTGGTCGGTCACTCGTTGACCTCGCCGAGGATGGCCAGGATCGCGGCGACGTCGGGGGCGTCGGTGAGCGCCTGGACCTGGTCCTCGTCGGAGAACACGATCGCGATCTTGGACAGGATGTCGAGGTGCTCGTTGTTCACCCCGGCGATGCCGACGACGAAGCGGACCTCGTTGCCGTCCCAGTCGATCGGGGCGGCGTAGCGGATGAACGACAGCGCGGACGACTTGATGGCGTCCTTCGCGTCGTTGGTGCCGTGCGGGATGGCGAGGAAGTTGCCCATGTACGTCGAGACGCTCTTCTCGCGCTCGAGCATCGCCGGGTAGTACTCACCGGTGACCGCGCCTGCAGCCTCGAGGATCTCGGCCGCCTCCTTCATCGCTTCCGACTTGGTCGGAGCGGTGTCCTCGGCGTGGATGCGGATCTGGCTCTCCTGCAGGACGGGCATGGGTGTTCTCCTTGCTTCGTGGACGTGGTGGAGGGGGCAGGCCGTGGCCCACCCCCTCCGATACTGCACTGCGTTACTGGTTCTTGAGCTGTTCGACGACCTGGTCGTACTGCGGCGCGTTCATGAAGTTGCCGACCGACACGTGCTGTGCGTTCGGGGTCTTCTGCTTGGCGCGGTCCGTCAGCTCTTCCTGCGTGATGACGAGGTCCTCGTCGCCGGACAGGTTCGCGATGGCCTTGTTGACGACGGTGACGCCCTCGATGCCGGCCTTCTTGATCTTGTTGCGGAGGACGCTCGCACCCATGGCGCTCGAGCCCATGCCGGCGTCGCAGGCGAACACCACGTTCTCGACCCGGGTTGCGGTCGTGGTGCCGCCGACGGCAGCTGCCTCGTCGGCGTTCGCCGGAGCGTTGCCGCCGAAGAGGCCGGCGGTCGCCGCGTTGGCGTCACGGCCCTTGGTGGCCTGCATCTTGTCGAAGGCTGCTGCCATGTCGCCGCCGCCGGACGCGAGGTCGCGCTTGCGGGTGGCGATGAGGAAGAACGACGCCACGGCGAAGGACACCGCTGCGGAGAAGAGCACGGACAGGATGACGCCGACGAAGCTGTCCTTCGCGGTCGCACCGAGCACGGCGAAGATCGACCCGGGCGATGCGGGAGCGACGAGGCCGGAGTGGAACGCCACGTTGGTCGCGACACCGGTCGCACCACCGAGGATGACGGCGATGAACAGAACCGGCTTCTGCAGCACGTACGGGAAGTAGATCTCGTGGATGCCACCGAAGAACTGGATGATGATCGCGCCGGGAGCGGTCGAGCGGGCGATGCCGACACCGAAGAAGGTGAAGGCGAGGAGGATGCCGAGACCGGGGCCGGGGTTCGCCTCGAGGAGGAACAGGATGGACTTGCCGGACGCCTGCACCTGCTGCGCGCCGAGCTGGTCGAGCACACCGTGGTTGATCGCGTTGTTGAGGAAGAACACCTTCGCCGGCTCGATGATGACGCTCGCGAGCGGCAGCAGCGAGTGCTGGACGAGGAAGTTCACCGCGGCACCGAGACCCTCGGCGATGAGCTTGAACAGCGGGGCGAGCCAGAAGAACCCGATCATCGCGAGCACGAAGCCGAGGATGCCGGCCGCGTAGTTGTTCACGAGCATCTCGAAGCCCGGCTTGATCTTGCCGTCCCAGATCTTGTCGATCTGCTTGATGAGGTACGCGCCGAGCGGACCACAGATCATCGCGCCGAGGATCATCGTGGTGCCGTTGGCGCCGATGATGACACCCATGGTCATGATCGATCCCACGACGGCGCCGCGGGTCTCGTAGACCATCCGGCCACCCTGGATCGCGATCGCGAGCGGGATGAGGTAGGTCAGGATCGGTCCGACGAGGCCGATGTTGGCCACGCCGTTCGTCTCGCCGAACCCGCCGAGGATGCCCACGGGGGTCCAGCCGGTCTCGATGAAGAAGGCGGTGATGATGCCCCACGCGATGAAGATCGCGATGTTGGGCATGACCATGCCGGAGAGGAACGTGCCGAACTTCTGAACGGCGACGCGTGCGCCGCCCCGCGACTTCGCGGGGGCGTCGGGCGCTGCAACGGACGACGTTGTCATGTGCGGTGACTTTCTGTGTGGTGGTGCTGCTGCTGTGTCAGGGAGGGGTGGTGCGGGTGGGCTCAGACGGCGTGCGCGGCCGCGGCGGCGGACTTGGCTGCTGCCGCCGTGGACGCGGCGAGTGCCGCCTGGGCCATCTCGCGGGCCTCGTCGAGGGTGTGCTTGCCGAGCTCGGCACGCACGTCGGCGAGGGCTGCGGGGGTCATGGAGAGGGTGGTGGCGCCGAGTCCGACGAGGACGACGGCGAGGAGCGGGTCGGCCGCGGCCTCGCCGCAGATGCCGACGGGCTTCGACGCGCCGACGCCGGCGGTGCCGAGCTGCGCGACGAGACGGAGGACCGCGGGGTGCCACGGGTCCTGGTAGCTCGCGACGGTGCCGAGCATGCGGTCGGCCGCCATCGTGTACTGGGTCAGGTCGTTCGTGCCGATCGACACGAAGTCCGCCGATTGGAACACCTGCTCGGCCATCAGCGCGAGCGAGGGCACCTCGGCCATCACGCCGGCGGTCCGGATGCCGAGCTCCCGGGCCAGGTCGACGAAGTACTCGGTCTCCTCGGCGTCGGCGACCATCGGGGCCATCACCCAGAGGTCCGCCTCGGTCTCGGCGTCGGCCTGGGCGAGCGCGGTGAGCTGGTCGCGGAGGACCTCGGGGTGGTTCCGGAGCGCACGGAGCCCGCGGCGTCCGAGCGCCGGGTTCTCCTCGTCCTTGTCGGTGAGGAACGGCAGCGGCTTGTCGGCGCCGGCGTCGAGCGCACGGACGACGACCTTCTTGCCGGGGAACGCGGCGAGGAGCTGCTTGTACGACTCCTTCTGCTCGTCGACCGTCGGGGCCTTCGGCGAGTCGAGGAAGAGGAACTCGGTGCGGAAGAGCCCCACGCCCTCCGCACCGAGAGCGACGGCGCCGACGGCGTCTGCCGGGCTCCCGAGGTTGGCGAGGAGCGGCACGACGTGGCCGTCGGCGAGGGCACCAGCGGTGAGGGGTGCTGCGGCTGCGGCGAGGCGGTCGGCGATGCGCTGCTCGACGTCGGCGACGAGGTCGGCGGACGGGTCGGTGACGACGGTGCCGGCAGCGGCGTCGACGACGACCGCCTGGCCGTCGGTGAGGTCGTCGGCACCGGTGACACCGACGATCGCGGTGATGCCCTTGGCGCGGGCGAGGATCGCGGTGTGCGAGGTGGGGCCACCGTCACGCGTGACGAGGGCGAGGACCTTGTCGAGGTCGAGGAGTGCGGTGTCGGCAGGGGCGAGGTCGCGGGCGACGAGCACGAAGGGGGTGTCCGACTCGGGCACACCGGGTGCGTGCACGCCGCGGAGCTTGGCGATGATGCGCTGGGCGACGTCGTCGAGGTCGGTCGCGCGCTCCCCCATGTAGCCGCCCATCGAGACGAGCAGGTCACGGAACTGCCCGAACGCCTCGAACACCGCGCGCTCGGCGTTGGTGCCGCCGTCGATGCGGGAGTGCACGTCGTCGAGGAGCGTGGGGTCCTGCGCCATGAGCGCCTGCGCCTCGAGCACGGCCTGGGCGTCGCCGCCGGCGAGCTGTCCGCGCTTGGTGAGGTCCTCCGCCACCGCGGCGAGCGCTTCGTGCACCGCCTGCTTCGCGTCGTCCGCCGAGCCCTCGAGCGCCGCGGTCGACGGTTCGCCGAGCGGGTCCGCCATCCGGAGCACGGGGCCGTGGGCAACGCCGCGGCCGACGCCGGTTCCGAGCAGTTCGGACATTCGAGACTCCTTCATCTCACGCGCGCTTGCGGTGGGGGCTGGTGGTTCGGTGCACAGCGACACGAACGGACCACGCCCGTGCGGCTTGGCAGCACACTACATCGATCCGCGTTGACAAACAAACACATCCGGGGATAAAAATGCACAAACAGATGCCCGTTTCGGTCTGAGCCGCCCCCAGTTCGGGCGTCGATCCCGACGATCACCCCCGTCCGTGCCCGTTCCGATCCGTTCGGCACCGGACCGCTCCCCCGACACCCTCCGAGACACCGAGGTCCGATGTACGCACCAGAGCGCCACCAGCGCATCGTCGAGCAGGCGCGCGCCAACGGCCGGGTCGACGTCAAGGACCTCGCCGAGCTGCTCGAGGTCACGCCGGAGACGATCCGGCGCGACCTGACGTCGCTCGAGCGTCGCGGCCTCGTCCGCCGGGCGCACGGTGGTGCGATCCCCGTCGAGCGGATCACCCTGCACCCCGGTGTCGGCGACCGCGGCGGCATCAACCAGGCCGAGAAGATGGTCATCGCCGAGGCCGCGCTCGAGGAACTGCCGGAGAACGGCTCGATCATGATCGACGCCGGCACGTCGACGATCTGCCTCGCCGAGATGCTCCCCACCGACCGCGGCCTGACCGTCGTCACGCACTCGCTCCCCGTCGCGATGGCCGTCGCCAACCGCCCGGGGATCGACCTCCACCTGCTCGGCGGCAACATCCGTAGCGACTCGCTCGCCGGAGTCGGCACCTGGACGCACCAGCTCATCGGCATGGTGAGCGTCGACGTCGCCTTCATCAGCATCAACGGCATCACGCCGGAGCGCGGCCTCACGACGCACAACATGGCCGAGGCCGCCGTGAAGAGCGCCATGATCAAGTCGGCGCGCCGGAGCATCCTGCTGGCCGACCACACGAAGTTCGGCCGGGAGGAGTTCGGTCGGGTCGCCCCGCTGGCCGCGATCGACACGATCATCACCGACCCCGCCGTCAACCTGGACCTCGTCCGCGAGGTCGAGGCAGCGGGTACCGAGGTCTTCTGGCCCGGCCGTCCCTGACCGCCCGCCCGGTTCCGTCCGCCCCCTGCTCGCTACCATGAGCGCACCACCCATCGACTAGGAGTTCATCGATGTCCGAAGCCACCCGCACCGTCACCGTCGCCAGCGGATCCGGTCTGCACGCCCGTCCGGCGTCGCTCTTCGTCCAGACCGTCACCGCGTCCGGCCACCAGGTCACGATCGCCAAGGGCGACAAGTCCGCGAACGCCGGCAGCATCCTCGGGCTCCTCGGGCTCGGCGTCGAGAACGGCGACGAGGTCACCATCACCGTGTCCGGTGACGATGCCGAATCGACCGCCGACAGCCTGGTCGAGTTCCTGAAGACGGACCACGACGCGGCCTGATCGCGCGCGGCGCGACCACGTCCTGACGGGAGGCACGGTGCCAGCTGGCACCGTGCCTCCCGTCTTTCCGGGTCGCGTCCAGGGCTGTCGGACCCCGCCGATAAGCTGTTCTGCATGACACGCCTGCGCCTCGCATCCGTCAACGTGAACGGCGTCCGCGCCGCGTTCCGCAAGGGCATGGGCGACTGGCTCGACGGGCGGGGCGTCGACGTCCTCGCCCTGCAGGAAGTCCGCGCATCGACCGACGACCTCACCGGACTCCTCGGCGACGGGTGGGACATCGTGCACGACCCCGCCTCGGCGAAGGGTCGCGCGGGCGTCGCGATCGCATCACGCCACCGAGCGCACATCCACCGCGTCGAGCTCGGACCGTCGGAGTTCGACTCCGCCGGCCGCTGGCTCGAAGCCGACTACGAGATCGACGGCACCCTCGTGACCGTCGTGTCGACGTACGTGCACTCGGGCGAGGTCGGCACCGAGAAGCAGGACGAGAAGTGGAAGTTCCTCGACGCGATGACGGAGCGGCTGCCGGAGCTCCGCGAGCACAACCCGCTCGCGGTCGTCGTCGGCGACCTCAACGTCGGACACGACGAGCGCGACATCAAGAACTGGAAGGGCAACGTCAAGCGTGCCGGCTTCCTGCCCAGGGAGCGCGCGTACTTCAGCCGCTTCTTCGGGACCGACGGCGAGCAGGTCGAGGGCGCTGACGGGTCGACGGGCACCGGGCTCGGCTGGGTCGACGTCGGTCGTGACCAGGCCGGCGACGTCGAGGGGCCGTACACGTGGTGGTCCTGGCGCGGCCAGGCCTTCGACAACGACACCGGGTGGCGCATCGACTACCAGATGGCCACGCCCGACCTCGCCGCGAAGGTGAGCTCCTACACGGTCGACCGCGCCGCGGCGTACGACCAGCGATGGTCCGACCACGCCCCCGTGGTCGTCGACTACGAGCTCTGACTCCCCACCCTCTTCCAGCAGTACAGGAACACCACCATGACCAAGACCCGCATCTTCTCGGGCATCCAGCCGTCAGCCGGCTCGCTGCACCTCGGCAACTACATCGGCGCCCTCATGCAGTGGAGGGACCTGCAGGACGACCACGACGCGATCTACTGCGTCGTCGACATGCACGCCATCACGAGCCCGCAGGACCCGGCCGAGCTCCGCGCGAGCACCCGTGCCACCGCCGCGCAGTACATCGCGTCCGGCATCGACCCGTCGAAGTCGACCCTGTTCGTGCAGTCCCACGTGCCCGCGCACGCCGAGCTGGCCTGGGTGCTGAACACCCTCACGGGCTTCGGCGAGGCGAGCCGCATGACCCAGTTCAAGGACAAGTCGGCGCGCCAGGGGACAGAGGCAGCGTCGGTGGGGCTCTTCACCTACCCGGTCCTGATGGCCGCGGACATCCTGCTCTACGACACCGCCGTGGTACCGGTCGGCGACGACCAGCGGCAGCACGTCGAGCTGACCCGTGACCTGGCGAACCGCTTCAACTCGCGGTTCGGCGACACCTTCGTGGTGCCGAAGGCGCAGATCGGCACCGAGTCGGCCCGCATCTACGACCTGCAGGACCCGACGAGCAAGATGAGCAAGTCGGCCGCGTCGGACAACGGGCTCATCCGCCTGCTCGACGACCCGAAGCGCACGGCGAAGAAGATCAAGTCCGCGGTGACCGACACCGAGCGCGAGATCCGGGCCGACCGTGCCACCAAGCCCGGTGTCACGAACCTGCTCGCGATCCTGTCGGCGTTCACGCGCACGCCGGTCGCCGAACTCGAGTCGTCGTTCGCCGGACGGGGCTACGGCGACCTGAAGGGCGAGGTCGCAGACGCGGTGGTCGCCGAGCTCGAACCGGTGCGCGCCCGCACGCTCGAGCTCCTCGACGACCCGGCGGAGCTCGACCGCCTGCTCGCCGTCGGTGCCGAGCGAGCCGAGTCCATCGCCGAGACGACCCTGGCGCGCGTCTACGACCGCATCGGCTTCGTCCCGCGCGTCCGGCGCTGACCGTGCTCCCCGTCACGCTGGCGTCCGAGCGCGTCCGGCTCGACCTCCCCACCCGGGCGGACACCGTCGCGATCACCGAGGCCTGCCAGGACCCGGACGTCATCCGCTGGACGACGATCCCCACCCCGTACCGGCCGCAGGACGCGAACGCCTTCGTCGACGCACTCGTGGGGCCGGGGTGGGCGTCCGACCGCGAGTACACGTGGGCGATCCGGCAGCCGGGGTCCACCTGGCTCGTCGGCGTCATCTCGTACCGCACCCAGCGCCGCGACCTCGGGTTCTGGCTCGCCCCGTCCGCGCGCGGCCACGGACTCGTGCACGAAGCGGTCTCGCTCGTCGTGGACTGGGCGTTCGACCGTGGCGCCCCCGACGTGTACTGGGAGTGTTACGAGGGCAACGTGGCGTCGGCGAGCGTCGCACGGCGCGCCGGTTTCTCGTACACGGGCACCGGCGACGCCGTCATCCCGAACCGGGACGGCTCCCCCGCATCGGCGTGGAAGGGACTCCGTCGCGCCGACGGGACACCCGCCTCCGACCTCGCCTGGCCCGCTGAGTCGTTCGCGGCCGCCCGGTAGTCTCGGACCGTGGACGGAAGCGCACCGACGACTCCCGAACCGGCCCCGTCGGCATCGCCGGCAGAGGTCCGGGCGATGCGCCGCGGGCTCGAACTGGCAGCGCTCGGCCCCGTGCTCGGCGACCACGCCCGGGTCGGCGCCGTCGTGCTCTCCCCCGCCGGCGAGGTGCTCGCGGAGGGCTGGCACAAGGGCGCCGGGACCCCGCACGCCGAGGTCGACGCGATGGCGAAGCTGCGACCCGAGCAGCTCCGCGGTGCGACGGTCGTCGTCACGCTCGAGCCGTGCAATCACACCGGGCGGACCGGCCCGTGCTCCGTGGCGCTGATCGAGGCCGGAGTGGGTCGCGTCGTGTACGCGATCGACGACCCCGGCGCGAACGTGCACGGCGGTGCCGACCGACTGCGGGCCGCCGGTGTCGACGTCGTGTCGGGTGTCCTCGCGGACGAGGCTTCCGCGTTCCTCGAGCGCTGGCTCGCATCCATCCGCCGGGGGCGCCCCTGGGTGACCGTGAAGTGGGCGTCCAGCCTGGACGGCCGGGCCGCAGCAGCCGACGGCACGAGCAAGTGGATCACGGGAGCGGCCGCTCGCCAGCACGTGCACGAGCAGCGCGCCTCGCACGACGCGATCGTCGTCGGGACGGGCACCGTCCTCGCGGACGACGCGTCGCTCACCGCACGCGGGGACGCCGGCGAACTCCTCGCCGATCAACCCCTCGCAGTCGTCCTCGGTGACCGAGCCGTCCCCGCTGATGCCGCCGTCCGACGCCACCCCCGCGGCTTCGTGCAGCTGCCGGGACACGACCTCGATGCCGCGCTCCGCGCGCTCGGCGACCGCGGAGTCCGCACGGTCTTCGTCGAGGGCGGCCCGACCGTCGCGTCGGCGTTCATCGCCGCCGGACTCGTCGACGAGTACCTCGTCTACGTCGCGCCGATCCTGCTCGGCGGCCCCCGTGTTGCGCTCGGTGACGTCGGTGTGGGAAGCATGAACGAACGTCTGCGGTTGGACGTACTATCGACAACCAGCCTCGGCCCTGACCTGCTGGTGCGTGCACGTCCGTCCGGTCGCGACCCTGAGCGACACCGCCACGACGACCACACGAACGACGGGGCCCGTAACGACCGGAGTACCCCATGACCGATGCACTGACCTCCCCCACCCCCGGGAGTCCGGTCCAGTTCGAGGTGTCCACGAACGTCCCGACCACCCACGGCACCTTCCAGATGCGCGCGTACCGCGACCTGGTGACCGGTGCCGAGCACGTGGCGATCATCGGCGCGCTTCCCGACGGCTCCGCGCCGACCGACGGCGCGCTCGTGCGCGTGCACTCGGAGTGCCTCACCGGAGAGGCCTTCGGTTCGCTGAAGTGCGAGTGCGGTCCGCAGCTCGACTCCGCCCTCGACACGATCGCCGCGGAAGGCGGCGTCGTGGTCTACCTGCGCGGGCACGAAGGACGCGGGATCGGACTCGTCAACAAGCTGAAGGCCTACCGGCTGCAGGAAGACGGCCTCGACACGCTCGACGCCAACCTGGCGCTCGGTCTCCCCGCGGACTCCCGCGAGTACGGCGGTGCTGCCGGCATCCTCACCGACCTCGGCATCAGCCGGGTGCGGCTGCTGTCGAACAACCCGGAGAAGCGTCGTCAGCTCGAAGAGCACGGCATCACGGTCGACACGCTGGTCCCCCTGGTCGTCGGTGTCTCGGCGCAGAACGCCGGGTACCTGGACACCAAGCGCGACCGCATGGGCCACGAGCTCCCCGGACACCTGCAGGTCGGCGCGCACAACTGACGGTGGGATACCAGTCCCTCGGCGGATTCGCAGGTTGGCGACATCCGTCGTACACTGATGGCTCCCGTCACAAGCGGTACACCACCAACCGAACGCACCCGATCGAACACCAGCGCCACCTGCGCCGACCGATCGGTGTCCGCAGTCCGGTACCGCTGCGTCGCCTGCACGACGCTCTGCTCGGAGTCCACACCGCCCCATGTCCGCCACATCGGCAGCACCTGCACCCGCACCCGCCACGAACCCGCGCTCCCGCGTCGTCGTCGCGAGCCTCATCGGCACGTCCATCGAGTTCTACGACTTCTACGTGTACGCGACCGCCGCGGTCCTCGTCTTCCCGACCCTGTTCTTCCCGAACGAGGACCCCACCGCGTCGCAGCTGTCGTCGTTCGTGACCTTCGCGCTCGCGTTCTTCGCGCGTCCCGTCGGCTCGATCATCTTCGGCCACTTCGGTGACCGCATCGGCCGCAAGACCACCCTCGTCGCATCGCTGCTCGTGATGGGGACCGCCACGTTCCTGATCGGCTGCCTGCCGACGTTCGACTCGATCGGCATCTGGGCGCCCGTCCTCCTCGCCGTGATGCGCTTCGCACAGGGTGTCGGCCTCGGTGGCGAGTGGTCCGGTGCGGCCCTGCTTGCGACCGAGAACGCCCCGAAGGGCAAGCGCGGCGTGTTCGGCTCGATGCCGCAGCTCGGCGCCCCGATCGGCTTCCTGCTCGCCAACGGCCTGTTCATCGCGATCAACGCCGCGATGCCCGCCGGCGCCGACGGCACCCCGAACCCGGACTTCCAGGCATGGGGCTGGCGTCTGCCGTTCCTGCTCTCGGCCGTGCTCGTGCTCGTCGGGCTGTACGTCCGCTTCCGGCTGGTCGAGTCGACGGTGTTCCGCGGCGTGCAGGAGTCGGGCACCGTCGCGAAGGTTCCGCTGGGCCGGGTGTTCCGCACCTCGTGGCGCGCGCTCATCGTCGGCACGCTTGGCATGGTTGCCACCTACGTGCTCTTCTACTTCATGACGACCTTCACGCTCTCGTACGGCACCACCGGGTCGACTGCCTCGGCACTCGTCCCGAAGGTCGGCCTCGGCTACTCGCGCGGCGAGTTCCTGACCCTGCTGATGATCGGCGTGGTGTTCTTCGGCATCTTCACGCCGATCGCCGGGATCCTCGCCGACAAGTTCGGCCGTCGGAAGACCCTCATCCCGACCACCATCGGCATCGCGCTCTTCGGTCTGACGTTCCAGTTCTGGTTCGCCGCCTCGACCGGCCCGATCACCGTCGTCACCTTCCTCATCGTGGGGCTGTCGCTAATGGGGCTGACGTTCGGCCCGATGGGCGCACTGCTCCCCGAGCTGTTCCCGACGAACGTCCGCTACACGGGTTCGGCGATCGCGTACAACGTCGCGTCCATCCTGGGCGCATCGCTCGCGCCGACGATCGCGCTCGCGCTGTGGAAGGCCGACGGCAACATCTTCCTGGTCGGGCTGTACCTGACCATCGCCGCCGTCGTCACCCTCGTCGCACTGCTCTTCATCCGCGAGACGAAGGGCGGCGACTTCGCGGACGAGGACGCACCGCGCGTCCACGCCGACACGACCGCCTCGGACGGGCACGTGCACACGTCCGGCAGCCTCGCGCCGTAGTTGCGCCCATCTCCGAGACGGGAGGCCCGGTGCCAGCTGGCACCGGGCCTCCCGTCCGTCTGCGCGCACGTTCCCGCCCATCGCGCGCGCAATGGAAAGCCGAATCGCGCGTAGGAGGCAGGAAAATCGGGCCTCCTACGCGCGAATCGACCTACCACGCGCGAAACGACCCACCGCGCCGCAGCCGTCAACTCAGGTTGACAACCAGCCCGGCGTCAATGTAGGTTGACACGCATGGACGGGCCGACGATCACGAACCTCGCAGCGGGGGCAGCGGGAGACGATCCGTTCTCCGCCCTCGCCAGCGTGCGCGAGCTCCGCCGAGAGCTCGACCGCACCGAGGAACTGGCCGCGCGACGCGCGAGGAACGCCGGCGCCTCGTGGCAGGAGATCGCGACGCTCCTCGGCGTGAGCCGTCAGGCAGTGCACAAGAAGTACGGCAGAAACTAGGAATCGATGAGCTCCCCCTTCGCGCGCCCGAAGAAGACCGACGGACCCCGCGCCACGTTCAGCCGCCTGCTGTCCTACCTGTTCGAGAACAAGCCCGCGATGGTCGTGATCATCGTGCTGAGCATCCTCGGCGCCGGGGCGTCGCTCGCGCAGCCGTTGCTCGTGAACCAGGTCGTCACCGCGGTCCAGCACGGCAACACGCTGAGCATGCTCGTGTGGGCGCTCGTCGTCCTCGTGATCGTCGCCGGTGTGCTCAACGGCGTCCAGCACTTCCTGCTGCAGCGTGCGGGTGAAGGCGTCGTGCTCTCGACGCGTCGCAAGCTGATCGCCCGCATCCTCAACCTGCCGATCTCCGAGTTCGACACCCGGCGGACCGGCGACCTCGTGTCCCGCGTCGGCAGCGACACGACCCTGCTCCGAGCGGTCCTCACGCAGGGCCTCATCGAGTCGATCGGCGGCATGCTCACCTTCATCGGGGCGATCATCGCGATGGCGATCATCGACCCGCTGCTGCTCGGCATCACCGTCGCGATCGTCATCGTCGCGATCGTCGTGGTCGGTGGGCTGAGCCGCCGCATCCGCATCGCGTCGAAGCGCGCGCAGGAAAAGGTCGGCGACCTCACCGCCGCGGTCGAACGCGGTATCGGCGCCGTCCGGACCATCCGCGCCGCCGGCGCCACCGAGCGCGAGGTGCACGAGGTCGACGGCCACGCGACCGAGGCGTACAAGCGCGGCCTCGACATCGCGAAGATGTCCGCCTTCGTGGTGCCCGTCGCGAGCATCGTGATGCAGGTCGCGTTCATCGCCGTGCTCGGCGTCGGTGGCGCCCAGGTCGCGGCCGGGACGATCACGATCGCCACGCTGATCACGTTCATCCTGCTGCTGTTCATGATGATCATGCCGCTCGGCCAGGCGATGGGTGCCGCGGTCGCCGTCGCGCAGGCACTCGGGGCACTCGGCCGCATCGAGGAGATCCTGCATCTGCCGACCGAGGACCAGGACGACGAGGCCGTGCACCCCGCCGCCGCCATCGCGACCGACGACGCCATCACGTTCGAGCACGTGTCGTTCCGGTACGCCCGCTCCGCGGACGCGTCCGGTGCCGACGGCGCAGAAGGCGCCAGCGGCCGGCCGGGAGGCCCGGATCGCCGCCGCGACGTCGCCGACGACGAGCAGGCGGTGCTGCACGACGTGTCGTTCCGTGTGCCGCGCGGCTCGCGTGTCGCCCTCGTGGGCCCGTCCGGCGCCGGAAAGTCGACGACCCTGGCGCTGATCGAGCGCTTCTACGACCCGACCGACGGGGTCATCCGTCTCGGCGGGATCGACGTCCGCGGGCTCGACCGCGACGAGCTCCGCGCACAGATCGGGTACGTCGAACAGGACGCCCCCGTGCTCGCCGGCACCATCCGCGCGAACCTGCTGCTCGGGTCGCCGGACGCCGGCGAGGACGACTGCGTCCGTGTCCTCGAGGCCGTCAACCTCGGCGACGTGCTGCACCGCGACCCCCGTGGGCTCGACGCGCAGGTCGGCGAGGACGGCGTGATGCTCTCGGGTGGTGAGCGCCAGCGTCTGGCGATCGCCCGTGCGCTGCTCGCCGCTCCCCCGATCCTGTTGCTCGACGAGTCCACGTCGTCGCTCGACGGCGTGAACGAGCAGAAGATGCGTCTGGCGATCGACGCCGTCGCCGAGGACCGCACGCTGCTCGTCATCGCGCACCGGCTGTCCACCGTGGTCGACTCCGACGTCATCGTCGTGCTCGAGCACGGACGGGTCGTCGGGGTCGGGACGCACTCGGAGCTGGTCGAGTCCACGCCGCTGTACCGCGACCTGGCGAAGCACCAGCTCCTGGTCTGACCCGGTCGGGTCAGAGCTGCGCGCCGCCGGGGTTCGCGAGTCCCTCGTCCATGTCGCTGCGTTCGACGTGGCCGCCGGCAGCAGCGATCTCGGCGAGTGCCGCCTCGCTCCGCGTCGGGTCCACTCCGACGACGAGGTCCGTGTAGACGCCGACGTCGAGGCCGGCGTGGACACCGTCGAGCGCGGTGGCCCGGACGCAGTGGTCGGTCGCGATGCCGACGATGTCGATGGCGTGCACCTTCCGGTCGTACAGCAGGTCGGCGAGGTCCTCGCCGGACTCGGTGGTGCCCTCGAACGCGGAGTACGCGGGCGCGCCCTGCCCCTTCACGACGTGGACGTCGATGGGTGCGGTGTCGAGTTCCGGGTGGTAGTCGGCCCCAGGGGTCCCGGCGACGCAGTGCACCGGCCAGGTCGTCTCGAAGTCGGGCTCGCCGCCCACCGCGAAGTGACCGCCGTTGTCGTCGTCGCCGTGGTGCCAGTCGCGGGACCCGACGATGAGGTCGTACTCGTCGGAGTGCCGGCCGAGGAACGCCGTGATGCGTGCGGCGACCTCCGCGCCGCCGACGACGCCGAGCGCGCCGCCCTCGGTGAAGTCGTTCTGCACGTCCACCACGAGGAGAGCCCTGGTCATGGGCCCATCCAACACCAGGTCGATCAGGAGTTGGTGAGCTTGTTCCCGCACGAGTAGGCGGCAGCGGTGACCGCGTCGAGGGCGGGCAGCGCGGCCGCGCGGGACGACCCGATGGCGTAGAACGCGAACGTCAGCTTCGTGCCGTCGGCCGCGTCGATGTACCCGCCGAGCGTGTTCGCGCTGTCGATCCACCCGGTCTTGGCGTGCACCTTGCCGCGTGCGACGGCGTTCGCCCCCGTGAAGCGGCTGGACAACGTGCCGGACTGCCCCGACACCGGCAGCGCCTGGGCGAGTGTCCCGAGGCCCTTCGCCCCGGCCGCGACCTGGACCATGAGGTGCGCGACGAAGTTCGGCGAGACGGCGTTCGACGCGCTCTCCCCGGAGCCGTCCTTGATCACGATGCCGGCGGGGTCGACGCCGTACGACGCGAGGGCCTTCTGGTAGACGCCGGTCAGCGACGCCGCTGAGCCGTCGGAACCCGACTCCTTCGACGAGATCCGCGCGAGCATCTCGGCGAGGGTGTTGTCCGAGTTCGGGATCATCTGGCCGATGAGGGTCGACACCGGCTGCGACGACACTTGCGCGATGGTGCTCTGGCTGGTGGTCGCGCGCTTCACGATCTGGGCGTTCGCCGCACCGACGACGCCGGCGTTCGCCAGGGCCGTCCGGAACGCCGCGCCCGCACGACCGACCGGGTCCTCGGAGCGGGGCGAGGTCGCGGCGCCGGGGTTCACGCGGTCGCCGTCGACCATCAGCGCGGTGACCTCCGGCTGGTACCCGATCGTCCGCTCACTGACGGGCCACGTCGGGTCCCAGGCGTCGGCGTCGTTCCAGTAGGTGTCGTCGGTGACGATCGTCGAGACCGCGGTGTCCCCGAGCTTCGACTTCACCTGCTGCGCCAGCTGGGCGAGGGTCGGCGCGCCCGGGTAGACCGTCGCGCCGCCGGCCGAGAGCGTCGCGTCGCCGTGTCCGACGAGCGCGATCGTGCCGCTGCCCTCGTCGGTGACCGTCGTCGGGATCGTGTGGTCGCCGCCGAGCACCGCCAGCGCGGTCGCGGTCGTGAGCGTCTTCATGACGCTGCCGGTCTGCGCGGCGGTGTCGCCGTTCTTCGAGAAGAGCATCTCTCCGGTGGAGGCGTTCATCACGTAGCCCTCGAAGTTCCCGAGACCGGCGGCGGATGCCGGGCCGGCAATCGAGCAGGTCCGGAGCGCTGACGGCCCGGGGGCATCGGACGGCACCGTGCGGGGTGCCACCGTCGGGGTCGGCGTCGTGCTCGCCGTCGGCGTCGCGGAGCCGCTCGTCGTCCCCGCGGCCGACGGCGCCGTGGACGCCGATCCGGTCGGGGCGGTCGCCGCGGCGACCGCGACGGCACCGCCGGAGCCGAGCACCAGGACCGCGGCGAGACCGCCGATCGCCCACGGCAGGGGCTTCTGCGCGATCGATCCGCGGATCGCGGTGAACGCGCCGCGGAGGCGGTCGGGGACGGACTCGTGCTCGGACATCGGGACCGATCCTACGGAACTGCGGGAGGAGCCTCCAGGCCTGCTGCCGACTCGCCTGCTGCCGACTCGCCTGCTGCCGACTCACCCTCCACCGACTCGCCGTCCGCCGCGTACCGGACCCCGACCTGCCTGCGTGCCTCGTCCATCACCGCCATGATCGCGATCGTCTGCTCCGGGTCCATCGCGCCGCCCTCGTGGTCGCCGGAGGCGATCATCGCCTCGAACGCGCGGACCTCGTGCGCGTAGCCGGTCAGTTCCTCACGCGAGTCGTACTCCTCCACGACCGCTCCGTCGCGGTCGCGCACCCGCCACGTCGTCGGCGTGTACCAGGTGGCGTCGATGTCGATCCGCCCGTCGTCGCCGATGATCGACGCCGTGTTCGGGCTCCGGACGTCCAGCGAGAAGTGCACCGTCGACTGCGCTCCCCCGTCGTGGGTCGTCACGATCCCCATCTGCGTGTCGACCCCCTCGGCGCTGAGCGTCCCGGCCGCCACGACGTCGGTCGGGACGCCGAGGACGTCCACGACGAACGAGATCGGGTAGACGCCGAGGTCGAGGATCGCGCCGCCGCCGAGCTCCGGGTCGCGCAGCCGGTGGTTCGGATCCGTCGGCAGGGCCTGGTGGTGCGTGGCCTCCACGAACCTCGGGCGACCGATCCGCCCTTCCGCGATGAGCTCTCGGATCATGGTCATCTGCGGCAGGAAGCGCGTCCACATGGCCTCCATGACCGCGACGTCCTCCCGGCGAGCAGCATCGACCACGCGACGCGCCTGCTCGGCGGTGATCGTGAACGCCTTCTCGACGAGGACGTGCTTGCCCGCGTCGATCGCGAGCAGGGCGTCCTCCGCGTGGCGGGAGTGTGGAGTCGCGACGTACACCGCGTCGACGTCGGGATCGGCCACCAGGTCCGCGTAGCTGCCGTGGGCCCGCGGGATGTCGAACTCCGCCGCGAACGCGTCGGCGCTCGCCCGAGTGCGGCTGCCGACCGCGACGAACTCCACCCCCGCAGCGGTGCAGTCGCCCACGAATGACCGGGCGATGCCGCCCGTGCCGATGACTCCCCAGCGAACCGTCATGTGCCCTGTCTACCAGCGTCGACGAGTTGTCCACATCCAGCACTCGGGTATGGACCGCACTGCCGATTGCCAGCTAGCGTGCTGGAACGTCCCCCGACCGGGGGCCACTCCCCCGTAGATCAGGAACGCCATGCGTCGACCCGTGTCTCCTTCCCGGTTCCTCTCCGCCACCGCCGTCGGTGCGGCCATCGTCGTCGCGGCGACCGTCCTCGGCGGCGCACCCGCATCGGCGCACGGCTGGGGATCCCCGGGGCACGGGAACGGACACGGACACGATCCGGACGCCGGGTTGACGCCACGGACCTCGTTCACGATGGCGGCGGACGGGTCGTCCGGTGCGACGCAGGGTGGTGAGGGCATCCCGAACATCGACTCCGTGAAGAAGACGATCGCGACGTACTACGGCGACCCCGGCACCGGGCTCGCGAACCGGACCGACTCGCCGTACATCCGCGAGATGCGGTCGATCGTCGCGCGGCAGACCGCGCAGCTGCGGCAGATCCACGACCGGGCGGTCCGGAAGGGCGAGAAGCCCGCGATCGTGCTCGACGCGGACGACACCACGCTGTGGACCTACGACATGGAGGTCGCGGACATGCACTTCGTCTTCGATCCCACCGAACAGGACGTCTGGGTCCAGGACCAACGCTTCGCCGCCGTCCCGTCGATGGTCGGCCTCGTGAACACCGCGTCGGCGATGGGGTTCACGGTCTTCGGGCTGACCGGCCGGAACGACGACCAGAAGGCAGCCACGGTGGCCAACCTGACGAAGGTCGGCTACCAGGGATTCTCCTCGGACGACTTCTTCACGAAGTGGACCGGCGTCGGCGCCAGCCAGCAGCCGTCGTACATCACGTGCGCGACGGCATCCTGCACCACGGTCGAGTACAAGGCGCAGACCCGCAAGCACATCGAGCAGGACCTCGGGTACGACATCGCGCTGAACATCGGCGACCAGTGGAGCGACCTGCAGGGCGGGTACGCCGACCGCAACCTGAAGCTGCCGAACCCGACGTACTACCTGCCCTCGGCCGATCTCCCCGGGGTGTCCGAGCCGTCGCTCGCGCCGCGCACCCACTTCACGATGGCCGCGGACGGATCGTCAGGAGCCACGCAGGGCGGTGAGGGCATCCCGAACATCGACTCCGTGAAGAAGACGATCGCGACGTACTACGGCGACCCCGGCACCGGGCTCGCGAACCGGACCGACTCGCCGTACATCCGCGAGATGCGGTCGATCGTCGCGCGGCAGGCCCCGGTGATCGCCGCGCAGTGCGCCGTCGGCCGGGCGAAGCACAGCAACCCGGCGATCGTGCTCGACGCCGACGACACCACGCTCTGGACCTACGACATGGAGGTCGCGGACATGCACTTCGTCTTCGACCCCACCGAACAGGACGTCTGGGTCCAGGACCAACGCTTCCCCGCCACCCCGTCGATGACGTCGCTCGTGTCGATCGCCCAGCGCGCCGGGTGCACGGTGATCGGGCTGACCGGTCGCAACGACGACCAGAAGACGGCGACCATCGCCAACCTGAACAAGGTCGGCTTCCCGCAGTTCCGCGCCGAGCAGCGCGGCACGCAGACCTACTACACGAAGTGGACCGGGGTCGGCACCTCGCAGCAGCCGTCGTACGTCCAGTGCGCGACCGCGAAGTGCACGACGATCGAGTACAAGTCCCAGACCCGCGCGCACATCGAGTCGGCGGCCGGCGGGCGGTACGCCATCGTCGCGAACGTGGGCGACCAGTACAGCGACCTCACGGGCGGCTCCGCGGATCGAACCGTGAAGTTGCCGAATCCGACGTACTACCTGCCCTGAACCCCGCGTAGCGTCCGAACGGAGGACAACCAGCGCGAGGAGGCGTTCACCGTGACGAGACCCGAGCCGTGGTGGACGGACGCGGTGGTCTACCAGGTCTACCCGCGGAGCTTCGCGGACGGCAACGGCGACGGCGTCGGCGACCTGGCCGGGATCCGCCAGCACCTCGACCACATCGCGGACCTCGGGGTGGACGTCGTCTGGCTCTCCCCCGTGTACCGGTCGCCACAGGCCGACAACGGGTACGACATCAGCGACTACGAGGACATCGACCCGCTGTTCGGCACGATCGACGAGTTCGACGCGCTGCTCGTCGAGGTGCACCGACGCGGCATGAAGCTCGTCATGGACCTCGTGGTCAACCACTCGAGCGACCAGCACCCGTGGTTCCAGGCCGCGAAGCTGTCGCGAGCGTGCCCGAAGCACGACTGGTACATCTGGCGCGATCCGGTCGACGGGCACGAGCCGAACGAGTGGCGGGCGGCGTTCGGCGGCCCGGCCTGGACGTGGGACCCGGGCACCGGTCAGTACTACCTGCACATGTTCACGCCGCAGCAGCCCGACCTGAACTGGGACAACGCGGACATGCGGGCGGCCGTCCACGCGATGATGAACGGCTGGCTGGACCGCGGGGTCGACGGGTTCCGCATGGACGTGATCAACCACATCGCGAAGGACCCGACTGCGCTGTCGGACGGCAGCGCCGCGTACGTGATGCAGCCACGCATCCACGAGTACCTGCAGGAGATGCACGAGCGGGTGTTCGCCGGACGCGATGCCATGCTCACCGTCGGCGAGATGCCCGGGGTCACCGTCCAGGACGCCGCGCTCTTCACCGATCCGGACCGCCACGAACTCGACATGGTCTTCCAGTTCGAGCACGTCGGACTCGACCACGGACCCACGACGAAGTTCGACAACCGCCCGTTCGACCTGCCGGTGCTCAAAGCGTCGCTCGCCCGGTGGCAGACCGCGCTCGCCGAGACCGGTTGGAACTCGCTCTACCTCGCCAACCACGACCAGCCGCGGCCGGTGTCGCGGTTCGGCGCCGCAGCCGTGGCCGCCGCGGCCGGCTTCGACGCCGACCCGTTCGCCTTCCGTTACGAGTCGGCGACGCTCCTCGCGACCGTGCTGCACCTGCACCGCGGGACGCCGTACGTCTACCAGGGCGACGAGATCGGCATGGTGAACGCCGGGTTCCGGACGATCGACGAGTACCGCGACATCGAGTCGCTCAACTGGTACCGCGGGGCGGTCGGGCGCGGCATGCCCGTGGCCGAGGCGCTCGACGCGTTGGCGTTCCGCAGCCGGGACAACGCCAGGACGCCGATCCCCTGGGACGACAGCGAACCAGCCGGCGGGTTCTCCTCCACCACGCCGTGGATCGGCATGGGGCAGGGGTGGCCGGCGGTGACGGTCGCCGCCGACCGTGCGGCAGGCGACCGCTCGGTGTTCGCGCACACGCGCCGTCTGATCGACCTCCGGCACACGTCACGGACGGTCCGTCTCGGGGCGTTCGAGCTGCTCGAGGCCGACCACCCGTCGCTGTGGGCGTTCACGCGGTCCCTGCCGGACGAGTCCGAGCCGCCGCTCGTGGTGGTCGCGAACCTGTCGTCCTCTGCCCTGGAACTCCCGAAGGCCGTCGGGTCCCGCCTCGGCGACCTGGTCCTCGGCAACCTCGGTGTGCCGGAGGCGGGCGCGCTGCGCCCGTGGGAGGCGCGGGTCCACGAGTTCGGGTGACCACGGACGGACTGGAGGCTCGGTGCCGGTCCGGCAACGTCCCTCCAGTCACGGCCGCTTCGCCGCTTCGCGACGCAGCGGAACCGGCTGGCGGGGCCCGCCTCCAGTCCGTCGTGGGTCGCGTCAGCGACGCGTCATCGGTCCGCTCACACGTCGCGTGTGCGCGCCGCGGCGATGGCGGCGCCACCGCCGTCCTTAGTCTCGCAGCCATGAACGACCGGCTCGAGCTTGTGGGGCGCGTGATGGTTGAACTTGGTCTCGCGGTGTACGCCGTGCTGACCGTGTTCTACATCTTCAGGGGGAACGTGACCAGCGCGCTCACTCTCACCCTCGTCGGGATCCGCATGTACGCATCACTGTGGCGCATCTTCGACATCATCGGGGAGATGGTCCGAGAGGAGCGCCTGCGCCCACCCCGAAGAACGAAGGGGCGGCATGCATGAGCGACCAGGTCGCAGTATCGATCGTCAGCACCATCGGCATCATGTTCGCTGCGTTCATGACCTATCTCGGCATCCAGGCCAAGGTCCGGTCAGCGCGCGGCACCTCCGTGCCTGACGAGGAGGAACGCATCGCGGAGGGGAAGGCCCAGATCGCGGCCGACCCGGACGGCTGGGCCGACCGTGTGCTCCGCTCCAATGAGCAACTGATCACCCGGGTCGAGGCCGCAGAGTCCCGCGCGGCCGCCGCTGAGAAGCGGGCGGACGAGGTCCAGGCGGCGTTCGACACCTTCAAGCGTGAGGACCGGCAGCGTCAGGGTGCGCTTGCACGCTGGCTGGGACGCATCATGTCTGCATGGGGCATCGATCACGACATGCCCTACCCGGAAGGACGTGACGCGGAGATTCTGGCCGACATCATCCCCTTAGCACTCGAGGCCACCCAGCCAAGACGTCCGCGCCGAGCCTCAACGTGAACAGACCCCCACCGGTTCCCTCGGGAGCCTGGTGGGGGGCTTTCGTTCTTGGTTCAGCGTCGTGCGCGGGTGACGATCGTGTGGGTGATGGCTAGGCCGATTGTGCAGACGACGACGAGTGAGCTGGCGAAGAAGACGATCAGTGCGATCCACCATGCGGTGCCGCCGGGTGGGTACTAGTGTGCGAAGAGCGCGAACCAGGACGCGAGGTTAGCGAGGCAGGTGCCGGTGACGAATCGTACGGCCCACATTGGAACGCCGTCGAACCTGCTCACCAGAAGCGTCCGACTCCGTAGAGGTAGATCATGCCGCCGATGAACCAGGAGGCAGCGAGGGCTCCGCCGATGAGATACAGGTGGGCTTCGAGGCGCTCGGTGCGCGTCGGTGTGGGTTGGTTGGTCTTGATCACGGTGTCTCCCCCTTGGGAGTCAATCTACGGGTGTGGCGGGTGTGGGTGGGCGCGACAAACACCCCGATGGGGTGACGTGAGACGCTCGCCGACTACCCATCCGGGAGTCCGTCCGCACTCAGAGGGAGACCGAAGTCCGAGGGTTGATGGCCAGAACGTGGTTATTGACAAATTGCGAGGGCACATCGTTATTGAAGGGTGGGCGTGAGTCGAGAGGATGGAACCCTTCAACCCACGCCCGAACAGCTCATCAGGGATGATTCGCCGTTGCTTCGCGGCCTCAGGTTGGACCACGCGGTAGCAGTATGCGGCACCGATGGAGGCTTGTGAAGAGGGCAGGAACGCGTCAACTTCCGGGATGACACGCACCCGCCCTCCGAACGCGCGCACCCTGGATCAGGGAAAGGCGGCGCTCTCGTCGGTAACCAGCCGACTGATACCGAGCATGCCACGAATGCACGTAACCAGCGAACGGGTCCTGCGTGTTGCCCGTGGTGGTGCCGCCTGATCGCCGGCACCACCACGCTGTACCGCACCCTAAAGCGGCACTGACCCAGGAGCATGCTCTAACCGGGCTTGCAGTGAGATTAGGTCACGCGGAGTTCCAGGGAAAGGGTATCCGGGAACTCTTCTTCGCCCGTGCCGCCCACTGCGCATCCAGCCGCCATCGAAGTGTCTCAGTCGGTGTCTCCCCGTACCGCTCGCGGTACCGGACTGAGAATCGGCCAGCGTGCGGCATCCCGGACGCAGCGGCGACCTCCTTGATGTGCACGATACCGGCGGTCTGCTGCAGGAGGAACTGCCGCGCCCACTGCAGCCGGAGTCGCTGGATCGCCTCGAAGGGCCGCATACTCAAGTCGGTCCGGAACCTGACCTGTAGAACACGCTGACTGCAACCCGCCGCGGCTGCTACGTCGTCAACGGTGATCGGTTCGCGGTAGTGCTCGGCGATGTACACCAGAGCACGTGCGACGCGCGGTCGCTGGGAACCGAGGTTGATCCCGACGTCGGCGAGCTCCCTGTCGACCGTCATGGGCGGACGGTAGCGCGAGGTGCCGACTGCAACATAGAGCGATCGCGGCGGGCGAAAGGTCGCGTTGAGCCTGCTCGGGTAGCTACAAGTCCGGCGTCCAGACCGTGCCGGAGCCGTCGCCGCGGTCGCCGAGGGAGAACAGACCGGGGAGCGGGACGTGCCAGCAGAGTCCCATCTACTCGTCTCCGAGCTGCGGAAGCATCCAGGATAGTACGCGCTCGCCTGGAAGCTCATCAGCGCGATGGCCTTTTCCGCGGAGAGTTCGAGGTTCTTCTCGAGCGAGGGACGCTGCGCTGTCAGCCGAGGTCGGTAGCGGTCATGGCTGCGCAGCCGGTCTCGCCGAGTCGGGTGAGCTGCGTATCCGTCGCTCTATCGAAGACCTGGAATTCACTCCGGACGAGCGAGTTGAACGCACCGCCAGAGGTGGGGTCAGGTTCTACCGGTGACCCGGCGCATCTCGCCAAGCAGAGCACTATCGCGAGCGCAGCGACCCCCGACCATGGTGCCTTGTTCATGAAGAGCATCGCGTTACGGCACGGGTGGGACGTTCGCCTTGACCGGCGAACCGCCGAGTTCCGTCGTGCGGCATCGGGATTCTTCAATCGTTGATCGACATCTGAAATATGACAGACGAATGCGCCCAATGCAATCCGCGCGCTAAATAGTGGATGACCTCGCGAGTCTCAATCCCTAGAACGGGGGGCTATCAAACCCTGAGAGCGCTAATAGCCTGCTCTCGAGCGTTTCATAGCAGGGGAAGCGAAGCGCAGATCGTGCAATCGCACAGAAGAGGGGCATCTTGGACGAACAAGAACAATCGTCGGGCCTATCGCGAAGAGCGTTGCTCATCGCGTTGGCGGCAACGGGGTCTATCGGTGCGTTGGGGCCGGCACTGATAGCGGCCCGCCCAGCGGCTGCTGAAGCAAGCTGGGGGTCGTATTCCAATGGACGGATCCCGCTGTCAGCAATGAAGTCGGTTCCGGCGCAGATCGGACCGTACCTCGAGCCCAATGCAGCCGATGCGTACTTCCAACTGAACGCCGCGTTCAAGTCGCGTTTCGGTAAGGCGCTAGCGATCACTGAGGCGTATCGGGACTACGACCGCCAGGTCTACCTAGCGAACGGTGGCACCACGAACGAGGCCGCCGCGCCAGGCACATCCATTCATGGCTGGGGGCGGGCCTGCGACTTCGGCGCAGGCGTCAACGTCGGGGGTAGCACCGAAAAGGTGTGGATGAATGCAAACGCGCCTGACTACGGCTGGTCGCCACGAGGCGACTCTTTCAAGATGTACGAACCGTGGCACTTCGAGTACGACGGGGCCGGAGCAGCCGCCCCCAGTTCGCCGAGCACGACCAACGTTAGGAACAAAATGATCATCCTCCGCTCTTCCCAAGTCCTGAACGAAGCCTCGGCAGGCTACACCGCTCTCGTCGGTATCCGGACGCTCCGTCACCTCAGTACGGGCGATCAGGTTGACAACTGCAAGTCCGTTGGCATCCCTTACTACAGCGTCGACCGAGCAACGTTCTACGACGTCATCAACGCGCTGTCGATCCCTCGAGCTGCAATCACGACCGGCGCGGACTACGCGCGCTGAGCGCCCTGAGGCTTGTATCTCGGAAGGACCTCCACCACCGCCTTGTCGGCGTGGTGGAGGTTCTTCTCTTCGGGGGTGAGCGTCGGGCCCACCGAGCGGTCTTATAGCGGCGGTTGAGACCGCCGAGGGCTCGTGTGATGCGCGGACGCTGCGCAGAGGTCGATGCCGGCGGGGCCGCTTTCGAGCCTCGTAGCCCGGCGATCGCGTTAGGCTCCAGCTGCGCCATAGAGTGACCGTAGCGGGTAAAGGGTTCCGATCACTCGACGCCCGCCCGGGTGTGCCCTGCATGTCCGGGGGTCGCCGCCCCTCCCGTGAACAGGATTTCCGGCCGAGGCGACAGCGGCGACCCCGACCAACACCATCGTCAGGATCTGCTTCGTAGCGTCTCGCTGGGGAGCTCGCCGAACTCGGCCTTATATGCCCCGGCGAAACGACCAAGGTGCCCGATCCCGACGGAACGGGCGACTGCGGCGACAGATTCCGAGTAGCCGGATCGGAGCCGTTCGCGGGCGAGCAGCAGCCGTATCCCCCGCAGATACGCGAGCGGAGTCATTCCGTGGACACGCTGGAAAGCACCCTGCAGCCCTCTCGAGCGCAGCCCCGCGGCGGCAGCGATTTCTTTTGACGAGCACATCCATAAGCATCACTCTTGCCGCGCAGTCCAGATGCTGCAACTCACGCGCCCGCGAGCAGCGTAAGTCGTCGACCAATCACCGCTATGACTCTGAGACCCTCCTAGCGGCACAGCCGCAGCGCACCAGGCCCATTCCAGAGGCTCCGCCACGAGGTGGACAGAACTGGGCAGATCATGTCCCCGGCTGGACACGACCGCGACATCTCAAAACCGGGTGCCTGACAGGCGAGCGGCTTCGCAACCCGAATGCGTCACCGCTCGCGCCGTCCCTGGACCCGCACCGCCGTCCCCGAGCTCAGTGCGGCTCACGACGGTGGGGTGTGGTGCTGGACGTCCCGGCGCGACCGCAGCGGTCGCTGCCGGTCGGGTGCGACTACCAGCACCACACGCTCATGTGTAACCGCAACCAACGGAGTGCGGACCGGTTCTACCCGATGACTGGGGGTAGAACGCCCCCATTGCCGGCCGCGACGTGCGCTGACTGGCTATGTCGGTCGTGGGTAGTACAGAAGATGCGAGGGCGTCTGCTGACTGGTTCGGGTCCGGAAGCAGACGCCCTCGCGCTACGACGCCGTCGGGTTCGACGCACGTGGTGGTCGTGACGAGGCCAGCCCGAGAACAGGGAACCGGGCCACCGCGGCTAGGGACCGCGGCGTAGCAGGCAGTGACGCTACAGGTCGACTGCGCCAGTCCTCCCAGACAAGAGCACGAGCCTCTTGCATCTGGCTCGACTTCGAGCCACAAAACGCAAGAACGATGGCGGTTCGCACCTGCCCTCAGAACGCGGGGTTGTCAGCACAAAGCCCGCCCTGTTGACTCGAGTCGCGAGCCCGCATGCTCGTTCGAAGCCCCAGGAGGCCGATCCATGCGTTCCATCGTCTACATCAGCACGCAAACACATCCCCTCACTGATGCTGAACTTGCCCAGATCCTCGTCGTAGGTCGCGAGAAGAACACCGTCGCCGGGGTCACCGGAATTCTCGCGCATCGCGACGAGAACTGCCTCGGCATCCTCGAGGGAGATGACGCCGCCGTTCGGGCTCGCTTCGAAGAAGTCCGTCAGCACCCGTCACACACGAACGTGCGGCTGCTCTGCGACGATCCAATCGAAGATCGGGCGTTCCCCACCTGGTCGATGGCGTTCCAACCGCTGGACCCGCTCATCCGTGACGTGCCGGGCTTCGTTGACCTCTTTGCGAAGGGCCGACCGACCGAACACGAGATCAGCGCGTCACGGGCCAGGGCGCTCCTGGAATGGTTCCGCACCCACCCCCTCGCACCGCTGACCAGCCGCGTCTCCGATGGCTCAGCACGCAACCGGGCCGTGAACGGGGCAATCTCGGTGCTGCGCGAAGTCGGGCCGGAACGACTGACCCACGAGGACGTTGCGTACCACGCGGGGATGCCAGTCTCCGAGGTGCGCGGCTTGTTCCCACACCCGATCGACATCGCGGCCGCAGCTCTGACACAGTGGATCACCGCCGTCGCGACCCCAATTCTCCCGCTCGCGGCCGAACGCGGTGCGGTTGCGTACCTGCACGCGCTGATCGGCGCGTACGCAGAAGAACCCGGACTGGACCGATTGATCGTGTCCGCGCTCGCCTCTGCCGCTGACCCGAACGCGCCTGCCGCGACACGGTACCGAGAGGCTTACAGCGACTTCGTCGGCATCGTGCGGAACGCTCTCGCTGCGGACGTCGCGGCAGGTCGAGAACCGGCAACGATGAACCCCGAGCGTGGAGCAAAGCAGCTCGTGGCGCTCTTCGATGGCCTTCGCATCCACGCGCTCCTAGTGCCAGGAACAGACGTCGTCGACGAGTTCGACCGAGCCGCAACCCGAATGCGGCGCGGCTGGTCCGAGTCATACGAGCAACCCGCCTACTGGGACATCTCACCGGTCTACGACCTCGACGCTCCCTGAGAGCCAACTTCGGCGTTGTGTGCACTGCCGTGTGCACCAGAAACAAAAGAAGCCCCGGCCAGATTCCCATTGAGGGCATCTGACCGGGGCTTTTCCTGGAGCCGCCTGTCGGAATCGAACCGACGACCTATTCATTACGAGTGAATCGCTCTACCGACTGAGCTAAGGCGGCGGACGCTCCGTTCCCGGAGCGGCACGGGTCATAACTATACAGGTTCAGACGAGCGAGCGCGAAACGAGCGCGCCGAGCTCGTCGAAGGACCGCCGCAGATCGTCCACCAGGTGGGACTCGGCAGGGGACTCCGACCACTCCCACCACGCGTGCCGCAAGGTCGCGAGCGACACCAGCGAGGCGAGCCGGGCGCGGCGTCGGAGTGCGGCCTCGTCCTCGGCGAAGGTCGGGTCGTCGTTCGCGAGCCGCCGTGCGATCACGGACTCGAGGGTCGACTGGAACTCCTTCATCGACGCCATGCGCTGGCTGAAGAGCTCCGGGTTGGCGCGGAGCACCTGCTGCCGTTCCTCGATCAGGCCGCGCTCCTCGATGAGCTCCTGCGTCGAGTGCACGAGCAGGGCACCGACGTCCGCGAGGAGGTCACCGGCCGGACTGCCGGCGACGAAGGCGTCGAGGACCTCGTCCTCCGGCAGCGTCGGGTCGTCCCCGAGGATCGCCTGCTCCTTGCTCGGGAAGTAGTTGAAGAACGTGCGCGGCGAGATGTCGGCGCGGCGCGAGACCTCGTCCACGGTGACCGCGGCGAGGCCGTCCTCGACCGCGATGCGGAGGGCAGCCTGCTGGATCGCGAGTCGGGTGGCGCGTCGCTTCCGTTCACGCAGGCCGGGTTCTGCATCGGGCATGGGCTGATTGTCCCACGCCTGGGTCGGCTTCCCGCGCCTGGGTCGGCTTCCCGCGCCTGGGTCGGCTTCCCGCGCCCGGATCAGCGCAGCGCCCGGACCACTGTGACGAGGAGCGCTTCGAGTGCCAGCAGTGCCGCGACGTTCGCGGCGATGCGTTGCCGCGCCAACGCGATCGCGTCGAGGATCTCGAGGGCGGCCGCCGGCGGGACCGATTGCTTGACCCGGTCGAGGTCGTCCTGCATGGCGAGGTTCACCGGCTCCCCCGGTGCACCGAGTCCGATGAGCAGCAGGTCACGGTACAGCGAGGAGACGTCGACCAGGATCCGGTCGAGGCCGTCACGGAGACTCCGGGTGGCACGACGCTTCTGGTCTTCTTCCATCGCACGGAGCTGCGACCGGAGTGCCGGCGGCACCGTTCCGCCCGGCTCCACCCCGAGCGACCGGAGTGCTGCGTCGCGCTCCTCGGCGTCCCGCTGCTGGGTGATCGCCTTCGCGTCTTCGTCGGCGACCGCGAGGAGCTCGGCCGCGGCGGTCACGGCATCGCCGACGCTGCGGATCCGGAGCACGGTCTGCAGAGTTCGTCGACGGCGGTCCCTGGCGTCTTCGCTCGTGGCGAGGCGCTGCGCCATGCCGATGTGGCTCTGCGCCTGCCGGGCGGCGTCCATGGCGAGCGCACGGTCGACGCCGGTGCGCGCGACGATGAGGTCCGCGACGGACTCGATGCCGGGGACCCGCAGCCGGACCGACCGGACGCGGGAGCGGATCGTCGGCAGCAGGTCGGCTTCGCTCGGGGCACAGAGGATCCAGACCGTGCGCTCCGGCGGTTCCTCGAGCGCCTTGAGCAGCAGGTTCGACGTGCGCTCCGTCATCCGGTCGGCATCCTCGATGATGACCACGCGCCAGCGGCCGACCGACGGCGAGTAGTACGAGGAGGTGACGAGCTGGCGGATCTCGTCGATGGTGATGATGACGCGCTGCGTCGTGAGCACGGAGACGTCGGGGTGCGTGTGGGCGGTGATCTGCCGCAGGGTGTGGTCGTCGTCCGGGCCGGAGCCGACGAGGGCCGCGGCGAACGCGGTCGCGACGTTCGACCGCCCTGACCCGGGCGGGCCGGTGATCAGCCACGAGTGGGTCATGCCACCGGTGCCGTCCGGGGCCTCGGCCGCGCTGCGGAGGGCGGCGACCGCTTCTTCTTGCCCGGTCAGGCCGTCCCACACGCTCACAGGGAGATCCTCCCAGGGACCACCGACGCCGCGGATCGAGCCACGAGCCCGGTCATGCGTCGATCTCGACGAGCGGGGCGAGTGCGCGGCGGATCCGCTGTTGGACGACGTCGGCGGGCTCGGCCGCGTCGACGACGAGGAACCGCTCGGGCTCGGCCGCGGCCATGCCGAGGAACGCCGCGCGGACCGACTCGTGGAAGGCAGCCGCCTCGGACTCGAGGCGGTCGAAGGTGTCGCCGCGGGCGGCCGCCACTCGGGCGCGCCCCTCGGTCACGTCGAGGTCGAGGAGCACCGTCCGGTCCGGCACGAGGCCGTCGGCAGCCCAGTCCGACACCGAGCGGATGTGCTCGGCACCGAGGCCGCGGGCGACACCCTGGTACGCCACCGACGAGTCGATGTACCGGTCCTGGAGCACGACGTCGCCACGGGCGATCGCCGGACGCACGACGGTCTCGATGTGATGAGCACGGTCCGCCGCGTACAGCAGCGCCTCGGCCCTTGCGGACACGTGGCCGCGTTCGTGCAGCACGATCTCGCGGATGCGGAGCCCGAGGTCCGTCCCCCCTGGTTCACGCGTCCGCACGACGGTGCGTCCGTTCGCCTCGAGCCACTCGGTGAGCGACTCGGCCTGGGTGGTCTTCCCCGCGCCGTCGCCGCCCTCGAGGGTGATGAACCGGCCGGTCACTTCTTCTTGGCGGGAGCGCGCCGGGTCGTCGTCTTCTTCTTGACCGGACCCTTCGCGCGCTTGTCGGCGATGAGCTGGACGGCGCGTTCGAAGTCGACCGCTTCCACGTCTTCGCCACGCGGGATGGTCGCGTTCGTCTCGCCGTCGGTGACGTAGGGACCGAACCGGCCGTCCTTCATCTTGATCGGCTTGCCGGACACCGGGTCGGCGTCGAACTCCTTGAGCGCGGCGCTGGCCGCACGCTTCGCGCCGTACTTCGGCTGTGCGAACAGCTCGAGCGCACCGGCGAGGTCGACGTCGAAGATCGCGTCCTCGCTCGGCAGCGTGCGGGTGTCCGTCCCCTTCTTCAGGTACGGACCGTAGCGACCGTTCTGCGCGGTGATCTCGTCGCCGGACTCCGGGTCGGCGCCGACGGTGCGGGGCAGGTCGAGGAGCTTCAGCGCCGTCTCGAGGTCGACCGACTGCGGGTCCATCGACTTGAACAGGGACGCCGTGCGCTCCTTCGGCGCGGCGGCCTTCTTCGTCGTCTTCTTCGCCTTCGTCGCGGGCTCGGCCTTCGTGGCGGTCGCGGTCGCGGTGGTGCTGCTGCTGCTGAGCACCTCTCCGGTGGACGGGTCGACCTCGGGCTCCGGCTCCGGCGTGCGCTCGGTCACGTACGGGCCGAACCGGCCGTCCTTGGCGAGCACCTCTTTGCCCGTCTCCGGGTTGATGCCGACGACGCGGTCACCGACGACCGGCGCCTCGACCAGCTCACGCGCCTTCTCGGCGGTGAGCTCGTCGGGAGCGAGGTCCTCGGGGACGTTCACACGACGCGGCTTCTCCGGGTCGTCGCTCGGCGTCTCGATGTACGGGCCGTAGCGGCCGATGCGGAGGGTCAGGCCGGGCGAGAGCTCGACGGAGTTGATCTCTCGCGCGTCGATCTCACCGAGGTTGTCGATGACCGTCCGGAGACCGCGCTGGTCGCCGCCGCCGAAGTAGAACCCGTTGAGCCAGTCGACGCGGTCTTCCTCGCCACTGGCGATGCGGTCGAGGTCGTTCTCCATCTCGGCGGTGAAGTCGTACTGCACCAGGTCGCCGAAGTAGTCCTCGAGCAGGCGCACCACGCTGAAGGCGATCCAGTTCGGTACGAGCGAGCTGCCACGGGGCGTGACGTACCCACGGTCCACGATCGTCGAGATGATCGCCGCGTAGGTCGAGGGTCGGCCGATGCCGAGCTCTTCCAGGGTCTTGACCAGGCTCGCCTCGGTGTAGCGCGGCGGGGCCGACGTGTCGTGGCCCTTCGCCTCGACCTCGTCGACGCCGAGGTGGTCGCCCTCGGTCATCGACGGCAGCTTGGCGTCCGCGCGGTTCGACGATGCCTCGTGACGTTCCTCGTCCTTGCCTTCTTCGTAGGCGTTGAGGAAGCCGCGGAACGTGATCACGGTGCCGGACGCGGTGAACTCGACGTCCGTGCCGTTCGCGGTGGAGGCGATGCCCTCGACGGACTCCGTCGAGGTGATGCCGAGCACGACCGACGCGGTCGATCCCTTCGCGTCCGCCATCTGCGACGCGACCGTGCGCTTCCAGATGAGGTCGTAGAGCTTCCAGTCGTTGCCGCGGAGCACCTTCTCCATCTGCGACGGCGTGCGGAACACGTCACCGGCCGGACGGATCGCCTCGTGGGCTTCCTGGGCGTTCTTGCTCTTGCCGGCGTAGCTGCGGGGCTTGTCCGGGACCGTCTCGGCGCCGTAGAGGTCGGCCGCCTGCTTCCGGGCGGCGGCGATCGCCTGCTGCGAGAGCGACGCGGAGTCGGTTCGCATGTAGGTGATGTGGCCGTTCTCGTACAGCGACTGCGCGACGCTCATCGTCTGGCGGGCCGAGAAGCGGAGCTTGCGCGCGGCTTCCTGCTGCAGCGTCGAGGTCGTGAACGGCGCGGCGGGTCGACGCGTGTAGGGCTTCGAGTCGACGCTGCGGACGACGGCGTCGCCGGCGCGTTCGAGCACCGAGCTCAGGGCGGTGGCCGAGGCCTCGTCGAGGACGACGGCGTCCGAGGTCGTCGTGCCGCGGTCGTCGAAGTCACGGCCGGACGCGACACGGGCGCCGTGGATCCGGGCGATGCGGGCAGTGAACGCGCTGTCCCCGGCCTTCTCGAACCGGGCGGTGAGGTCCCAGTAGTTCGCCGAGACGAACGCGAGGCGCTCGCGCTCACGATCGACGACGAGGCGGGTGGCAGCGGACTGCACACGACCGGCCGACAGCCCCGGACCGACCTTGCGCCACAGCACCGGGGAGACCTCGAACCCGTAGAGGCGGTCGAGGATGCGGCGGGTCTCCTGCGCGTCGACGAGTGCCGTGTCGAGTTCGCGCGTCGCTTCCTGGGCGCGCTGGATCGCTTCCTTGGTGATCTCGTGGAACACCATCCGCTTGACGGGGACCTTGGGCTTCAGGACCTGCAGCAGGTGCCACGCGATGGCTTCGCCTTCGCGGTCTTCATCTGTTGCGAGGTAGAGCTCGTCGGCGTCCTTGAGGGCACGCTTGAGTTCCGCGACGGTCTTCTTCTTCGCGTCGGAGACGACGTAGTACGGCTCGAACCCGTTGTCGACGTCGACCGAGAACTTGCCGAGCGAGCCCTTCTTCAGCTCTGCCGGCAGGTTCTTGGGCTCGACGAGGTCACGGATGTGTCCGACTGACGCCTGGACTTCGTATCCGTCACCGAGGTATTGCGCGATCGTCTTCGCCTTCGCGGGGCTCTCGACGATCACGAGCTTCTTCGTGCCTGGCACGTGACTCCTTGATCGATGGTGCTGTCGGCCCTGGGACACGGAAGTGTCCGGGTCGACCGGGACATCGATGACCGGCGGGCCGACAGGCACACCATACACACAGTGGCGGGGATGGCCGCCGGACGATGTCGGTCCGGTCGATCGGCAGGCGTCCGCCGGGGACCGGCGACCGCGGTCGCCCCGAGACGGAGCGGACCGGACCGGAGCTCGACGACGACGCGGACGAACGCGCCGCTCGTCGAGCAACCGGCGAGGTCCGCGCGGCCGCGCCTGGCCACCCGCGACGCGGCGTCGCACGGCGCACCGGACACCAGCCCGACGGCGGCCGCCGCGCCGGCGAGCGCGGCCGCGTCCGCCGTCGACTGTGCGCGGACGGACGCGCCCCGACCACCGGCAGCGGTGAGCACCGCGCCGACGACGATCGTGACCGCGGCGACGACGGCGACGAGCAGGACCGTCGCCGACCCGCGATCGTTCACCGGCCGCCCGTCGCCGCGCACGACGCACCACGAAGGGTGATCGCCGCGAGCGGCCCCGGTCCAGACCGGCGTTCGGCGACGACGCACACGAGTTCGTCGGACCGCGTCACGGCGCTCGTCGCTCCCGGGGCGATCCCGGCGAGCGCCGCTCGAGCCGCGGCGTCGTCGTCACGGCCGTACGCCCTGGCGGCAGTGGCGGCGGCGGACTGGAGCCGTCCCTGCCCGTCGACGAGCACGACGCCCGCGATGGCCAGCGACACGACCACCGCGAACACGGGGAGCGCGACCGCGAACTCGACGGTGACCGCCCCGCGGTCGTCGGAGCCGCGCTCACAGTGACAGGGCACCGCGGACGAGCTCGGTCAGGATCGACTGGACCTCCCCGGAGCGCATCACCGCGACGAGGACCCCCGCGAACGCCACGGCGGCGAGGATGACGACGGCGTACTCGGCGGTCGCGGAACCGCGGTCGTCGCGGAGCCGGGTGGAGAGCCAGGCCGTTCGGCCCCGCGGTGCGGACGGTGGGTTCGGTCGTTCGGTCATGATGGGGTCCCTTCTGATCTGGTGCACCCAGCCTCGCGACCATTCGTCCGGGCCGGGCGGCGAGCGGCGAACCCGTGGAGCGATCACCCCGTTCCGTTCACGGTGGAGGAGAGGATCCCGACGACGACGGGCACCACCCCGACGAGGACGAACGCCGGCAGGACGCAGGTCCCGAGCGGCAGCACGAGGCGCACCGCGAGCCGCTCCGCCACCGCGAGCGACTCCGACGCGACGTCGTCCCGCAGGTCCTCGGCCGCGCTGCGCAGGAGTGCTGCGGCCGGCACCCCTGCGCGCCGTGCGAGGTCGAGCACCTCGCCGAGTCGTCGTCGTTCCGTCGTGTCATCGGCGTACGGCAGGGCCGCGCGCACGGCGTCCCCGGCACCGGACCACGACCCGCCGCCGGACAGTGCCACGGCCCAGGCGTCGAGCAGGATGCCGGGGATCCGGCCGGTGGGCGTCGCTGCGCGGACGAGTCGTGCCGACCAGGCGCGGCCGACCCCGACGAACAGCGCGGCACCGGTGCAGCACGCCCAGCCGATCGGCGTCCCCGTGAGCACACCGATCGTGTCGATCCCCCACAGCGATCCCAGCAGCAGTCCGAGCACCGGCAGTGCGAGGACCACGTTCGCGCTCGTCCGTGGCCCGGCGAGCGCCACCCGGACGGCTCGGTCTCCTGCCGCTGCCCGCCGGAGGGCCGTCGCCAGGGCGCGGAGCGTCGGCGCGACCGGCGCACCGGTCCTGGTGGCGACCGTCGTGACGGCGCGCACGTCCTCCCAGGCGGGACCGGCGACCACGGGCGGGCCGGCCGCTGCCGCGAGCGCCCATGCCCGCGACGGCGGTACCCCTGCGGCGACGAGCGTCGCGACACGGTCGAGCAACCGCGCCGCCCCCACCGCATCAGCACCACCCCGACGAGCAGGACGCGTCATCCGCGCCGACCCGACCGCCCGGTGCCCGCGACCACGGGTTCGACGGTGAGCCGCCCTACCGGGTCGACCCCGAGCCTCCCGGCCGCTGCGAGCCGACGCACGCCCCGCCGACGCTCCACGTGGAGGACCAGGTCGAACGCACTGACCGCCTGCCGGGACAGCACGGTCGGCCCGAGCCCGGCGAGCGCCCCGAGCGCCTCCAGGCGGGCGGGGACGTCGTCGAGACCGTTCGCGTGGACCGTGCCGGCGCCACCGTCGTGTCCGGTGTTCAGTGCGGACATGAGCTCGCGGACCTCTGCCCCACGGCACTCCCCCACCACGATCCGGTCCGGACGCATCCGGAGGGACTCGCGGACGAGCCGGTCGAGACCGAGGGCTCCGGCACCCTCGGCGTTGGCCTGCCGCGATTCGAGCGACACCACGTGCGGGTGGGCGATCCGGAGTTCCGCGACCTCCTCCACCGTCACGATGCGCTCGTCGCGCGGCACGGTGGCCAGCATCGCGGCGAGGAGCGTCGTCTTCCCGCTGCCGGTCGCCCCGGACACGAGCACGTTGCGGCGGCGGTGGACGGCGTCCTCCACGAACCCGCGGGGCACACGCTCGAACGTCCCGCTCCGCTCGAGCGCGTCGAGCGTCGGCGGTGCACCACGGGGCAGGCGGAGGGACAGCGTCGTGCCCCGCACGGAGATCGGCGCCAGGACGACGTGCACCCGGATCCCGTCACCGTGCCGGACGTCCGCCACCGGCGTGCTCTCGTCGACGTGCCGACCCCCGAGCGCGACCAGGCGTGTCGCGAGTTCGCGTGTCCGTCCCTCGTCCAGCACGATCCCGGAGTCGACCAGCCCGTCGCCCTGGTCGAGCCACACGCCCAGACCGCCGGAGACCAGCACGTCGGTCACTGTGTCGTCCGCCACGAGCGGAGCGAGTTCCTCGAACTCGACCGGGTCGATCCCCGGTCGGGCGCGTCGAGGCACGGCGGCACCCGGGAGGAACGGCGAGGGGACGGCGCGGTGGCGGTGCATCTGCGGAACGCTAGGTCCCCGTGACGCCGCGCTCGCCGCTCGCCACGAATCGGGGAGGCCGGGCTCGTCATCCACACCAGTGGACAGTTTTGTCCCCCGATCACAATGCACGTACCCCGGAGCACCCGGCGGCCGGTCGACACCGCGGAAGGACGCGCACGACGCGAACACGCACCACCGGAGGCACCGCGGTGCTCGCCCGCCGCCGACCGAGGTACATGCAGCAGCATGGACCGGTCTGTCCACCGTTCCGCGGACGGACGCGGATCGCCCCCGACGAATCCGGTCCGTCGTGCGACGCTGCACGGCGGACCGGTCCGGGGAAAAGAAGAGGCGGCACCGGTTGGGGGGAACAGGTGCCGCCAGGACAACGGAGGATTGGGGGGAATCCGATCCGATGCCGCCGGAAACGAGTCCGGCGGGATCTACTGTACCCCACGACGAGCCCCTGCGGGCAACCCCGACGCGCCGCGTCCTCACCGAATCCCTCCGACCGGAAGGAGAACCCACCGACGGATCACGGGTTCCACGGCCCGGAACGCCCCGACAGCCCCACGCACGACGGCCCCACGCCGAGGGGTAGTCTCCGTTTGCACCCCCGGACGCAACGACGCGAAAGGACATCGATGTCCACTCCGACCAACGTCGACGAACGACACGACGACGGCCACCACGACGACAGCAGCACCTTCCCGCCGCCCCCGGAGTTCGTCGCGGACGCCGTCGCGGACCAGGGTCTGCACGACGCCGCCGCGGCCGACCGCGAAGCGTTCTGGGCCGAGCAGTCCACGAGCCTCCTGGACTGGCGCACACCGTTCACGCGGACCCTCGACTGGTCCGGGGCGCCGTTCGCGAAGTGGTTCGACGACGGCACGCTGAACGTCGCCGAGAACTGCCTCGACCGACACGTCCGCGCCGGCAACGGGGACCGGGTGGCGATCCACTTCGAGGGCGCTCCCGGCGACACCCGGCGCATCACCTACGCCGAGCTGACCGCCGACGTGCAGCGCGCGGCGAACATGCTGACGGACCTCGGTGTCGAGCAGGGCGATCGCGTCGTCGTCTACATGCCGCTCATCCCCGAGGCCGTCGTCACGATGCTCGCGGTCGCCCGCATCGGCGCCGTGCACTCCGTCGTGTTCGGCGGGTTCAGCGCCGAGAGCCTCCGCGCCCGCATCGAGGACGCCGGCGCGAAGCTCGTCGTCACCGCGGACGGTGGCTGGCGCCGCGGGGCCGTCGCCCCGCTGAAGCCGGCGGTCGACGAAGCCCTGCAGGGCGAGGGCACCGACAGCGTCGAGCACGTCGTCGTCGTCAAGCGCGGCGGCAACGACATCGCGTGGAACGACCGCGATCTCTGGTGGCACGACGAGTTCGCCAAGGCGGCCCCGACCCACGAGCCGCAGGCCTTCCCCGCGGAGAACCCGCTCTTCATCCTCTACACGTCGGGCACGACCGGGAAGCCGAAGGGCATCGTGCACACCTCGGGCGGCTACCTCACGCAGGCCGCGTACACGCACAAGAACGTGTTCGACATGCACCCGGGCAAGGACGTCTACTGGTGCACCGCCGACATCGGCTGGATCACCGGGCACACGTACGTCGTCTACGGCCCGCTCGCGAACGGCGTGACGCAGGTCCTCTACGAGGGAACCCCGGACGAGCCGAAGCCCGGCCGCTGGTGGGACCTCGTCGACGCGTACGGCGTGACGGTCCTCTACACGGCGCCGACCGCCGTCCGCGCCGCCATGAAGGGCGGGCGCCAGGTCCCGGACGCCCGCAGTCTCGACACCCTGCGACTCCTCGGCAGCGTCGGCGAACCGATCAACCCCGAGGCGTGGCACTGGTTCCGCCAGGTGATCGGGCACGACCGCACGCCGATCGTGGACACGTGGTGGCAGACCGAGACCGGCGCGATCATGATCTCCGCGCTGCCCGGTGTGACGAAGCTCAAGCCGGGCGCAGCACAGACCCCGCTGCCCGGGATCGTCGCCGAGATCGTCGACGAGGACGGGCACCGCGCCGACCCTGGTGAGAGCGGCTACCTCACCATCACAGAGCCGTGGCCGTCGATGGCGCGCGGCATCTGGGGTGACCCGGACCGGTTCGTCGAGACGTACTGGGACCGCTTCCCCGGCCGGTACTTCGCCGGCGACGGTGCGCGGCTCGACGGGCAGGGCGACATCTGGGTGCAAGGCCGGGTCGACGACGTCATGAACGTCTCCGGACACCGGCTCTCCACCGCGGAGATCGAGTCGGCACTGGTCGGGCACGAAGGGGTGGCCGAGGCGGCCGTCGTCGGGGCGGCCGACGAGACCACGGGTCAGGCGATCGTCGCGTTCGTGATCCTGACGTCCGAAGCGGCCGACGGCGTCGACCGCGACGCCGTCACCGCCGAGCTCCGCGCCTGGGTCGGCACGCGCATCGGTGCGATCGCGAAGCCGCGGCAGATCACGATCGTGCCGGAACTGCCGAAGACCCGGTCGGGCAAGATCATGCGCCGGCTGCTCCGCGACGCGGCGGAGGGCCGCCGCATCGGCGACACGACGACGTTGGCCGACCCGACGATCATGGCGACCATCGCGGAACTCATGTAGTCCCGTCCACGCGAGCAGGGCCTCCAGTCCGTCCTGACTGGAGGCCCTGCTCGCGTTCCCTGCGTCGGTTGCTGCCGTCAGGCGGTCAGCTCCACCACCAGCTCGACCTCGACCGGTGCGTCCAGCGGCAGCACCGCGACGCCCACCGCGCTCCGCGCGTGGACGCCGGCGTCGCCGAAGACCTCGCCGACGAGCGTCGACGCGCCGTTGGCGACGCCGGGCTGGCCCGTGAACGACGGGTCGGACGCGACGAACACGGTGACCTTGACGACGCGGGCGACGTGCTCGAGCGATCCGGCGACGGACTGCACGGCCGCGAGCGCGTTGAGTGCCGCCTGCCGTGCCTGGGCCGTCGCGGTCTCCGCGTCGACGTCCGAGCCGACCTTGCCGGTCACCGGCAGCGCGCCGTCGACGAACGGCAACTGCCCTGCGGTGTAGACGTACTGCCCGGTCACGACCGCCGGGACGTACGCGGCGACGGGAGCCGCGACGGTCGGGATCTCCAGGCCGAGTTCGGCGAGACGTGCCGCGACGGTCATGCGTCGGCCTTCGGGCGCTTCAGGTACGCGACGAGCCCGCCTTCGGGGCCGGTGACGACCTGGACCAGCTCCCAGCCCTCGTCGCCGAAGTTGTTGAGGATGGCGGTGGTGTTGTGGATGATCAACGGCGTCGTGAGGTATTCCCAGCGAGTCATGCGGTTCCTTGCCAGCCTTCGAGTCGGAGGTGTCGTTTAGGCTGCATCCTATGTCTGCCCAGAAGACGTCTGCCTCGCGGACCAAGCCCGTCTCTGCAGTCGGCGCCTTCATCGGATTCGTCGGCTTCAGTGTGCTCGCCGGACTCCTGGTCACCATCGGTGTCACCCCGGCCATCGCCGTCGCCGGTGTCACGACGACCTCGACCATCGGCGTGTTCGAGTCGCTGCCCGAGTACATCGAGATCGGCGACCTGCCGCAGCGCAACGAGGTCCTCGCGTACCAGGGCGGCCAGCCGGTCCACCTGGCGACGGTCTACGACCAGAACCGTCAGGAACTGAAGTTCGACCAGATCAGCGACCAGCTGAAGAACGCCGCGATCGACGGCGAGGACAAGCGCTTCTACGACCACGGCGGCGTCGACATGACCTCGCTCGTGCGTGCCGGTGTCGGCTCACTCGCCGGCGGCCTGGGCGAGTCGGGCGGTGGCTCCACCCTGACGATGCAGCTCGTCCGCAACATCAAGATGCAGCAGGCCCTCGAGCTCCCGACGCTGGAAGAGCAGCAGAAGGCGTACAACGACGCCGTCGAGCAGACCATCCCCCGCAAGCTCGAGGAGATGAAGCTCGCGATCGGGCTCGCGAAGAAGTACACCCACAAGCAGATCCTCACCGGGTACCTGAACATCGCGTACTTCGGCGACCAGACCTACGGCGTGCAGGCCGCTGCGCAGCACTACTTCAACAAGGACGCCACCGACCTCACCCCGCAGGAAGCCGCGTCCATCCTGGCGATCGTCCAGTCGCCGAACACCAGGAACCTGTCCGACCCGAAGTACTACGACGCCAACGTCGCCCGCCGCGACGTCATCCTCAAGTCGATGTACGCGCAGAAGCACCTCACGAAGGAGCAGTTCGACTCGGCGATCGCATCGAAGCCCGCCGACTACGTGCACCTCACCGCGCCGACCCAGGGCTGCAAGGCCGCCGCCGGCAACGGTTCGCAGTTCTTCTGCGACTACGCGGTGCAGGTCGTCAAGGAGATGTCGCAGTTGGGCTCCACGCAGAAGGAGCGCAACGCCGCGTGGCGCAACGGCGGGTACACGGTCCAGACCTCGTTGAACCTCGACCTCAACAACCAGCAGAAGGACCTCATCAACAGCTACGCGCCCAACACCGAGGCGCGGTTCCAGCTCGGTGGCACGATCGACTCGGTCGAGGCCGACACCGGGCGCGTGCTCACGATGGTCCAGAACAAGAACTACAACCAGCTGGTGGGCTGCGGCGTCGAGGGGGCCGACCCCAACGCGTGCGCGCCGGCGACGGACTCCGGCATCAACTTCAACGTCGACTCGAAGTACGGCGGCGGTGAGGGTTTCCAGACCGGTTCGACGTTCAAGGTCTTCACGCTCCTGAACTGGCTGCAGAACGGGCACGGGCTCAACGAGACCGTGAGCGGGACGACGCGAGCGTTCACGAGCTACGAGGTGTGCGGGAGCCGGAGCGGGATCAGTCCGGTGTACACGCCGAAGAACGACTCCGCCGGTGAGGGCGGCAACATGTCCGTCGAGAGTGCGACCTACCGCTCGGTCAACGTCGCATTCGTGAACATGGCGCAGAAGCTCGACTACTGCGACATCCGGAAGACCGCCGACAGCCTCGGCGTCCACCTCGCCAACCCGCGACCCAGCGAGCAGGGCTACGGCGACGACATGTCGCAGAAGACGACCTCGGACATCATGCTCAACCCTTCGGCCGTCCTCGGCACGAACTACATCGCGCCGCTCACGATGGCCGCCGCGTACGCCGGCATCGCCAACAACGGCACGTTCTGCCGGCCGATCGTGATCGACAACGTCACGAACGCCGAGGGCAAGGCGCTCGGCGGACAGCAGAAGGAGTGCACGCAGGCAATCGACCCCTCGGTCGCTCAGACCGCGATCTACGCGATGAAGAAGGTCCTCACGGTCGGTACCGCCGGTGGCGGACGGACGCCGGACGGCTACGACGAGTTCGGCAAGACCGGCACCACCGACGAAGCGGACCAGATCTGGCTCGTCGGCTCCACCTCGAAGGTCGCGACCGCCACGTGGCTCGGCAACATCGAGGGCAAGCAGAGTCTGCGCAAGGCCGCCGGCCCGCACGGTCTCTACTCGCTGTCTCGAACGTCGCTGTGGCGTCAGGCGCAGAGCATTGTGAACACCCAGTACGCAGGGACCCCGTTCCAGGCGCCGACTTCGTCGTCGATCCGCGGGAACAGCATCACCGTCCCGGACGTGGCGGGCAAGACCACCGATGAAGCCCGCGCCACGCTCAGCGGTGCCGGCTTCACCTATGTCGACGGCGGCACGCAGCCGGGCCCGGGAACCGCTGGAACGGTGCAGTCGACGTCTCCGGCCGCCGGCTCAGCGCTGTCGAAGGGCTCGAGCGTCACGGTCTACACGACGGACGGTTCACAGTCGACGGTGCCGGAGGTGGCGGGCAAGTCCGTCGGTGACGCCCGCTCGGCGCTGAACGGCGCCGGGTTCGGCAACGTGAACGTCTCCGACCAGTACCAGCCGGGAGACGGCAAGAACCAGTGCAAGGTCGCCGCGGTGGACCCGGGCGCGAACACCGCCGCGTCGAAGGACACCACGATCAACCTCACCCTGTTCGGCAACAAGGACGGCAAGGCCCCCAAGGACTGCCAGTGAGTCGCGGCCGGGCAGCGCTCGGCGTCCTCGCAGCGGGCGCTGCGGTCGGCGCCGGCGCGGCGGCGTGGGGCACGCTCGTCGAGCGGCGGCGGTTCGCGATCCGCTGGGAGACGATGCCGATCCTGCCGCCGGGATCGCGTGACGTCGTCGTCCTGCACCTGTCCGACATCCACATGGCGCCGTGGCAGGCGGACAAGCAGCAGTGGCTCCGCGACCTGAGCCTGGTCGAGCCGGACTTCGTCGTGAACACCGGCGACAACCTCGGGCACCCGACGGCGAACGCAGCGGTCGAGTACGCGCTCGAGCCGTTCCGCGGCATCCCAGGTGCCTTCGTGTACGGCTCGAACGACTTCTACGGCCCCTCCCCCCGGAACCCGTTGAAGTACTTCGGCGGTCCGAGCCGGATGCACGCGTCCGCGAAACCGGTCGACCTCGACATCGAACGGCAGACCGCGTTCTTCGAGTCGCTCGGCTGGCTCGACCTCAACGACAAGGCACACGCCATCGAGGTCCGTGGCTCCCGCTTCGAGCTCTTCGGCACGTCCGACGCACACCGCGACTGGGACCGCCTCGACCTCCTCCCGACGAACGTGGACGAGATGCGCGGCGACGTGCCCTGGTCCGAGGACGAAGACGGTCCGGCACCGGTGTCGATCGGCGTGACGCACGCGCCGTACCGTCGCGTCCTCGACGCGTTCGTCCGGCAGGGTGCCGACGCGATCTTCGCCGGGCACACGCACGGCGGGCAGGTCGCTGTCCCCGGCGTCGGTGCCCTCGTCACGAACTGCGACCTGCCCCGCAAGTACGCCAGCGGCCTCCACCGCTGGCAGAACCGGACGCACTGGGCCTGGCTGCAGGTCTCGGCCGGCCTCGGGACGTCGATCTACGCGCCGGTGCGGTTCGCGTGCCGCCCGGAGGCGGTCGTCGTCACCCTGACCGCCCGCGTCTGACCCGCCGCTCCTGCTCGATCAGAGCGTCGCGCAGCCCACGGAGACCTGCATCGCGGTGTGTCCGCCGCTGCCCGGAGCGCAGAGCACGCGCCAGGTCCCGCGCCCGACGATCCCGTCGATCGTGATCCACGAGCGACTCTGCACGACACGGACCCGACCGTCGGTGAGCGGCCCGAAGCGCCGGTCGACGGCGATCGGTGCTTGCCCGTAGCGGAAGCGGTCGTAGTTGAGCAGCGACTGCAGGCGCACGACGCAGAACTCGTCGTCGATCCCCGCGCGCAGGACCTTCGACACGCACCCGGCCGGTGCCGCGGAGGCTGAGGACGGGGCGGTGATGAGGGGTGTCACCGTGGCGATGGCGGTCACCACGAGGACGGCGAACAGTCGTGCGCGTCGGTTCTGGGTCACGGGCTCATCCTGGCCGGTGTGGAATGTGACATGCAACCAGATGCACGGGTTTTGCCGTCGTGGTCGTGAGCACCCCGGATCATCCGCTAGACTTCTGCAGGTCGCTTCACGAAGTGACCAGCACACCTCGGGGTGTGGCGCAGCTTGGTAGCGCGCCTCGTTCGGGACGAGGAGGTCGCAGGTTCAAATCCTGTCACCCCGACAGATGAAGGCCCGGATCCGTACGGATCCGGGCCTTCTCCGTGTCCTGGGGACACGTGTGCCCGAGGACACACCGGCCGGTGTGCCAGGACGTGTCCCCGCCGGCCGACGCTAGCCTGACTTGCGACATGGAGACCCCCGACCGCCTCGCCCCAGTCGTCGCCCGCATCGGCACGATGTTCCCCGAACTCCGTGACGACCCCGTGATGGCCGCCAGCCTGTTCGAGAACGTCACGTCGATGCTCGAGGACGCACACCGTCGCTACGCCGAGGGCGAGGAAGGCTCGATCACGAGCGACCTCCTCCTCGCCGACGAGCACCTGGCGACGGGCGCCCTGCACGCCGAACACATGCAGCACCCGGCAGGGGCGATGCTCGCGGCTGAGGTGCTCTTCGACGAGTACCTGCCGGTCTTCGTCGACGAGGTCGATGCCAGCACCCCCACGGAGCTCATGCGTGCGTCCAGGGCCCTGCACGCGGGCATCTGGAGTCGGTTCCCCGCCGGAGCGGTCGCGTACACCGAGGCGCTCCGCCAACGCGTCACGACGGCGAACCTGGACTCCAGGGCCCACATCGCCCGCGACCTGCACGACCGGGTCGCGCACGGGATCCTCGCCGGCCTCCAGCGCATCGACCTCGCGCTCCTCACCGATCCCCCGGCACCGGAGCGCACCGCACAGCTCGAGGCCGCCGCGACGCAGCTGCGCCGAGCGCTCGGCGACGTCCAGAACCTCGCCGTCGCCCTGCACGCCCGCGTCGGGGACGACGTCCTGGACGCCGCGCTCGCCCGACACGTCAAGGACCTGTTCCCGGACACCGAACGGGTGACGATCGCGTCGCACGGCACAGCGGTACCGCTCGTGAACTGGCGGGCGGAGGAGTCGCTGACGATCCTCCTCGAAGCACTCACCAACTGGTGGAAGCACGCGCGCGACGCCGCCGTCCACGTCCGGTTCGACTGGGGTGCTGATGCCCTCACCGTGACCGTGCGAGACCATGGTCCCGGGTTCGACACCGACGGAAGCGCCGAGGGCCGACTGGGTCAGTCCACGATGCGGGAGCGCGCCGCGCTGATCGGCGCTCGGATCGACGTCACGAGTGCACCCGGCGCCGGCACGACCGTCACGCTCGTCGTGCCGAAGGGCGCACTGTGACGTCGGCGGTGACGCACGTCGCGATCGTCGACGACCACCGGCTCTTCCGCGAGGGCCTCGCAACGATCCTGGCGTCGGTCCCGACAATCCGCGTCGTCGCACACGGTGAGCGCCCGTCCGACGTCCTCGACGGGCCCGAGGCCGCCGCGATCGACGTCCTGCTCCTCGACGTCGAGCTCGACGGTCCCCCCGCCCGCAGGACCATCGCCACCGTGCGACGGAACCACCCGGGCATCGCCGTCGTCGTCCTGACGATGCACCGGGACGCCGTCCTCCGCCGCGCGCTGCTGGACGCCGGCGCGGTGGACTTCGTGACGAAGGACACCCCGAGCCGCGAGCTCGTCGAGCGGATCGTCCGCGCGAGCACCGGACCTGCCGCACCGGTGACGTTCCCGGTGGACGTCGTCACCGACGCCCGCGCCGGCTCCCCGCTGAGCGACCGCGAGGTCGAGGTGCTCCGGCTCGTCGCCGCTGCGCGCTCGAACGCCGAGATCGCCACCGACCTCGGTCTCGCGATCGGGACGGTGAAGCGCCACGTCTACAACGTCTTCCGGAAGCTCGACGTGACCAGCCGGGTGGGAGCCGTGGCGACGGCCACGCGACTGGGCCTGCTCACCTGACCCGAGCCTCCCGGCTGACTGCCCGTGCCGAGGGAACAGAAATGGTCGAGTCCGAGCGCCGGACTCGACCATTTCTGTTCCCTCGACCGACGCACGACGCGCGACGCACGACGCAGGACGCACGACGCGCGTTGCATCGGCGATGCGCAGCGCCCGTCAGCCGACGGCGACGGACGGACGCACCAAGCGCCCGGCCCCGTGCAGCGACGCGACGACGTCGAGCGCCTGGTGCCGGTACCGCGCCTGCGCAGCACCCGGCGCGACGATCACGCCGTTCGCACCGGTCGACTCGAGCAACGAGTTGATCTTCGACGCGACCTCGTCCGCCGAGCCGTAGGCCTGGCGCTCGGTACGCGCCGCGATGAACCGGCGCTCGAGGTCGCTGAACTCGTAGGCGCGGGCCTCGTCCATGGACACCGGCTCGGGCTTCGCGCCCTGGCGCATCCGGATGAACGAGATCATGCCGGGAGCGCTCTGCTCCTCGATGACGGCGGGGTCCTCGTCGGTGACGACCTGCACGCCGATGAGTGCGTTCGGCTCCGACCGGAAGCGCGAGGGACGGAACGAGTCGCGGTAGAGCGCGAGCGCCGCCTCGGTGTTGTCGGACGCGAAGTGGTGCGCGAACGCGAACGAGATGCCGAGCGCACCGGCGACCTGCGCGCTGTAGCCGGACGACCCCAGCAGCCAGAACTCGGGCACGTCGCCGTACCCGGGGACGGCGCGGATGCGCGCGAGCGGGTTGGACTCGTCCATGCCGGTGAAGAAGCCGATCAGGTCGGCGAGCCGCTCGGGGAAGTCGTCGACGTCGAGACGGTCCGTGCGGCGCAGCGCCATCGCGGTCGCCCCGTCGGTCCCGGGGGCGCGCCCGAGACCGAGGTCGACGCGGTCGCCGTAGAGCGCCCGGAGGGTCCCGAACTGCTCGGCGACGACGAGCGGCGCGTGGTTCGGCAGCATCACCCCGCCGGACCCGATGCGGATGGTGCTGGTCGCGGCCCCGACGGCGCTCAGGAGCACCGCTGGAGCCGACGACGTGATCCCGGGCATCCCGTGGTGCTCGGCGACCCAGAACCGCTCGTAGCCGAGCTTCTCGGCGTGCACGGCCATGTCGATGGAGCCCTGCAGCGCCTCGGTGTTGGACTGGCCGTACTCGCGGGTCGCCAGGTCGAGGACGGACAGGTGCACGGATGCGTCGCTCATGTGGGCGGCAACGCATGCCGGGTCGCGTGCATTCCGCACCGGACGGCGGACGGGAGGCTCGGGGCGGCCCCGCCACGGGCCTCCTGTCCGGTGCGCGGCCCGTCAGTTGCCGTCGAGGCGGCCGCCCGACTCCGTCAGGTAGCAGTTCGCGCAGAGGGACTCGTACTCGACGTCGACGCCGTCGATCGCGACCTGTGACCCGTCGAACACGAAGCGCCCGTCGACCTTGCGGGCGTTGAACACCGCCTTGCGGCCGCAGCGGCAGATGGTCTTGAGCTCTTCGAGCGAGTGCGCGACCTCGAGCAGACGTCGGCTGCCGGGGAAGGCCTCTGTGCGGAAGTCGGTGCGGATGCCGTACGCGATCACCGGGATCTCGTCGAGGACCGCGATCCGCAGCAGGTCGTCGACCTGCGTCGGGGTGAGGAACTGCGCCTCGTCGACGAGCACGCAGCTGACCGGACGGACCATGCCGTCGAGCCGGTCGGACTCGGGGTCGGTGGCACCGGCGTCGGTGACGGCACCGCGCACGTCGACGTCGGCCGGCAGCACGATGTCGACCTCCCGCGTCACGCCGAGACGGGAGACGATCTCGCGGTCCCCCCTCGTGTCGACGGACGGCTTCGCGAGGAGCACGCGGTGTCCGCGCTCCTCGTAGTTGTACGCGGCCTGCAGGAGCCCCGTGCTCTTACCGCTGTTCATCGCCCCGTAGCGGAAGTACAGCTTCGCCACTAGGAGAGGAAGCCGTCCTCCGCCGCGCGACGGATCAGGTCGGACTTCTTCGACGCGGGACGACCGACCTTGGCGTACTTCTCGCGGACCCGGCGCAGGTACGTCTTCGCGGTCTCGTACTGCACGTTCATCTGCGACGCGACCTCGTTGGTGGAGTAGCCGGACACGTACAGCCGGAGCGCCTCTTCCTCACCGTGGCTGAGCTTCGGTCGCTGGTGGGCCGTCGCGCCGGTCGGGAGCGGACGCCATTCACGCTGGGTCGGGGTCTCCCGCTCGACGCCCATCACGTCGCGGGCGACGTCCATCACCTCGCGCATCGGGAGCGACTTCGACAGGAAGGCAGCGGCACCGGCGGCGAGCGCACGGTCGCGGGACTCCCGGGTGTCGACGCTCGACAGGACGATGACCTTCGCGCCGGCGGCACGGCAGGTGCGGACGCGGGCCTCGATCGAGACGGGCTCCTTCAGCTGGAAGTCCAGGAACACCAGGTCCGTCGGGAAGCTGTCGCTGTGCACCATCTCGAGCCAGGTGTGCGCGGTGAGGGCCAGGTCGAAGTCGAAGGCGTTCACGGCGATCCAGCTCGACAGGCTGTCGAGGAGGACTTCGTGGTCGTCGAGGATGGCCAGTCGCACCCGGCGGGATCCGGGGTTCGGCAGGGCAGGCATCCCTTCCGTCAGCCTGTTCGGGTCAGTGCTGGTCATACGAGAACCTTAGTGCGAGGGACGAGGGACGGACCGCGACGTCGAGGTCGGGGAAGGTGACGCGGAGGACGGCGAAGTAGGGGTCGAACGTGCGGTGGATGCCGACGTCCGAGTCGGCGACCGCGACGTCGAGGGCGATCTCGACGCGGCCGTCCGCGATCCGCTGCACGGCGGCGCGGAAGCCCGCCGGATCGACGGTGGAGGCGCGGAGCGCTGCCCGGACGAACGTGCGGACGACCGTGCGTTGGTCGGCGTCGAGCGTGCTGATGAGCCCGTCGGGATCGTCGATCGCCGCTCCCGCACCGCCCTCGGCACGGACGGCCTGCTCGAACCACGTCCGGTCGGCGTCGGCGACCATCGCCCGGCGGATGCCGTCGGCGATCGACCTGGCGCGGGCCCGGTCCGCGTCCGTGATCGTCTCGCGGGTGCGGAGCTCGGCGAAGAACGGTGCGACGTCCCGCGCGAGGATGATCGAGCGGTCCTGCTGCACGCTCGCGGCGATGCCGTCGCGCTCGGCCCGCGCCACCGAGTACGAGCCCGCACGGATCTGCACACGCTCCGCGAGCCCGCCGAACGTCCACGCGAACACCCCGGCGGCCGCCGTGAGGACCAGGGTCGGAGCGGCCGCGAGGAAGGCCGCGACGGCCACCGGCACGCCGTTCGGGAACTGCGACGCAGCGACGCCCCAGGCGACACCGTCGACCACCGCGAGCGCCACGCCGCCGACCACGAGGTCACGCCACGGGCGGTACGGGGCCACCATGACGATGCCCGTCGCCGTGAGCAGGGACATGAAGTCGTTCAGTGCGCTCTCGTCCGGCCCCCACTGCGCGGCGACGCTCGTCACCGCGGCCAGCGCGAGCAGCCCGACGTGGAGGACGAACGCCCAGCGCGGGAAGGGCGCGCGGAACGGGCTCGACGCCGTGATCACCACCGCTGTGGACGCCGCGAGGAGCAGGACGGTCAGGGCGCTGAGCGTCGGGCTGCCGACGACGTCACGGTCGAACACCGAGACGACGATCGCCCACACCACGCCGACCGCACCGAGGACCACGGCGAGCGGCCGCGATCCCATCGCGCCGAGCGGGTCGTACTGCTGTGCGGTCCTGGCGCTCATGAGGCAGCCCCGAGTTGGTCGTCGCCGTCGGCTCGCCCGATCGACCGGACGGACCCGGTCAGCGCGCCGTACGGCACCGTCATCATCACGCTCGTGCCGGTTTCGGGTGACGACCACACCTGTACGTCGCCGCCGACACGGCCGACGCGCTCCCGGACCGAGTTCCGCAGCCCCATCCGGTCGGCGCCGGTCTGCTGCTCGTCGAAGCCGCGGCCGTCGTCGACGACCATGACCGTGCACGCGACGCCGTCGTCGAACACGCTCACCTCGGCGGTGTCGGTGCCGGCGTGCTTCCGCACGTTCGCCAGGCACTGTCCGACCGCACGGACGAGGGCCGTCACCGCGGCCGGTTCGAGTCGCGCGATGGCGGACGGGTCCCCGGTCACGACGACCTCGAGTCCGTGGGCGCGGTGCTCCTCGACGACGTGCTCGAAGGCCTCGACCGCTGCTCCCCCGTCAGCGCGCGGCTCCGGAGCGAGCCACTCGCGACCGGTGAGCATCGCCACGTCGGACTCGACGGTCCGCGCGAGGTGCTCGTCCATCGGGCCGTCCGGTGCCAGCGCGATCGCTCCGAGGTGGTTGAGGACGGTGTCGTGCAGGATCGCGGAGGCCTCTGCCTCGACGCCGAACCGGTACGCCGACACGTGCTCCTCCCGCGCCGAGCGGAGGAGCTCCGGCTGGACGCGCTGCGACCTCGCGGTGCTGCGGCCGGCGACCAGCACGATCGCCACGACGAACGCGAGGGTCACCCACGCCAGGACCAGCGGATGGCCGGCGCCGCCGACCTGGACGATCGCGATGGTGGTGGCGACGCGGCCGACGACGAGACCGGCGATCGACCAGAGGACGACCCTGCCCGGCACCGCGCCGGCACCGCCGACGAGCACGAGCGGGATCACGACGAGCGACAACAGGTACGAGCCAACCCACGGGACCGCGATCTCACCCTGGACGACGTGCGTGAACCACCAGGCGCACGCCCCGCCGACGGCCAGGAAGGCGATCGCCGACCGCCACGTGCCGAACTGCACGTGCACGCCGATCATGCCGAGCATCGGCACCAGCGCGAGCACGGCGGGGATCACGCGGACATCAGGGTCGCTGAGACGGAACAGCAGCAGCGTGATCGCCGCCGCGACGAGGGAGCCGATGGCCGCCGCGTGGAAGGCCCGCACGGTCGACCACGCGTTCACGCGCGGAGCGAGGTGTGTGGGGATGCCGAGCACGGTGCATCGTCCTTCCGGGAGCCAGGGAGCGCCGCCCACGATCCAACCACCGATGGTCCGGCCGTGTACCCCGGATCGGGCACCGGGCGACGACTGCGTCGATGATACCGGGCCTGGCTGCACCCCTGCTGTCCCCCGAACGCGTACCGATCGGTCGTCAGAAGAGCGTCGGCACCCCGTTCGAGATGCCCTGCACCCGAGCCGTGGTGGGTGCCAGAGCCTGCTGGCGGAGCCCGTGCTCCCAGCCCGGATCGACGCGCTTGAGTGGCGAGACCCCTGCCGCCCGGTCGCTCCCCGGGCCGTCCACCGAGAAGCCCATCGAGCCCGTCGCCGGGTCCACACGCCCGAGACCGATCCCGTGCGCCCGCATGATCGGGCGGATCCGCTCGCCGAGCCAGCGGCGGTAGTCCTTCGGCGGGTAGGTGTTGTCGAGGTACATCGACCGGTACCTGGGGACGAGGTCCGGGTGCGTGCGCGCGAGCCAGTCCATGTACCAGGGCTTGACGCCCGGCTTCAGGTGGAGCGCGGAGTACATGACGCTGGTGGCACCGGCAGCCGCCGCGCGGCCGATCGCGTCGTCGAGGTGCGCCTTCGTGTCGGTGATGAACGGCAGCACGGGCATCAGGAACACCGAGCACGAGAGCCCGGCGTCACGGACCGCCCGCACCGTGGCGAGCCGTGCCGTCGTCGTCGGGGTGCCCGGCTCGACGGACTGTTGCAGGTCGTCGTCGTACACCGCGATGGACATGGCGAGGTCGACCGGGACCTTCTCCGACGCCGCGACGAGCGCCGGGATGTCCCGCCGCAGGAGCGTGCCCTTCGTCAGGATGCTGAACGGCGTCCCCGAGTCGGCGAGGGCGGCGATGATGCCGGGCATGAGCCGGTACTTGCCCTCTGCTCGCTGGTACGGGTCGGTGTTGGTGCCGAGCGCGACGGGGTGGCGGTCCCAGGTGGGCTTCGCCAGCTCGCGCCGCAGGACGTCGGCGACGTTGGTCTTCACGACGATCTGCTGGTCGAAGTCCGAACCGCCGTCGAACTCGAGGTACGTGTGGGTCGGACGCGCGAAGCAGTAGACGCACGCGTGCGAACACCCGCGGTACGGGTTGATGGTCATCCCCCACGTGCCGCCGTCGATCGCGCCGACACGGTTCAGCGCCGACTTCGCGAGGACTTCGTGGAAGGTCACGCCGGCGAACTCGGGCGTGGTGACACTCCGCACGAACCCGCTGTTCGACTCGAGCCCCGGGAGCATGTCGCTGCCCGACGCGTCGATCGCCTGTCCATCCCACCGCATGCAGCCATTCGAACACACGTTCGAACGGATGGCAAGGTCAGTGGTGCAGGCCGAGCACCTTCGCCGTGCGCGCGAGCGTCTCGTCCGCGAGCGCCGCGTCGTCGCCGAGGTCCTTGCCGTAGGTCGGGACCATCACGCGGACCGCGTCCTCCCAGCGGTCCCAGCGGTCCGGGAAGCACTTGCGGAGCAGTCCGAGCATGATCGGCACGGCGGTGGACGCACCCGGCGACGCACCGAGCAGCCCGGCGATCGAGCCGTCGGCAGCCGTGATGACCTCGGTCCCGAACTGCAGCACCCCGCCCTTGTCCTTGTCGGGCTTGATGACCTGAACGCGCTGCCCGGCGATGATCTTGTGCCAGTTCTCCGGCTGCGCCGCCGGCATGAAGTCGCGCAGCGCGTCGAACTTGGTCGACTTCGACGCCAGCAGCTGCCCGATCAGGTAGCGCACCAGGTCGAAGTTCGAGAACGCGACGCTGAGCATCGGGCGGAGGTTGTGCGGCCGGATCGACCGGACCAGGTCGAACAGCGACCCCTGCTTGAGGAACTTCGGGCTGAACCCCGCGTACGGGCCGAACATCAGCGATGCACTGCCGTCGACGATGCGGGTGTCGAGGTGCGGCACGGACATCGGGGGCGCGCCGACGCTCGCCTTGCCGTAGACCTTCGCCGAGTGTTTCTGGACGACCTCGGGGTCGTCGGTGCGCAGGAACTCCCCCGACACCGGGAACCCTCCGTACCCGCGGATCTCCGGGATGCCGGACTTCTGCAGCAGGTGCAGCGCACCGCCACCGGCGCCGACGAAGACGAACTTCGCCGCGATCGACTGCTTCGAGCGACCGACCTCGTTGAGGACGTCGAGCGCCCAGCCGTCGAACACCTTGCCGCGGCTGATGTTCGTGACCTGGTGGTTCGCCTCGAACTCGACGCCGTCCACCTCGAGCTGGTCGAACAGCTGCCGCGTTAGCGACCCGAAGTCGACGTCGGACCCGGCCGCCGAGTACGTCGCCGCGATCGGCTGGTCCTTCTTGCGACCGGGGATGAGCGCCGGTGCCCACTTCCGGATCTGCTCGGCGTCGTCGCTGAACTCGAGTCCGGCGAAGAGCGGGTGGTCCTTCATGGCCTCGTAGCGGGCACGCATGTACTCGACGTTGTCGGCACCCCAGACGAAGGAGATGTGCGGCGTCGGGTTGATGAAGTTCTTCGGGTCCGGCAGGGCGCCGGTCTCGACGAGGAACGACCAGAACTGGCGCGAGACCTGGAACTGCTCGTTCACGGTGACGGCCTTGGCGATCTCGACCCGGCCGTCCGGCAGCTCCGGCGTGTAGTTCAGCTCGCAGAGTGCGGAGTGGCCGGTCCCCGCGTTGTTCCACGGGTTCGACGATTCCTGCGCGACGTTGCCGAGGCGCTCGTACACGCGGATCTTCCAGCTCGGCTCCAGCCGGTGGATCAGTGCGCCGAGCGTGGCGCTCATGATGCCACCCCCGATGAGGACGACGTCGATCGGTTCCACCTGCTTCACTGCCACCCGACGATCCTACCGGCGTCGCGTTGTGGACTCACCCAACAACGGACGGGAGGCTCGTGGCGGATCCGCCACGAGCCTCTCCCCACCGACACGGCCGGCGCGCCGCTGGCGCGTCGCACCGGAACCGGCGGCGTGGGCCCACTCCGGCTTGTTGGTTACGCGGCGACCGCGCGACGCGCGACCACGACCTCCGCGATCTGCACCGCGTTCAGGGCCGCGCCCTTCCGCAGGTTGTCGTTGCTCACGAAGAGCGCGAGACCGTGGCCCGCTGGCGCGGACTGGTCGGCGCGGATGCGGCCGACGAACGTCGGGTCCTGCCCGGCTGCCTGCAGCGGCGTCGGGACCTCGGAGAGCTCCACACCGGGTGCCTTCGCGAGGATCTCGGTGGCGCGCTCGGGCGTCAGGGTCCGCTCGAACTCCGCGTTCACCGAGATCGAGTGGCCCGTGAAGACCGGCACGCGGACACAGGTCCCGGCGACGAGCAGGTCGGGCAGCTCGAGGATCTTGCGGCTCTCGTTTCGGAGCTTCTTCTCCTCGTCGGTCTCCCCCAGGCCGTCGTCGACGATGCTGCCGGCGAGCGGGACGACGTCGAAGGCGATCGGGCGGACGTACTTCACCGGCTCGGGGAAGGTGACGGCACTGCCGTCGTGGGTGAGACGAGCGGTGTCCTGCTCGAGCGCGGCCTTGGCCTGCCCGAGGAGTTCGTCCACACCGGCGAGCCCGCTGCCCGACACCGCCTGGTAGGTCGTCGCGACGAGGCGACGGAGCCCTGCCTCGGCGTCGAGGACCTTGAGCACCGGCATGATCGCCATGGTGGTGCAGTTCGGGTTCGCGACGATGCCCTTCTGCGCCGTCTCGATCGCGTGCGGGTTGACCTCGCTCACGACGAGCGGCACCTCGGGGTCCATCCGCCAGGCGCTCGAGTTGTCGATCACGAGCGCGCCCGCTGCCGCGAACTTCGGTGCGAGGGCACGGGACGCCGTGGCACCCGCCGAGAAGAGCGCGATGTCGATGCCCGACGGGTCGGCGGTCTCGGAGTCCTCGACGACGACGTCCTGCCCGCGGAACGACAGCGTCGTACCGGCGGAGCGGGCGCTCGCGAAGAAGCGGACCGAGGTGGCGGGGAAGTCGCGCTCCTCGAGCAGGCGGCGCATCACGGCGCCGACCTGGCCGGTGGCGCCGACGACGGCGACGGTGAGCTCCTGGGACATGGCTGCTCCTCTCAGCGGCCGGTGCCGGCGTAGACGACGGCCTCGTTGTCGGCATCGAGGCCGAACGCCTGGTGGACGACGCGCATCGCGTCGTTCAGGGTGTCGGCGCGGGTGACGACCGAGATGCGGATCTCCGACGTGGAGATCATCTCGATGTTGATCGACGCCTGGTGCAGCGCACGGAAGAGCTCGGCGGAGACGCCCGCGTTCGTGCGCATCCCGGCGCCGACCAGGGCGAGCTTGCCGATCTGGTCGTCGTACTGGATCCCCTCGAAGCCGATCTCCGACTTCGCGACACCGAGCGCGGTCAGGACGCTCTGGCCCTGGTCCTTCGGCAGGGTGAACGAGATGTCGGTGCGCCCGTTCGAGGCCGACACGTTCTGCACGATCATGTCGATGTTCGCGCCGGCGCGGGCGACGATCGTGAAGATCTCGGCCGCCTTGCCCGGCTGGTCGGGCACGCCGACCACGGTGATCTTGCCCTCGGAGAGGTCTCCGGCGATGCCGGTGATGATCGGTTCTTCCACGGTTTCCCCCTCTGCAGGGTTGTAGACGATGGTTCCCTCGGCGTTGCTGAACGACGAGCGGACATGGAGGGTGACGCCGTGCCGACGGGCGTACTCGACGGCACGGATGTACAGGACCTTGGCACCGGAGGCTGCGAGTTCGAGCATCTCCTCGCTGGTGATGCGGTCGATCTTGCGGGCCTTCGGCACGACGCGGGGGTCGGCGGAGAAGATGCCGTCGACGTCGGTGTAGATCTCGCAGATGTCCGCGTCGAGTGCGGCCGCGAGGGCGACGGCCGTCGTGTCCGAGCCGCCGCGGCCGAGGGTGGTGATCTCCCCCGTGGTGCGGTTGAAGCCCTGGAAGCCGGCGACGATCGCGACGTGGCCGGAGTCGAGCGCCTCGCGGACACGCTTCGGGGTGACGTCCACGATGCGGGCCTTGCCGTGCTGGGCGTCGGTCAGCATGCCGGCCTGGCTGCCGGTGTACGACGACGCCTCGACCCCGAGGCTCTTGATCGCCATCGCCAGGAGCGCCATCGAGATGCGCTCCCCCGCGGTGAGGAGCATGTCGAGCTCACGGCCGGCCGGGATCGGGGTGACCTGGTGCGCGAGGTCCACCAGTTCGTCGGTGGTGTCGCCCATGGCGGAGACGGCCACGACGACGTCGTTGCCCGCCTTCTTCGTCTCGACGATCCGCTTGGCCACGCGCTTGATGCTCTCGGCGTTCGCGACGGACGATCCACCGAACTTCTGCACGATCAAGGCCACGGGTGGGTACTCCTGGGGACGACGGTTCCGCGACGATGCGCGGCTTCCACAATGGTAGGGGGTGTTTCGGGGATGTTGCGTGTGAGCGGGTGTGCACGCAACGATCGTGCGTGGGATCGGGGCAGTGGTGACCGCTGCGGGTCAGCCCCCGACGAGCCGGCGCCCCTCGAAGGCACGCCCGAGGGTGACCTCGTCCGCGTACTCCAGGTCGCCGCCGACGGGGAGGCCGGACGCGAGCCTGGTCGTACGGATGCCCATCGGCACGAGCAGGCGGCTGAGGTAGGTGGCCGTCGCTTCGCCCTCGAGGTTCGGGTCGGTCGCGATGATCACCTCTTCCACGGTGCCGTCCGCGAGCCGCGTCATGAGCTGCTGGATCCGGAGGTCGTCGGGACCGACGCCGTCGATCGGGCTGATCGCGCCGCCGAGCACGTGGTACAGCCCGCGGAACTCGCGGGTGCGTTCGATCGCGGCGACGTCCTTGGCTTCCTCCACGACGCAGATCACGGCGGGCTGGCGTCGCGGGTCGCGGCAGATGCTGCAGCGGTCCGACTCGGTCACGTTGCCGCAGACCTCGCAGAAGCGGACCCGCTCCTTGACGTCGGCGAGGAGCTCGGACAGCCGCGAGGGGTCGAACGACTCGCTCTGGAGGATGTGGAAGGCGATCCGCTGCGCCGACTTCGGACCGATGCCGGGTAGACGACCGAACTCGTCGATGAGGTCCTGCACGATGCCGTCGTACATCAGATGCCCTCGCTCAGGGAGGTCTCCTCGATGAACTGCGCGCCGAGGATCTCACGCACGACGGCCTCGCCGTACCGGCCGGGGACGGGCGGGCGACGGACCTGCGGGGCCGCCTGCTGCGCGGTTGCCGCAGGTGCGGCAGGTGCGGCGGGTGCCTGGGCCGCGGGTGCTGCCGGTGGCTGTGCCTGTGCCTGTGTCTGTGTCTGTGCCGGTGTGGGTGCCGCGGGCGCAGCCTGCGTGCTGCGTGGTCGTGCCCCTCCTGGCCCCGGATCGGGGAACGGAGCGCCGTCGTCGAACGGCTCGTCGTCCAGCGGGTAGTCGTCGACCGGGACGTCCGGCGCTGCCGGTTCCGGCTGCGCGACGGGCCCACGGCCGCCGGCCTTCAGGGCGTCGAGGGCCGCCTGGGTCTCGGCAACCGGTCCCGATGTGGGGGTCGACGCGGGAGCGACGGTGTCGTCCGGACCGATCGAGCCCATCGGCGCGGCCCAGGTCGGTTCGACGTCGTCCGGGACGGCACCCACGGTGGGGTCGGTCGCCGGGATGGTCGCGACGGCCCACTCGGTGACCGGGCCCGACGGCGCCGGTGTCTCGGGGGCGCGCGCGGCGGCGGGGTCCGCGGCGGGAGCCGGTGCCGGGGCAGGACTCGGGGCCGGGGTGTCGCTGTCGGCGTTCGTGGTCTGCGCCGGTGACTGCGGTGCCGGAGACGGCGCCGCCGATGCCGCGGCCGTCGGCACCCGGTGCGTGTCGGACGACGTCGGCGCGGACGGCGCAGCGGCCGACGGCGCAGGAGCGGCGGGGGCCGGGGCCGGCGCGGGGGCGGATGCAGCAGGTGCAGAGGCGGGCTCGGACGCTGCGGGCGTGTCCTGGCGCGGAGCGGGCGTGTCCTGGCGCGGGGCCGGACGCTGTGGGCCTCCCCCGGGGCCGCCGGCGCCTCCGGGACCGCGCGCGACGAACTTCACGCGGAACCCGAGCACGTCGATGATCGCGGCCCGGACGAGTTCGCTGACGCTGGTCGCCGGGTCGGACATCTCCTTGAACGAGGCGACGTCCTGCTGGCTCGGGAACGTCAGCGTGAGGACGTCGTCCCGCAGTGCGGTCACCTGCGCCGGCTGGACGACGGTCCACGCCGACCGCTTCGCGCGTTGGACGTGCTCGAGCACCTGCGACCAGGCGTCCCGCATCTGCTGCAATCCGACGGCGGCGATCGGCTGGATCGCGGGCTCGGTGCCGATGACGGAGCCCATGCCCGTCGACGACGCCGACGCGTGTCCGTCCGGTTCCGGAGCGCTCGGTGCAGGTGCAGGTGCAGCCGCGGCCTCGGGCTCGGGGGTCCCCGGTGCGACAGCTGCCCAGGACGCAGCCGCGTCCTGCGCGGCGTTGGTCGGCGGGGTGGCCTCGACCGGCGCGGGTTCGGCGCGACGTGGTTCAGCAGCCGGCGTGGCCGAGGGTTCGGGACGGCGCTGCTCCGGAGCGGCCTGCGCCGCCGGTGCAGCCTGGGCAGACGGTGCAGCCTGGGCCGGGCGCGTTGCTGCGGACCCCGACGGCACCGCTTCCGGGCCCCCCTGGTGTCCACCGGCGTCGCCGACACCGACCCGGCGCTCGAGCCGCTCGACCCGTGCGAGCGCACCGCGCTGCGTGTCGTCCGCTTCCGGGACGAGCATCCGCGCGATCATCAGCTCGAGGTGCAGGCGCGGCGAGGTCGCCCCGGTCATCTCGGTGAGGGCGCGGTTCGCGATGTCGGCCCCACGGGACAGCCCGTTCGCGCCGAACACACCCGCCTGACGGCTCATCGTGTCGAGTTCTTCCGGCGAGACACCACGGAGCACCGCCCCGGCGCTCTCGTTGGTGGCGGCGACCACGATGAGGTCGCGGAGCCGCTCGAGGAGGTCCTCGACGAACCGCCTGGGGTCCTGCCCGGTCTGGATCACCCGGTCGATCGCGGCGAAGGCGGAACCGGGGTCGGCGACCGAGAGGGCGTCGACCACGTCGTCGAGGAGCGCGCTGTCGGTGTACCCGAGCAGGGCGACGGCACGTTCGTACGCGATCGCGCCGTCTTCGCTGCCGGCGATCAGCTGGTCGAGCAGGGAGAGCGTGTCGCGGACGGACCCGCCGCCGGCACGGACGACCAGCGGCAGCACGCCCGGTGCAACCGACACGGACTCCTGTGTGCAGAGCTGCTCGACGTACTCGAGCATCGCCGCCGGTGGGACCAGACGGAACGGGTAGTGGTGCGTTCGGGACCGGATCGTCCCGATCACCTTCTCCGGCTCGGTCGTCGCGAAGATGAACTTGACGTGCTCCGGCGGTTCCTCGACGAGCTTGAGCAGCGCGTTGAAGCCCTGCGGCGTGACCATGTGCGCTTCGTCGAGGATGAAGATCTTGTAGCGGTCACGAGCGGGCGCGAACACGGCCCGGTCACGGAGGTCACGGGCGTCGTCGACACCGTTGTGGCTGGCGGCGTCGATCTCGATGACGTCGAGCGATCCACTGCCGCCGCGCGCCAGCTCGACGCAGCTCGGGCAGACGCCGCACGGGGTGTCGGTGGGGCCTTCCGCACAGTTGAGGCACCGCGCCAGGATGCGGGCCGACGTCGTCTTGCCGCAGCCGCGTGGGCCGCTGAACAGGTACGCGTGGTTGACCCGGTTGGTCCGGAGCGCGGTGCGCAGCGGGTCGGTGACCTGCGACTGCCCGATGAGCTCGGCAAAGTTCTCAGGCCGGTAACGGCGATACAGGGCGGTGACCACGCGACAAGGGTAGCCGGGACGACCGACAGCCGGGGCCGGTGTGGAGAGCCGCCGCGCGGGGTGGGCCCGGCCACGTCGAGAGGCAGGGTGCGTGCGTGGACGGCACAGAGCCTCCAGTCCGGAACGGAAGACCGTCCCAGAACGAAAAAGACTCCTCACGCACCCGCCAGAGCCCGGTTACCCTTGCTGCGTTTCCGCCCTGGGGGAGTTGGCCTGGATGGCGTCACGTGAGGAGCCGCCAAGCAGTCTACCGGACACGAGGAGCACGATCGAACCATGAAGATCGCCATCGCCGGAGGACACGGCCAGATCGCCCTGCTCCTCGCCCGCCTGATCACCGAAGCCGGACACGAGGCCATCGGCATCGTCCGCAACCCCGCCCACGTGTCGGACGTCGAGCAGACGGGTGCGGCCGCGATGGTGGCCGACCTCGAGCAGCTCGACGACGACCAGCTCGCTCTCCGCCTCCGCGGTGTGGACGCGGTCGTCTTCGCCGCAGGCGCCGGGCCGGGCAGCGGCGCGGAACGGAAGCTCTCGGTCGATCGCGACGCCGCCGTCCTCCTCGCGGACGCTGCCGAACGGGCGGGGATCGACCGCTACGTGATGGTGTCGGCGATGGCCGCGGACACGTACGACGCCGAGCTCGCGGTCGTCCCGGCGAAGGACGACGACGCGGTGTTCCAGGTGTACCTCCGCGCGAAGGCCGAGGCGGACGCCGACCTGCGGGCGCGGAGCATGCGGTGGACGATCGTCCGACCGGGTGGGCTGCTCGACACCCCGCCGCAGGGCACGATCGCGGTGGGCAGCACGGTCCCGAGGGGGTCGATCCCCCGCGCCGACGTGGCCGCCGTCGTGCTGCACGCGCTCCTCGACGACACCGCGGTCGGCGTGCAGTTCGAGGTCACGAGCGGCAACACCCCGATCCCGGCGGCCCTGGCGGCGATCAGCTGACGAGCAGCACGCCCTACAGCGCGACCGCGGCGGACTGCCGGGCGATCTCGAGCTCCTCGTTCGTGGGGATCACGAGCACCGCGACACGGGAGGCGTCGGTGGAAATGAGTCGCGCCTCCTTCGAGTGCAGTTCGTTGCGGTCGTTGTCGACCTCGATCCCGAGGTGCTCCAGTCCCGCGAGCACGCGACGACGGAGCAGCGCGTTGTTCTCGCCGACGCCCGCGGTGAACACGACGGCGTCGAGCCCGCCGAGCTGGGCGGTGTACGCGCCGACGTAGCGACGGATCCGGTGCCGGTAGACGGCGAGCGCCGCCTCCGCGGTCTCGTCGCCGTCGATCGCAGCGGCCTGCACGTCGCGCATGTCGCCGTTGCCCGTGAGCCCGAGCAACCCGGACCGCTTGTTGAGCATGTCGTCGAGCTCGTCGAAGGACAGACCGGCCTCGCGGTGCAGCTGGATGAGCACCGCGGGGTCGAGGTCGCCGGACCGGGTGCCCATCACGAGGCCCTCGAGCGGGGTCAGCCCCATCGACGTCTCGATCGACCGGCCCCCGTCGATCGCTGCGGCCGAGGCTCCGTTGCCGAGGTGCAGCACGATCGTCTTGAGCTCGGACAGCGGCCGGTCGAGGAACACCGCGGCCTGCTCGGAGACGTACTTGTGGCTGGTGCCGTGCATGCCGTACCGGCGGATCCCGTACTCGGCCGCGAGGTCGGCGGGGATCGCGTAGGTGTACGCGTGCGGCGGCATCGTCTGGTGGAACGCGGTGTCGAAGACGGCCACGTGCGGCACGTCCGAGAAGACCTGCTTCGCCGCACGGATCCCCTGGAGGTTCGCCGGGTTGTGCAGCGGCGCCAGGCTCGAGAGCTCCTCGATCTGGCGCTCGACATCGTCGGTGACGACCGTCGCGCTGTCGAAGGTCGTCCCGCCGTGCACGACGCGGTGTCCGACGACCGACGGCGGGTGCTCGTCGAACGACGGTCCGACCTTCGCGAACGCGTCGATCATCGCCTGGAACCCCGCGGCGTGGTCCGGGACGCGAGCGGCGTCGTTCGAGGAGGACTCCCCCGTCAGCGCGTTCGTGTGCTTCCACGCGCCGGTCGCCTCGCCGATGCGCTCGACGAGTCCGGAGGCGAGCGTGCGCTCCCCGTCGAGTTCGATGAGCTGGTACTTGAAGGAACTCGATCCGGAGTTCACGACGAGGGCAGCGGTCACTGGGCGCTCACTTTCAGGGGTGGCCGGGTGCGGCCGGACGGGAGGCGGTGGCTGGGTCTGGTGGTCAGGCGGCGGTCGGCGCCGGGTCGGCCTGGGCAGCGGTGCCGGCCTGGATGGCCGTGATCGCGACCGTGTTCACGATGTCGCTGACAAGCGCACCGCGGGAGAGGTCGTTGATCGGCTTCCGCAGCCCCTGCAGGACCGGTCCGATCGCGACGGCACCGGCGGAGCGCTGCACGGCCTTGTAGGTGTTGTTGCCGGTGTTGAGGTCCGGGAAGATGAACACCGTCGCACGGCCGGCGACCGGCGAGTCCGGCATCTTCGTGCTCGCCACGGTCGGGTCGGCGGCGGCGTCGTACTGGATCGGCCCCTCGACCAGCAGGTCGGGTCGGCGCTCACGCACGAAGGCCGTCCCCGCGCGGACCTTGTCGACGTCCGCGCCCGAGCCGCTGTCGCCGGTGGAGTAGCTGAGCATCGCCACCCGCGGGTCGATGCCGAACTGCGTCGCGGTCTCGGCCGACGAGATCGCGATGTCCGCGAGCTGCTCGCTCGACGGGTCCGGGATCACCGCGCAGTCGCCGTAGACGAGCACCCGGTCGGCGAGCGCCATCAGGAAGACGCTCGACACGATCGACGTGTCCGGACGGGTCTTGATGATCTCGAACGACGGACGGATGGTGTGCGCCGTCGTGTGCTTCGCACCGGAGACCATGCCGTCGGCGAGGCCGAGCTGCACCATCATCGTGCCGAAGTAGGAGACGTCCGTCACGGTGTCGCGGGCGAGTTCGACGCTCATGCCCTTGTGCGCACGGAGCTTCGCGTACTCCTCGGCGAAGCGTTCGCGGAGCTCCGGGTCGAACGGCGACACGAGCTGCGCCGCGTCGAGGTCGAGGCCGAGCTCCGTCGCGCGTGCCCGGATCGCCGCGGGGTCGCCGAGGATCGTCAGCTCGCACACCTGCCGCTGCAGGAGGGTCGACGCGGCACGGAGGATCCGGTCGTCGTCACCTTCCGGCAGGACGATGCGCTTGCGGTGCTCCCGCGCCCGGTCGAGCAGGCCGTGCTCGAACATCAGCGGCGTGACGACACCGGACGGCGTGACCTGGAGACGTGCGAGCAGTTCGTCGGCCTGCACGTGCCGCTCGAACGACGACAGCGCGAGGTCGGCCTTCCGCGGGGAGTCCGCGGCGAGCCGACCGCGCGTCTGGGTGATGCGGAGCGCGGTGTCGTACGTGCCGAGGTCGTTCGTGGCGATCGGCAGCGAGCTCGAGAGCCCTTCGAGCAGCCGCGTGATCTGCGGCGCGGTCTCGAACCCGCCGTTGAGGATCACGCCGGCGAGGCTCGGGAAGGTGTCGGACTGGTTCGCCAGGAGCGTGGCGATGAGGACGTCGCTGCGGTCGCCGGGGACGACGACGATGCCGCCCTCGATGAGGCGCGGGAGCACGTTCTCCATGCTCATGCCCGCGACGACCGTGCCGAGTGCTTCGCGGTCGAGGAGTGCGTCGTCCCCGCGGACGAGCGTCGCCCCGGTGGCGGCGAGCAACGCCCGCACGGTCGGCGCGACGAGCACGGCGTCCTCGGGGATGGCCCACACCGGGACGTCCGGGTGGTCGTCGTGCACGGCACCGGCGACGCTGTCGCAGATCGCGGCGAGGGCATCGGGATCGGCACGGTTCACGACGACGCCGAGCAGCTGCGCGTGCGCCGCGCGGAGTTCGCTCGTCGTCACGTCCGCGACCTGTGCCATGTCCGCAGGGGTGCGGGTCCCGCGTTCGGCGGAGTCCCGTCCACCGAGCACCAGGAGTACCGGAGCGCCGAGGTTCGTGGCGACCTTCGCGTTGAACGAGAGCTCGGTCGGGCTCCCCACGTCGGTGTAGTCCGACCCGAGGACCACGACCGCGTCGCACTGGCGCTCGACCTGGGCGAACCGACTGACGATCGTGCCGAGCGCGGCGTCCGGGTCCGCGTGCACGTCGTCGTAGGTCACACCGACGGCGTCTTCGTAGGACTGGTTCGCCCCGCTGTGCTGGAGGAGGAGCTCGAGCACGTAGTCGGGTTCGTCCACGGAGCGGGCGACCGGCCGGAACACGCCGACGCGTCCGACCGTGCGTGCGAGGGTCTCGAGGACACCGAGCGCCACCGTGCTCTTGCCCGTGTGTCCTTCTGCTGACGTGATGTAGATGCGGGTCGACACGCTTCCCAGGGTAGCCGCCGGACATGTCACGACATCTGGGAGCGACGGACCTGTGGAGCGGGTGGTCATGCACACCCCGCAAGACCTGTACCATGGGGTGTCGTCATCGCGAGATGGCGCCAGGAGAATTCGCCTAGTGGCCTATGGCGCACGCTTGGAAAGCGTGTTGGGTGCAAGCCCTCGGGGGTTCGAATCCCCCATTCTCCGCAGTGCTTGCCACACGACCCTCACCATCGGGCCGGAGTGACATCGTCAGGAACGCGTCGTCCGTCTGGGCGGCGCGTTTCGGCGTTCCTGAGGGGATCCGACGGGGTGACACGTCACCGGTCCCCCACGATGGGGACCTCCGTGCACCCCGTTCGCCAAGGACTGCCACCGAAGGGGTGGACAGACCTGTCGCCGATACCCGCGAGTCCTCTAGGCTGACCCCGCGGCACCCCCGGGACGGACGGGCCGCGGGGACGAGGAGAGCAGTGGTGGGGGAAACGACGGTGCCGGCGACGGCGATGACGGACCGGGTGACGTACGACGTCGTGGTCCGGCCGCGGGCTGCGCTCGTCCGCTCCACCGCCCTGAGCATCGTCTTCTCGGCGGTCCCCCTGGCCGTCGCTCTGGTGTGGGTGTCGTTCCCCCTGCAGCTCTGGGCCGTCGTCGCCAGCGTGGTCGTCGTCCTCGGCGGCCTGGTCGGTCTCCTGTTCATCCGCCTGCGGTCGGCGTTCGTCGGCCTCGGGCCCGACGGCGTCACCGTGCGCGGCGTGCTGGCCCCGCGCTGGACGGTCGCGCGCGACGCCGTCGCGGGCGTGGTGCTCGCGACGACGTTCGGCAGCTCCGTGGACCGCACCGCGCGGGAGCTCATCGCGCTCGATGCCGACGGCACCCGGCTGTTCCGGATGCGGGCGGAGGTGTGGGGCGACGAGGGTCTCGAGCAGATCGTCGACGGCCTCGGTGTGCAGGTGACCGAGCTCGGTCGACCGCTGTCCTCGCGCGAGTTCAGCCGGCGCTACCCCGCCGTCCGGACCCGCCGTCGCTGACGGGCCGAACGGCCTAGCGCCGACGACGCAGGGTCGAGAAGATCCCCTGCACCACCTCTTTCGCGATCGAGCCGCCGAGCCCGCCACCGAGCAGTTCGGACAGCGGGTCGTCCGCCTTCCGCGAGGTCGACGTCCGCGACGACGTGCTCCGTGACCGTCGGGTCTGCGCCGCCCGCTCGGCCTTCTCGAACTCGCGCTGCGTCCGCTCGTACTCCTTCTGCGCCGCTGCCCGGTCGCGTGCTTCCTGCTTCGCCTGCGCCGCGGCCTCCTTCGCGGCGGTGGCCGCGGCACGCGCGGCTTCCTTCTCCGCCTCAGCGGCAGCGGCGGCCGCGGCCTCCTGTGCGTCCGCGGCAGCAGCCTGCGCGGCAGCCGCCTCCATCCGACGAGCCAGCATCTCGTGCGCCGAATCGGGGTCGACGCGGGTGCCGTAGGTGGCGAGGAGCGGGGACGAGGCGACCCGCGCCTCCATCTCGGCCGACGGCATCGGGTCCATCGACCCCTGCGGCGCACGGAGGCGCGTCCACGCCACCGGTGTCGGCGCGCCCTTCTCGTTCATCACGGTGACGATCGCCTCGCCGGTGGCCAGCGACGTCAGGACCTCCCCCAGGTCGTACTCGCTCGTCGGGTACGTCGACACGGTGGCGCGGAGTGCCTTGGCGTCGTCGGGGGTGTGCGCCCGGAGCTGGTGCTGGATGCGGGAGCCGAGCTGGGCGAGCACGTCGTTGGGGACGTCCTTCGGGGTCTGCGTGACGAAGAAGATCCCGACGCCCTTCGACCGGATCAGCCGGACCGTGCGGATGATCTGGTCGGTGAAGTCCTTCGACGCACCGCTGAACAGCAGGTGTGCCTCGTCGAAGAAGAACACGAGCTTCGGCTTGTCCTGGTCGCCGACCTCCGGGAGCTCGTTGAACAGGTCGGCGAGGAGCCACATCAGGAACGTCGAGAAGACCTCCGGCTGGTCCTGCACCCCTGGCACCTCGAGCAGGCTCACGATGCCGCGTCCGTCGGTGGCGGTCCGCAGGAAGACCTGCGTGTCGATCTCGGGCTCCCCGAAGAACTGGTCGGCCCCCTTGTCCGCGAAGGTGATGAGTTCGCGGAGGATCACGCCGGTCGTCTGCTTCGACAGCCCACCGAGTTCGGCGAGCTCCGGTTTGCCCTCGTCACTGACCAGGAACGTCAGGACCGCCCGCAGGTCGGACAGGTCGACGAGCGGCAGCCCGGCCTGCTCGGCGTAGTGGAAGACCAGCCCGAGCGACGACTCCTGCGTGTCGTTCAGCCCGAGGACCTTCGACAGCAGCAGCGGCCCGAAGCCCGAGACGGTCGCCCGGATCGGCACGCCGGTGCCCTGCCCGCCGAGCGAGTAGAACTCCGCCTGGCTCGCCGCCGGGGTCCAGTCCTGGCCGATGCCCGCGGTCCGTGCCAGCAGCTTCTCGTTGCCGGTACCGACCACCGCGAGCCCGGACAGGTCGCCCTTGATGTCGGCGGCGAACACCGGCACGCCGTTCGCGGCGATCTGCTCGGCGAGCACCTGCAGGGTCCTGGTCTTGCCCGTCCCGGTCGCGCCGGCCACCAGGCCGTGGCGGTTGAGCATGCCGAGCGGGATGCGCACCTGCACGTCGGGCAGGGGATCGCCGTTGACCAGGGCGCCGAGTTCGAGGGCGCTGCCGTCGACCGTGTAGCCGTCGCGGATCGCCGCGACGGACGCCTCGTCGAGCGGCCCGCTCGGTCCGCCACCCGGTTCCGCCCCGGCAGTAGCCTCGACGGTCGGCTCGACGGGAGGCACGGTACCGGTCGCCGGGGCGGCCTGCGGTGCCACGTCGACCGGCTCCGGAGCCGGCTCGGCCGCCACCGTCGGTTCCGCGTCGGGCGTGCGCGCCGTCTGCTCCAGCGCCTTCGCGAGCGCTTCGGCACGCGCCGCTGCTTCGTCCGCGAGGCGTCGTGCCTCGTCCGCTGCGGCCCGCGCTGCCTCGGCCGCGGCCCGTGCCTGCTCCACCACGTCGCTCATGGACACAGCCTATGGACGCGTACGCCGCCGCGGTACGCCCCCGGGTCGGCCGGCGGCACTCAGTGGGTGAGGGCCGGCACCGTCCGCGGCCGCACGACGGCCCACAGCAGCACGATCGCGACCGCCGAGGTACACGCCATCACGGCGGCCATCGGCGCCGCCTGCGAGATGCCGAGCCACCCGACGATCGGCGAGATGAGCCCGGCGACCCCGAAGTTCAGCGCGCCCAGCACGGACGCAGCGGTCCCCGCCTCCTTGCCGTGGGCGGCCAGGCCGATCACCTGCACGAGCGGGAACGAGAACCCGCAGGCCGCGATGAAGAACCACAGCGGGACGAGCACACCGACGAGCCCGGCACCGAGCAGGTCGAGCACGATGATCGAGACCGCCGCCAGGAAGAGCGTCGCTGTCGAGCACGCCAGGATCCACTGCGGTCCGACGCGCTGCGCGATCCGCGACGAGATCTGCACCCCGACGACGACACCGACGGAGTTCACCGCGAAGAGCAGCCCGTACTGCTGGGCGTCCAACCCGAAGACGTCCTGGAACAGGAACGGCGACGCGCTGAGGTAGGAGAACAGCCCGCTGAAGACCATCGCCCCGATGAGTGCGACCCCGACGAAGATCCGGTCGGAGAACAGGGCGCGGTAGCGCTGCCCCATCGTCGAGTGGCCGGCCTCGTGCCGACGCGCGGGCGGCAGGGTCTCCACGATGAGCAGGATCGACGCGATCACGACGGCCAGGCCGTAGCAGGCGAGGAACACGAAGATCCCGCGCCAGCTGACGAACCGCAGCATCTGGGAGCCGATGAGCGGCGCGAGGATCGGCGCGAGGCCGTTCACCATCGCGAGCCTCGACAGCATCCGGACGAGGGGCCTGCCGCCGAACAGGTCGCGCACCGTGGCCATCGCGACCACACCGCCGGCCGCGGCACCCATGCCCTGCAGCACGCGGAAGACGGCGAGCACCTCGATGTTCGGCGCCATCGACGCACAGATCGACGCCACGATGTGCACGGTCGTGGCGATGATGAGCGGCAGGCGGCGACCGACCTTGTCGCTCCACGGGCCGACGAGCAGCTGGCCGAACGCGAACCCGATCGTGGTCGCGGTCAGGGTGAGCTGCACGGCGCCGTCGGTGACCCCGAACTGGTCCTTCAGGGACGGGAACGCCGGCAGGTACAGGTCGATCGTGAACGGCCCGAGCGCGGTCAGCGCACCGAGCACGAACACGTACACGAGCCGCTGGGCGCGGGAGAGCGAGTCCCCCGGATGGAGGATGACGGTGAGCGAACCAGTGGTCGCGGGCGCGGTCACGGCAGGGTCCTTCGACGATGAGGGGCGGTGGGGGGAGGTGATCGCGGGATCGATCGAATCGATTCGTCCGCGGAACCATCCTAGGGGCGGGTCCGCATGCGCCGCACCCCGTCGCCGTTCGTTGCCGCGTGTCGTCGTGGTCGACACGGTGCCGCTCCCCTGACCTGCGGTACCGTCGGAGGGCTCGGGAGCCTCCGGGCGGACTCGTACCGGAAGAGGGGGTGGGCGTCATGGTGGACGCTCGGATCCTGCACACCACGGCCGCGCTGCGCGAGGCGATCCTCCGGCTCGCCGCCGACCGCCCCGTCTCCGAGATCACGGTGGCCGACGTCACCCGCGCCGCCGGGATCAACCGCGCCACGTTCTACTCGCACGCCGTCTCCCCCGGCTCGCTGCTGGCCGACGTGCTCACCCCCGAACTCGACCGCATCCGCGACGACGACGCCGAAGCGCGCCGGACCGCCTCCGACCGGGGTGCGAGCCGCGACGAACTCGCCGCGATCACCCGCAAGGGCATCAACGCCGTCGTCGAGCACGTCGTGACGCACCGGGACATCTACGGCAAGGCACTCCCCGACCCGAACGACGGCTCGCTGCACCGGTTGCTCGTCGAGCACTTCACGGTCTCGAGCGCGCTGCACATCCGGGAGCTCGACCCGGCCACGCGCCCGGAGCTCCTCGACGACGTCGCGGCGGGCTTCGTCGCCCAGGGGTTCGTCGGCGCGATCGAGGCCTGGCTCGCCGGCCCCCGACGTGCCCGCAAGGCCCTCGTCGACACCATCACCGCGTCCTTCCCGACGTGGTGGAGCTGACCGCAGCCCTTCCGGTCGGGGGCCCTTTCGCGCGTAGGAAGCAGTTCCGCACGTAGGAAGCCGCTTTTTCCCGCCTCCTACGCGCGATTCGGCTTCCTACTGCGCGCGGGATGGGTCGGAACGTGCGCGCGCCCGGACGGGAGGCTCGTGGCGGCCCCGCCACGAGCCTCCCGTCCGGCCCGCGGTCGCGACCAGAGCGACCGACCCGCGTCAGTCGGTGGCCGGCTTCTCGCCCCGCTGGAGCGACGTCACGGCGTCGACCGACTGCTCGACGAGCTCGGCGTCGGAGTCCGTCCCGGTGACGCTGTAGTCGGACGAGACCCCGTCGCCACCGGTGCCGCTGGCGGGGACCGCGCCGTCGAGACCGACCACGACCACGCCCGCGTCGTGCGCCGTCTGCAGCGCCCCGGTCAGCGCGGACGGATCGTCCGCCTGCACGAGCAGCGCCTTCGCTCCCGTGCGCACCAGGTCCCGCACCGCGGTCCGCTGCGATCCCGCCGGGTCGGCCGCGTCGGCGACCCGCACGTCGGGACGGAAGCCCGCCTCGGTCAGCGAGGTGCGGAACCGATCCGGCAGCGACGCTCCACCACCGGCCGGCGTCGACCCTTCCGGGAGCAGCACGACCCCGACGACGGCGTGCTGGTCGAACCCGCCGTCCGAGCTGGTGAGGTCCGTGCTCTTGACCGGCGTCGGCGCGACCGAGGTCGTCCCGCTGCACCCGGCGAGGACGAACACCGCGCTCACCAGGGCGGCGGCGGCCAGGATGCGACGCACGGTTCCTCCTCGACGTGGGTCTGCCACGCTACCCGTTCTCGGCAGACGACGGGGGTGGCACCGGACCGAGTCGGCGGACGGCGGACCACCCGACGAAGGCGATCACGGTCATCGCGGCGAACACGAGGGAGAACGCCGTCGCGTCGTGCCGTCCGCCCGAGGCGGTGAACAGCAACCCGGCGACGGCGAGCCCCACCACGCTGCCGGCCGCGTCCGCGATCGTCAGGGCGGAGCTCGCGAAGCCGTCGTCCCCCTCGCTCGAGAACCGGAGCGTCAGCATCGAGGTGCGCGGGTACGCGACGCCCATCCCGGCGCCACCGACGAACCAGCCGGCCACGAGCACCCAGACCGGCAGGTCCCACGCCGCCACCGCGAAGGCCGCGACCAGACTGACGACGACGAGGCCGAGCCCGACGCCGAACGCCCGGGCAGCGGTGAACCGACGCTCCCCCAGCCGTCCGTGCACCCAGCTCGCGCCGGCCCAGCTGAGCGCAGCGACCGTCAGCGCGAGCCCGGCCGCGGACGGCGAGAGCCCGTGCTGCGCCTGCAGGAGGAAGGGCACGTACGCCTCGGCTCCGAAGAACCCCGCAGCGAGGACCCCGCGGAGCAGCACCACCGACGGCAGGCCGGGGGCGGCGGTCAGGGTGCGGCGCGGCAGCAGTGGGCGCAGGGCGACCCAGGCGCCGACGAGCCCGACGACCACCGCGGCGATGCGTGGGATGATCGGCAGGTCAGGGGCGACGTTGAGCAGGAGGACGGCGACGGCGGCCGCGACGGACCAGGCGATCCGCCCACGCTGCCACGGCGGGCGGAGCGCTGCGGCCGGCGGGTGCAACCGTGCGAGGGTCGGGACGAGCAGGCTGAACGCGACGACGGCGATCACGAGCGCCCCGGCGAACACCCAGTGCCAGCTGGAGAGCTCGGTGACGAACCCGGCGAGCGCCGGACCGACGAGTGCCGGGACCACCCAGGCGGCGGCGAACCCGGCGAACACGGGTCCGTGCAGCTCAGCGGGGAAGATCCGGGCGACCAGGACGTAGAGCACCACGTCGATGGCACCGGCGCCGAAGCCCTCGACCAGACGACCGGCGAGGAACACCGGCATGGTCGGGGCGAGCATCACGATCGCGGTCCCGACGGCGAAGAGCGCCGCGGACACCCAGGCCACCACGCGGCCGCCAGCCCGGTCCGTCCAGTTGCCGGCGAGCACCATCCCCGGGACGCCGGCGGCGAGCGGTGCCGCGAAGCTCAGCGAGTACAGCGTCTCCCCGTGCAGGTCGCGGCTGATCTCCGGCATGATCGTCGTCATCGCCAGGTTCTGGAACGCCGCGACGGCCACGATCGCGACCATCCCGATCGTCGGGAGGGCGTACCCCCTGCTGAACAGGGTCGTCCTCGTCGGCGTCGTGGCGGTCACCCGCCCAGGCTATCGGCGACCGGACGGACCGCAGGGCAGCGGCCGGGTCAGCGGCGCAGTGCCTGCTGGACATCCGCGACCAGGTCACCGGCGTCCTCGATGCCGACCGACAGGCGCACGATGTTCTCCGGGACCTCGAGCTCGGTGCCCTTCACGGACGCGTGGGTCATCTCGCTCGGGTAGCCGATGAGCGACTCCACCCCGCCGAGCGACTCGGCGAGCGCGAACACCTCCGTCGACTCGGCGAACCGCTTCGCCGCCTCCGGCCCACCCGCGAGCGCGACCGAGAGCATCCCGCCGAACCCGCGCATCTGCCGGGCGGCGACGTCGTGCCCGGGGTGGTCGGTGAGTCCCGGGTAGTAGACGTGCTCCACCGCAGGGTCGCCGACGAGTGCCTCGGCGACGGCCTGCGCGTTCTGCGAGTGCCGCTCCATCCGGACCGCGAGGGTCTTGATGCCGCGGATTGTCAGCCAGGCGTCGAACGGCGACGAGATCGCACCGGCGCCGAACTGCAGGAACTGGACCTTGTCGGCGAGCTCCTGGTCGCGCAGCACGATCGCCCCGCCGACGACGTCGGAGTGCCCGCCGAGGTACTTCGTCGTGGAGTACGCGACGACGTCCGCACCGAGGGCGAGCGGCTGCTGGAGGTACGGCGACGCGAAGGTGTTGTCGACGACCACGAGCGCACCGGCGTCGTGCCCGAGGGCGGCGAGCGCCTCGATGTCGGCGATCTTCATGAGCGGGTTCGTCGGGGTCTCGACCCAGAGCACGGTCGACGCCGGCGCGTCCTGCAGTGCGGCACGGACCCGGTCGAGGTCGCTCATGTCGACGACGACGAGCTCGACACCCCACGGCACGTGCAGCCGGTTCACGAGCCGGTGCGTGCCGCCGTAGACGTCGTTGCCCATGACGACGCGCGACCCCGGCGACAGCGTGGCGCGGAGCAGGGCGTCCTCGGCGGCCAGGCCGGACGAGAACGAGTACGCGGCGACGCCACCGTCGAGGTCGGCGAGCAGCGTCTGCAGGGAGTCGCGCGTCGGGTTGCCCGACCGGGAGTACTCGTAGCCGTTCCGCATCTGCCCGATGCCGTCCTGCACGTAGGTCGACGTCAGGTGGAGCGGCGGGATGACGGCGCCGGTGGGGCCGTCGGGCTCCTGGCCGGCGTGGATGGCGCGGGTGCTGAACTCGGTCATGTGCTTTCTCCAGGTCGCAACGGGAGGCTCGGATCGCGTCGGTCGCGCACCGCACGGTGGGTGCGCTGCCGCGCTCACTCGGACAGGTAGGTGAGCAGGTCGTGCCGGGTGAGCACGGTGACGGGCTTGCCGTCCTCGACGACGAGGAGTGCGTCGGCGGACTCCAGCGCGCGCCGGGCCGCCGACACGGACTCGCCGACGCCGATGAGCGGCAACGGCTCCCCCACGAAGGCGGTGAGCGCGTCGGCCATCTTCGCGGACCCGGTGAACACCTGCTCGAGGAGCGCCTTCTCCTCCACCGCGCCGACGACCTCGCCGATGACGACGGGTGGCTCGGCGCTCAGCACGGGCATCTGCGAGACGCCGTACTTGGTCATGATGTCGACGACCTCGCGCACGGTGTCCGACGGGTGCGCGTGGACGAGGTCCGGCAGACGACCGTCCTTGCCGGCGATGAGCGACCCGACGGTCCGTGCGTCGTCGGTCTCCGCGAAGCCGTAGGAACGCATCCAGCGGTCGTTGAAGATCTTGCCGAGGTAGCCGCGCCCGCCGTCCGGCAGGAGCACCACGACGACGTCGTCCTCGGTGAGGTCCCGCGCCGCCCGGAGCGCCGCGACGACGGCCATGCCGCTCGAGCCACCGACGAGCAGCCCCTCCTCCCGCGCCAGGCGACGGGTCATCGCGAACGAGTCGGCGTCCGACACCGCGATGATCTCGTCGGGGACATCGGGGTCGTACGCCGACGGCCAGAAGTCCTCGCCGACGCCCTCGACGAGGTACGGCCGACCGGTGCCGCCGGAGTACACGGAGCCCTCGGGGTCGGCGCCGACGATCCGCACGCGGCCGTCCGACGCCTCCTTCAGGAAGCGCCCGGTGCCCGTGATGGTGCCGCCGGTGCCGACGCCGGCGACGAAGTGGGTGATGCGCTCGTCGGTGTCGCGCCAGATCTCCGGACCGGTGGTCTCGTAGTGGCTGCGCGGCCCGTTCGGGTTCGCGTACTGGTTCGGCTTGTAGGCGCCGGGGATCTCCTGCACCAGCCGGTCGGACACCGAGTAGTACGACTCCGGGTGCTCCGGCGGCACGGCGGTCGGCGTGACCACGATCTCGGCGCCGTACGCGGTGAGCACGTTGCGCTTGTCCTCGCCGACCTTGTCGGGCAGCACGAACACGCACCGGTAGCCGCGCTGCTGGGCGACGAGGGCCAGCCCGACACCGGTGTTGCCCGACGTGGGCTCGACGATGGTGCCGCCCGGCTGCAGGTCGCCCGAGGCCTCGGCCGCGTCGAGGATCCGCGTCGCGATGCGGTCCTTCGACGACCCACCCGGGTTCAGGTACTCCACCTTCACCAGCACGGTGGCGCGGATGCCCTCGGTGACGCGGTTGAGCCGGACCAGGGGGGTGTCGCCGACGAGGTCGACGACGGAGTTCGCATAACGCACGACACGAGTCTACGGACTGCCGCTGTCACGGTCTGGAGGGTCGGTGCCAGCTGGCACCGAGCCTCCAGTCCGGAACGTGACGCGACCAGAGCCGCTACCGCAGGTCGCCGGGTCAGCTCGCCACGGCGCGGAGCTGCGCGATCCGCGCCTCGAGCGCGTCGGCGACGTCCTGGTGCCGCCGGTCGATGACCGCACCGATGTCCTTCGCGAGCTGCGGCGACGACCGCACGATGGTGTCGATCGCCTCGACCGGGACGACGAGCACCGTCACCTCGGTCAGGGCGACCTGGTTGGTCTGCACGACCTCCCGTGTCAGCGCGGTCTGCCCGACGTAGTCGCCTGCTTCGACCCGGGACGCCGGGAGCTGCTCGTCCTCGAACGGGACGCGGAGCTCGACGCTGCCGGACAGGACGAACCGCACCTCCCGCGGGACGACCCCGGGACGCATGATCGTCTCCCCCGCCGCGTACCGCTCGAGCCGGACGACGGGCCGCAGGGCGATCGCGTCGTCGGCCCCGAGGTAGAGCGTCGGCGCGATCGTGTCGACGGCGGCGTCGCGGCGCTCGTCGGTGACGAAGTCGTCCGTGGTGTCGCCGTCGAGCCCGAGCCCTGCACGGCGTGCGGCGTACCAGAGCCACAGCCGGAACACGGCGAGCGCGTCGCCCTCTTGCGATGGCCCGCGCACCTCGAACGACACCGAGTACGCCGCTCCGCCGAGCGGGACCGCCGACGGTGTCGTGCCCGGGTACTTCTGCGGGAGTTCGGCCGCGACGCGCTGGAGGAGCGCCACGACGGCCGCCGGTGGGTCGTCGGTGGTGAAGGTGACCTCGGTCGAGACCGGGAACGTGCCGCCCGTGCGCGACAGGTTCGTGAACGACGCCCCCGCGAGCGACGAGTTCGGCATGATGAGGATGCCGTTGCCGGTGTCGATGTGCACCGAGCGCCAGTTCACCTCGACCACCCGGCCGCGGGTGCCGCCGGCGTCGAGCCAGTCGCCCAGGCGGAACGGCTGCTCGAACAGCAGGAAGAGTCCGGCGATGACCGGGCCGACCGCTGACTGCAGCGCGAGGCCGATGACCAGCGATCCGACGCCGAGCGCCGTGAAGATGCCGCCGACGTCCGCGTTCCAGACGAGCTTGAACACCAGCGCGAGCCCGAGGGCGATGAGCACGATCCTGGCGATGTCGACGAAGATCGACGGGATCTTCTCGCGCCACGTGCCCTTCCTGGCGTTCGTGAACAGCAGGATGTTCAGGCCGTTGAGCACGAAGATGATCACGAGGAACCCGAGGACGGTCCCGATGATCCGGTTCGCCGTCACCTCCTTCGGGTCGACCGCCTCGGTGACCTGCGTCGACAGGATGAAGATCGCGATGAGCGGGACGACCGCGTTCCGGAGTAGGCCGATGATCTTGTGGAGGTCGTTGCCGCGCCGCTGCAGGTTCGACTGCCACTCGGTGAGCACGAGCAACACGACGGGCAGCCCGATGATCACGACGATCGCCGGCCAGAACCAGTCCTGCTGCCAGAACGGGGTCATCGCGCGCTCCTGACGAACTTCCACACCCGCTGCGGGCCGCCCTGCGTCTCGACGAGCCCGGCCTCTTCCAGGTCGTTCCGGTCGCCGAGCTTGTCGACCACCCGCTGCGTCGCGAAGACCCCTGGTGTCGGCGCGATGCCCTGCACCCGGAAGGCCAGGCTGACGGCGTCGCCCCACATGTCGTAGATGAGGCTCGACTTGCCGACGAGGCCGCTCGTGACCTCACCGGTGTCGATGCCGGCCCGCAAGCCGATCGATGCGCCGTTCTGCGCGTTGAACCGGTCGATCACGGCCTGCGCGTCCGCGGTGAAGTCGACGACCCTGCGGACGTTGTCCACGCGGGGCACCGACAGACCGCAGCTCGCCAGGTACCCGCTCCTCGTCGACCGCACCCGTTCGACGCCGTGGCGCTGCGCCGCGTCGTCGAAGGACCGCCAGACGTCGTTCACGAGTGCGAGGGACTCCTCGGCCGACAGGCCCCTCGCGAAGTCGTCGAACCCGATGATGTCGGCGTAGACGACCGCGACGTCCTGGTGGTCGGCGGCGATCGTCTGGTCGCCCTGCTTGTACCGCTTGGCGACCTCGTCCGGCATCATCGTCCGCAGCAGCGAGTCGTTCTGCCGTCGCTGGTCGTCGAGCAGGTCCTGCTTGACCTTGAGGCTCCGGCTCATGTCGTTGAACGCGAGCCCGAGGTCGCCGATCTCGTCGCCCTGCTTCGCGCGGACCTCGACGCCGATCTCGCCGGCGCTCACGCGGTTGACCGCGGTCTGCAGGCGTCTGATCGGCCGGACGAACACCTGCGCGAGCAGCAGCGAGAGCAGGCTGACCAGGACGATGATCCCGACGAGCGCGAGTCCGATGTTCCTGGTGAGCTCGTTGACCGGCGCGAACGCCTCTGACGTGTCCATCTGCGCGACCACCACCCAGCGCAGGCCGTCCACCTCGAGCGGGGCGTAGGCCGCCAGGGTCTCCTTGCCGCGGTAGTCGTCCGCGATCACCGTGCCGGTCTTGCCCTGGAGTGCCCGCGTCACCGGGGTGGTGTTCACCTGCTGGAGGAGGACCGACCCCTTGACCTGCACCTCGCGTTTCGCCGTCGCCGGAGCGGTGCCTGCCGAGACCACGTCACGCTCGTACTGCTTCGGGTGCTCGAGGAGCTGACGGGGGTAGGAGCGCATGAGGTTGTCGTCGCCGACCAGGTACGACTCCCCGGTGTCCCCGAGGCCGTCCTTCGCCCAGTGCTGGTCGCCGGTCATCACCTGGTTGATCAGGTCGACCGGCACCTGGACCGCCATGACGCCGATGATCTTGCCGTCCTCGCCGACCGGCGACATCACCCAGAGCGTCGGGACGTTCAGGCTCGGGACGTACCGGGCGAAGTCCGTCACCACGATGTCGTCCGAGCTCGTCAGCTGGAGCGCGTCCTGGTACCCGGTCGCCAGGTTCGAGTCGCGGTAGGGCCCGTCCTCGACGTTCGTACCGAGGTCGGCACCCGCGTAGGCGGAGTAGACCACGGTGCCGTTCGTGTCCATCAGGGCGAGGTCCTCGTAGCCCTGTGCCTCGACGATCTGCCGGAAGTACGGCTGGTACTCGGCGTGCGCGGCGGACCAGGAGCTGCCGTCGCCCGCGTCGTCCTGCTTGATGGCCTTGTCGTAGTCGTCGAACGGCGCCGTGTACTTCGCTTGCAGGTACGCCTGCGGGTCCTGGGTCGGTGCGAACTGCTCCGGGTTCGCCGTGCCGCCGGTGCGGGCGTCGAGCTGCGGGACGAAGGTGTCCTGGTACCAGCCGTCGACCTTGCTCCGGTCGCTCGCCGACACCGGGGTGTCCTGCAGGTCGTCCCATCCGGACGTGAACGCCTTCGTGGCGCCGATCACGCTCGCGTTGCGGCTCTGCGACACCACCGTCTGGGTGAACTGGTTGAACGAGCGCTTCAGTTCGGTGATGCGCGACTCCCGCAGCGACGTCACCTGGTTGAGCGCCGCGGTCTGCAGGGCGTTCCGGCCGTTCACGTACCCGACGGCGCCGATCACCAGGGCCGCCAGCACGCTGACACCGAGGAGCATCACGAGCAGCTTCGACTGGATGTCGAGCGAGCCGGTGGTGAAGAACCGTCGCCAGCGCCCCTTCCGGCGTGCCGGCTGGTCGATCACGCGGATCGAACCGGTCCCGGTCCCGGGTTCTGCCGGCGGGATCGGGTCCGCGTCAGGGGCTGCTGGAGGGACTGCTGTCACGGGAACTCCGATCAGGAGGCACGGCGGTGGCGTGCGCAGGGAACCGGTGGTGCAGCGCCGCAGGATCGGCGTTCATTCACAAGTACCACGTGTGCAACACGCGTGTCAGCGGTTGCTCCGGGATGCATCCGATTGCACACGTGTCACGCGCCAAGCGTGCCGGTTGCCGCCTCGATCGGGGTGTTCTGCTGGAGGTGCAGCATCGCGTAGATGCCGTCGAGCGCCAACAGTTCGTCGTGCGTGCCCTGCTCAACGATCCGACCGTGATCGAGCACGAAGATCACGTCGGCGTCCCGCACGGTGGAGAGCCGGTGCGCGATCGAGATCGTGGTCCGCCCCTGGGCAGCGGCGTCGAGTGCCGTCTGCACGACGCGTTCGGAGATGGAGTCGAGCGCACTCGTCGCTTCGTCGAGCACCAGGACCGGCGGGTCTTTGAGCATCACCCGCGCGATCGCGATGCGCTGCTTCTCGCCGCCCGACAGTCGGTAGCCGCGCTCCCCGACCACGGTGTCGTACCCGTCGGGGAACGAGGCGATGGTCTCGTGGATGTTCGCCGCGCGAGCCGCTCGCTCGAGTTCCTCGTCCGTGGCGTCGGGTTTGGCGTACCGGAGATTGTCGCCGATCGTGGCGTGGAACAGGTAGGTCTCCTGGCTGACGATCCCGACGTGCCGCATCAGGTCCTCGTGCTCGAGGTCACGGACGTCGGCGCCGGCGAACCGCACCGATCCCTTCGTCGCCTCGTAGAGCCGCGGGACGAGGTACGAGACCGTGGTCTTGCCGGCACCGGACGGCCCCACGAACGCGGCGAACTGCCCGGGTTCGAGCTCGAACGACACCCCGCGGAGCGTCGGCTTGTCGGCTTCGCCATCCGGGTACGTGAACGTGACGTCGTCGAAGGCGACGTGGCCCACGCGGGTCTCGTCGACCTTGCCGGCCGTCGGCGAGTCCGTGATCGCGGGCTTCAGGTCGAGGTACTCGAAGATGCGGGCGAACAGCGCGCCGGAGGTCTGCAGGTCGAGGACGACACGCAGCAGCCCCACGGTCGGGAACAGGAGTCGCGACTGCACGGTCGTGAACGCGACGATCGTGCCGGCCGTGATCGGGACGCCGCCGAGGATCAGGTAGGCGGCGACGAGGTAGATGATCGCCGGGATGATCGACAGGAAGATCTGCACGATCGCGAAGAACCACTGGCCGGACATCTGCTGCCGGACCTGCAACGCGATCTGGTTCCGGTTCTCGTCGCCGTAGCGGTGGGTCTCACTGCGCTGCTGGTTGAAGCTCTTGGCGAGCAGGATGCCCGAGACGCTCAGGGCTTCCTGCGTGATGGCGGTCATGTCGGAGAGCGACTCCTGCGTCTGCCCGGCGATCTTCGCGCGGACCTGCCCGACCTTGCGCTGGGCGATGACCAGGAACGGCAGCAGGATGACCGCGACGAGGGTCATCTGCCAGCTCAGCAGGAGCATCGCGACCACCGCGGCGATCACCGTGACGGTGTTGCCGAGCACCGACGAGATCGTGTTGTTCAGCACGCTCGCGACGCCGCCGACGTCGTTCTGCAGGCGCGACTGGATCACCCCGGTCTTGGTCCGGGTGAAGAAGGCGAGCTCCATCCGCTGCAGGTGCGCGAACAGGCGCATGCGCATCGCACCCATCACCTTGTTGCCCACCGTCGCCGTGAGGTACGTCTGCCACACGCCGACGCCGGCGCTGGCGATCCAGAGGACGACCATCGCGGTCACCAGCCAGAACAGCACCGGGAGGTCCGGCGTCCCCGACTTCGGGAACAGCCCGAGGTCGAACGCCTTCTGCGTCAGGAGCGGCGGGATCACCGAGAGCGCCGCCCCGATGAGCACGAGGACGACGGTGAAGACGATCGACCGCCGGTGCGGGACGAAGAGGCCGGCGATGCGCTGCAGCAGGTGCGGGATCCGTGGCGCCTCGGCGTTGGCGGCCTTCTGGGCGTCGTAGTCGCCACTCGAGATCCGGCCGCCGCGACCGCCACCACCACCGCCGCGCATCCCCGGCATGCTCATCGCGAGGTCCTTCCGCCCGGCGCCCACCGGACGGTGCGCTCACTCGAGCAAATGTATCCCCGGGCTCCGACGCCGGGACGCCACCTGCACGGATCTGTGGAATTGACCCCCATCCGGGGCCGTGCGAGCATGATCCGTCCCGTTCCCCGCACCACGAGGTCCCATGTCGTCCGCGCCGTCCCGCCCCGCAACGTCCCTGCGTCACCAGCTCGCGCGACGGAAGCCGATCGACCAGCTGCAGTCCGAGTCCGCGACGGGCGTGAACGGGGAGCCGCTCCGCCGGACGCTCGGCGTCTGGCACCTGACGATGATCAGCGTCGGGGCGACGCTCGGCACCGGCATCCTCGTCGTCCTCGGCACCGCGGTGCCGCTCGCCGGCCCCGCGGTGTGGATCTCCTTCGTACTCGCCGGTGTCGCTGCGCTGCTGTCCGCGCTGTCCTACGCGGAGATGGCCGGCGCCGTCCCGACCTCCGGCTCCAGCTACTCGTACACCTACGCCACCATGGGCGAGGGGATCGCCTGGGTCTGCGGGTGGTGTCTGGTGCTCGAGTACGCCGTCTCGGTGGCGGCCGTCGCGGTCGGCGCGAGCGAGTACGTCGACGAGACCCTCAAGGTGTTCGGGCTGCACCTGCCGGCCGTGCTGTCCGCGCCTCCCGGCGAGGGCGGACTGGTCAACCTCCCGGCGGCGGCGCTCGTGCTCATCGCCACCGCGATCCTGATCCCCGGTGCCCGCGAGAGCGCCTGGGTGAACACGCTGATGGTCGTCGTGAAGATCGCGCTGCTGGTGTTCTTCGTCGCCGTGGCCTTCACGGCGTTCCGGACCCAGAACTTCGAGCCGCTGGCCCCGATGGGCGCCGCAGGGGTGACCGCTGCTGCGTCACGACTGTTCTTCTCCTACATCGGCTTCGACGCCGCGTCCACCGCCGGCGACGAGGCGAAGAACCCCCGCCGCGACCTCCCCCGCGCGATCATCGGGTCGATCGCGCTCATCACCGCGCTCTACATCCTCGTGGCCATCGCCGCGATCGGTGCCCGGCCGTGGACGTCGTTCTCGGCGACCGAGGCGTCCCTCGTCCGCATCGTCGTCGACGTGACCGGCCAGCCGCTCGTCGCACTCGTGTTCTCGATCGGCGCCGTGATCGCGATCGCGAGCGTCGTGTTGACGGTGCTCTACGGACAGACCCGCATCCTGCTGACCATGGCGCGCGACGGACTGGTCCCCCGGGTGTTCGGCCGGGTCTCGCGCCGCACGGGCACCCCGATCGCGAACACGCTGATCGTCGGCATCGTCGTGACGATCGTCGCCGCCCTGGTGCCCCTAGGCGAACTCGCCGACGCGACGAGCATCGGCACCCTCGTGGCGTTCGCGCTCGTGAACGTCTCGGTGATCATCCTGCGGCGGTCGCAGCCGGAGCTCGAGCGGTCCTACCGGGTCCCGCTGTTCCCGGTCGTCCCGATCCTCGGTGCGCTCTGCTGCATCCTGCTGGCCGTGTTCCTCGGCATCGGCACGTGGATCGCCTTCGGCATCTGGATGGTCGCCGGCGCCGCGCTCTACCTGCTCTACGGCCGCCGCCACAGTACGCTCCGCTGACCGCGGCGCGGGCGCCGCGCCCGCTGGCATCTCACGGGCTGAGCGACACTTCTCGCGACGAACGGCGCGTGAACTGTCGCTCGGTCCGTGAGCAGAGTCGTGCACAGGTCTCGCGGGTCGTGTGATCCGTCCACAGATGGACCCTGAGTCTCCCGTTTCGGCTGATCCGTGGCCAGCATCGCTCCTGTGAACGAGAGCGGACACCGACCACGCCTCCTCCGTGCCACCGCGGCTGACAAGAGCACGGCTCGAGCACTCCAACGCGGGCACGCCGCTGGCACCCTGGTTCGACTGCTCGCCGGCGTGTACATCGCCTCGGATGACTGGGCAACGCTCAGCGCGGTCGGGAAGCACCTCGCGCGGGCCCGGGCGATCGCACCGATGCTCCCCGATGGATCGGTCTTCTCACACCTCACCGCGGCGCTCGTCCACGGCTGGCCCCTCGTCGGGCCTGCTCCCGACCGCGTGCACGTCGTCGACCAGGCGGTCGCGGTGATCCAGCACCGCGCTGGGTTCATCCGACACCCCGGTGTTCGGGCACCTGCGACCTCCTCGATCGCGTTCGATGGCGTACCGGTCACGAACGCGCTCGACACCGCCACGGCCGTGATCGCCACCGAAGCGCCTCACGTGGCCGCGGTCGCCGTCGATGCAGCGATCCGAACGAGAACCCTTCACCTGCCCGACCTGATCCGGGCGGTCCCGGTGCGCCCTGCACGAGGATCGGTCCGAGCCGGTCTGGTGCTGACGGCACTGGATCGCCGGCACGAGTCTGCCGGCGAGTCCTTCGCCGCGATCCGCTTCGCGCAGCTCGGGCTGCCGCCGTGTGAACCCCAGGCGGAGTTCCGACACCCCGACGGCACCGTCGATCGCGCCGACTTCTGGTTCCCGACACTCGGCGTCATCGTCGAGTTCGACGGCAAGCAGAAGTACGTCGATCCCGACATGCTCGGCGGACGCGACCCCGGCGACGTGCTCTGGGCCGAGAAGCGGCGCGAGGACCGACTCCGAGCGGTCCCAGGGGTCCGGGCCGTCGTCCGTGTGACGTGGTGGCACCTCGTTGAACCCGACCGACTCCGAGCAGTCTTCCGCGCTCACCGTGTGTGGTTCTGACGAGATGAGTTCACGCGTTCAGCGACAGTTCACGGCTTTCACGGCCCGTGAGCTGTCGCTCAGCGCGAAACCCGGCACGCCCCCACCCCCCGCACACGACGAAGGCCGCCACCCCGAGGGGCAGCGGCCTTCGTGAACCGAACGGTCGAGACTACGCGAGCTCGATCGTGGCGCCGGCGGCCTCGAGGGCCTCCTTCGCCTTGTCGGCCGTCTCCTTGTTCGCACCCTCGAGGATCTTCGCGTCGGCGGTCTCGACGAGCGCCTTGGCCTCGCCCAGGCCGAGCGACGTGAGGCCACGGACCTCCTTGATGACCTGGATCTTCTTGTCACCGGCGGACTTGAGGATGACGTCGAACTCGGTCTTCTCCTCAGCGGCCTCGGCCGGAGCGGCAGCGCCGGCCGGAGCGGCAGCGGCGACCGGGGCGGCCGCGGTGACCTCGAAGACCTCTTCGAACTTCTTCACGAAGTCCGAGAGCTCGATGAGCGTGAGCTCCTTGAAGGCCTCGATGAGCTCGTCCTGCGAAAGCTTCGCCATGATTTTCTCCTACTACTTACTGATGCGTGGTGTGGTTGTGGAACGCGAGCCTGATCAGGCCGCGGACTCCTGCTTCTCGCGGAGGGCGTCCACCGTGCGGACGGCCTGCGAGAGGGGTGCGTTGAACAGGTACGCAGCACCGAACAGCGAGGCCTTGAAGGCGCCGGCGAGCTTGCCGAGCAGGACTTCACGGGACTCGAGGTCGGCGAGCTTGTCCACCTCGGTCGCGGTGAGCGGGTTACCGTCGAAGTAACCGCCCTTCACCACGAGCTCGGGGTTCGCCTTGGCGAATGCACGCAGCGACTTCGCGACGGCGACGGTGTCACCGTGGACGAAGGCGAGAGCGGACGGACCGGCGAGCTCGTCGTCGAACGACGAGATGCCGGCGTTGTTCGCCGCGATCTTGGTCAGCGTGTTCTTCACCACGGCGTACGTGGCGTGCTCACGGATCGAGTTGCGGAGCTCCTTGAGCTGCGCGACCGTGAGACCGCGGTACTCGGTGAGCAGAACGGCGTTCGAGCTACGGAATGACTCCGTGAGCTCGGCGACCGCAGCTTCCTTGTTCGCCATGGTTCTCCTTGGGGTTCTTGCCGGCAGCCCCAGGTCCCGAACTGTGACGAACACAGCCACCACATGAAAAAAGCTCCGGCGCAGAGGCTCGGAGCTGCTCCCCCGCGAACGGATGGAGAGGTTCTGAACACCTGCGCGGGTTGCCTCATGGATGAGGACCTTCGCTTGCTACGCGAGCGCAGCAAGAACCGGCGGTCTTTGGCTTCGAGAACTGTACCAGATGCGGTGGTCGCCACCAAACACCGGACGGCAGGCTCGGTGCGGCCTGGCACCGGTCCTCCCGTCCGCCGCGTGGTGACGTTCCGACCCACAACGCCCGCAGTAGAAAGCCGAATCGCGCGTAGGTGCCCGGAAAATCCGACCTCCTACGCGCGATTCGACCTCCTACGCGCGATTCGGCACGTCGGACCAGGCGTCGGCAGCATCAGCAGCAGCGGCAGCATCAGCAGCGGAAGCAGCCACGGGCTCCGCGGGCAGGTGCACCGTGAACACAGTGTTCCCCGGCTCGCTGGCCACGTCCACGGATCCGCCGTGCGCCTGCACGACCGCATCCACGATCGCGAGCCCGAGGCCGGTCGACCCTGCGGTCCGGGACCGCGAGCTGTCCGCACGGGCGAAGCGCTCGAACAGCTTCGGCAGGAACTCGGGGTCGATCCCCTGCCCGGTGTCCCGCACGGTCAGGTCGACGCCGCCCTGGACCGGCGCGATCCCCACGGTGATGCGGGTGCCGTCCGGCGTGTGCGTCCTGGCGTTCGTGACGAGGTTCACGATGACCTGGTGGAGCCTCGCGGCGTCACCGAGCACCACGACGGGCGACGACGGCACGTCCACGTCGATCGGGTGCTCCGGGGACGCGGCGTGGGCGTCGTTCACGGCGTCGAAGACCAGCCCGGTCAGGTCGACGTCGTCGAACTGGATCTCGCGCCCTTCGTCGAGTCGAGCGAGGAGGAGCAGGTCCTCGACCATCGAGGTCATGCGGACCGACTCGGACTCGATCCGGCTCATGGCGTAGACGACGTCCGGCGGCAGGTCCCCGCCCATCCGCCGGGTGAGTTCGGCGTACCCGCGGACCGATGCCAGCGGGGTGCGCAGCTCGTGCGAGGCGTCCGCGACGAACTGTCGCACCTTCTGCTCGGAGCGCTCGCGGGCCTGCATCGCACCGCCGATGTGCCCGAGCATGCGGTTGAACGCGCTGCCGACGCGGCCGACCTCGGTCCGGGGATCGGTGTCCGGGACACGGACGCCGTCGAGGGCGTCACTCCGCTCGAGGGGCATCCTGGCGACGGCGGACGCGGTCTCGGCAACCCGTTCGAGCGGGCGCAGCGATCGCCGGACGACCACCGCGGCGACGATCGACGCCGCGATCAGCGCGCCTCCGACGACGACGATCACGACCCAGAGCAGTGACCACACGCTCTGGTAGACGGGCGACATCGGCAGCCCGACCACGAGCACGGCGTCGTCGAGGTAGCCGGTGTCGACGCGGACGGCTGCGACCCGGTAGCTCCCGGTGCTGCCGAGGCCGATCGTCGCCGGTGCCACACCGACCTTCACCTGACCGAGTCGCTGCAACTGGTCCGTCGACAGGGACGTCGGCGACCCGTCGTCCTGGATGACGATGCCGCCGGCACGACCGCTGGCGAAGTAGTAGGCGGTCAGGGTCCCCGCTGCCTGCCCGGCCGGACGCAGGACGTCGTCGCCGGGCGGCTGGTCGTTCTGGCCCTGCCCGAACTTGTTCGTGGCACGCTTCGTCGCGGTCTGCAGCTGCTGGTCGATCGCGCCGGTCTGGATCGAGGCGAGCGCGATGATGCTCCCGGCGCCGATCACCGCGCTGACGGCGACGACCAGGGCGACGATGCTCAGGACGAGTCGACGGCGGAGGGTCACGGGAGTCTCAGGAGACGGGCTTGATGACGTAGCCCACGCCACGCACCGTGTGGATCATCGGCTGCTCGCCGGCGTCGATCTTCTTGCGCAGGTAGGAGATGTAGATCTCGACGACGGAGGACTTGCCACCGAAGTCGTACGACCACACTCGGTCGAGGATCTGCGCCTTCGAGAGCACACGACGCGGGTTGCGCATGAGGAAGCGGAGGAGCTCGAACTCGGTGGCGGTCAGCTCGATGGGCCGGCCGGCACGCGAGACCTCGTACGACTCCTCGTCGAGGACCAGGTCGCCGACGACGATCCGCGAGTCACCGGCCTCGGAGATGGAGATCTGCGAGCGGCGGATGAGTCCGCGGAGCCTGGCGACGACTTCCTCCAGCGAGAACGGCTTCGTGACGTAGTCGTCGCCGCCCGCGGTGAGGCCGGTGACCCGGTCCTCGACGGAGTCCTTCGCGGTGAGGAACAGCACGGGGGTGTCGTCGTTGTTCTGGCGGAGCCGGCTCAGCACCTGCAGGCCGTCGAGGTCCGGCATCATCACGTCGAGCACCATCGCGTCCGGCTTGAACTCGCGCGCCTTGGCGAGGGCGTCCTGGCCGCCGTTCGCGCTCGTGACGTCCCACCCCTCGTAGCGGAGGGCCATCGACAGGAGGTCGGTGAGGCTGGCCTCGTCGTCGACGACGAGGATGCGCAACGGCGAACCGTCGGCACGGGTGAGGCGCGGGGCTGCGGAGGGCTGGGAGATGGTCACGTCTTCGAGTATCGAGAGTTTCCTATGAGCCGTCTGAGACGGGCCGAAGTGCCGTCTGTGGATGATCCGGCAGGGTTCCACGGGTGCCGTCCGTAGCGTCGAGGCATGATCCGTTCCACGGCATGGCCGACTGACGCGTCCGGCGTCGACTTCGCGCGTCTCGAGGAGGCGGCCGGGAGGCTCGGCTCGTCCCCGGCGGACCGGCTCGCGTTCGCGCGGTGGGTCGCCACCACCACCGCACCCCTGACCGCGGGCACGGCCGGTCCGGTGTTCGCCACGCTCGCCGCCGTCGCGGCCGCGGACGTGGCGCTCGCCCGCACGGTCGAGCCGCACCTCGACGCGCTCGGGATCCTCGCGCAGGCCGGGGTCGACGTCCCCGAGGGTTCCGCATGGGGCGTGTTCGCCGCCGAGGCACCGGGGCTGCGGCTCGAGGTGGACGACGCCGGTGTCCTGACGGGGACGAAGCCGTGGTGCTCGCTCGCGTCGGTGCTCTCGCACGCGCTGGTCACGGCACACCGCGGCGACGAGCGGCAGTTGTTCGCCGTCGATCTGCGCCAGGAGGGCATCACCACGCACGACGAGGCCTGGGTTGCCCGCGGGATGCCCGACGTGCCGAGCGGGCCTGTGGACTTCGACGGGGTGCCGTCCGAAGCGGTCGGTGGTCCCGGGTGGTACCTCGACCGTCCGGGCTTCGCGTGGGGCGGGATCGGCGTCGCGGCCTGCTGGTGGGGTGGTGCCGTCGGGCTCGCCCGGGTGCTCCGGTCACACGCGGCATCGCGCCGGGACGCCGAACTGCTGCGGGTTGCGCTCGGCGCCGTCGTGGCGGACCTCGCCGACGCCGAGGACGCCGTCGCCGGCGCCGCGGCCCTCGTCGACACGGACGCGGATGCGGACTGGGCCCTGGTGGCGCAGACCGTCCGGTCACGTGTCCGTCGTGCCGTGGACGACGTGCGCACGCGGGTCGTCGCGGCGCTCGGCCCCGGACCGCTGACGTCCGACCCGGCGATCGCCGCTCGCGTGGCCGACCTCGAACTCTACGTCCTGCAGGACCACGGCGACCGGGACCTCGCGCGCATCGGCCGGATGGTCGTCGAGCGTGGCGGTGTCGCATGGTGAGCTTCGACCACCGGCAGCCCGGCACCGATCCGGCAGCCTGGTCGGCGTTCCTCGCCACCGTCCCCGCCGGACCGGTCGACGTCGCCGCGTACGCGTCCGTCGTGGTCGTCGCGCCGCATCCCGACGACGAGACGCTCGGTGCCGGCGGGCTCATCGCGACCGCAGCGGACGCCGGTGTCCCCGTGCACGTCGTCCTGGTGTCGCTCGGCGAGGGGTCGCACCCGGACTCCCCCACCACGACGGCCGCCGGGCTCGCCGACACCCGTTCGTCGGAGTTCCGGACCGCGCTCGGGACCCTCCACCCGTCCGTCACGTCGGAGTTCCTCGGGGTCCCGGACGTCGGTCTCCGCGAGCAGCCCGACACGCTGCGCGACGCACTCGCCGCCCGGCTCGACGCCGCACCGGCACGGACGCTCCTCGTCGCACCGTGGCGCGGGGACGGGCACCGTGACCACCGGGTCGCCGGGGAGATCGCCGAGGCCGCCGCGCGCCACCGGCACGACGTCGACCTGCTCGCGTACCCGATCTGGACGTGGCACTGGGACGACCCGACCGCGTCGGCGGCGCCGTGGGGCGATGCCCGGGCGCTCGCCTTGTCCGCCGCCGTGCTCGACCGGAAGCGCCGTGCCCTCGCCGCGTACCGGTCGCAGGTGGAGCCGCTCTCGCCGGCGCCCGGCGACGAGGCGATCGTGGACGACCGGCACGCAGCGCACCACCTGACACCGACGGAGTGGTCCTTCGGAGTGGCGCGGTCGCGATCGCGCGAGTCCTTCGACGCCCACTACGAACGGAAGCCGGAGGGTTGGGACTTCGACGGCTCCTGGTACGAGCGACGCAAGCGCGCCGTGACCCTGGCGGCGTTGCCCCGCGAACACTTCCGGTCCGCGCTCGAGATCGGCTGCGCGACCGGGGTGCTCACCGCGGCGCTGACCGACCGGGCCGACGACGTCCTCGGCACCGACATCGCCGCGGCACCCCTGGAACGCGCACGAGCACGGGCTCCACGTGCACGGTTCCTGCAGGCGGCACTGCCGGACGAGTGGCCGGTGGGGACCTGGGATCTCGTGGTCATGTCCGAGGTCGGCTACTACCTCTCCGCGGCGGACCTCGACCGGACGATCGACCTCGTGCTCGACTCACTCGCGGACGACGGCGTCCTCGTCGCCTGCCACTGGCGACACCCGGACGACGAAGCGGTCTCGAGCGGCGACCTCGTGGACGAACGACTCCGCGCACGATGGCCACGTCCCGCGCTCGTCCGGCACGTCGAGGACGACTTCGTGCTGACGGTGATGCCCGGTGCCGACGTCCGCTCGGTCGCACGAGCCGAAGGACTCGTGCGGTGACCGGCCGCATCGACGTCGTCGTGCCCGCCCACGACGAGCAGGACCGCCTCGCCGCCTGCCTCGACGCGCTCCGTACCGCGACGAGCCGGCTCGCAGCAGAACGGCCGGACGTCTCGGTCGGTGTGACCGTCGTGCTGGACGGGTGCACGGACGACAGCACAGCGATCGCACGGTCGTACGGCGTCGCGGTCGTCGAGACGCCGCACGTCGGTGTCGGGCGAGCCCGGTCCCTCGGCGTCGCGCACGCCGTGCGAGCTGCCGGCGACCCCGATGCCGTCACCCACTGGCTCGCCCACACCGACGCCGACTCCCGGGTCGACGCCTCGTGGCTCGTCCAACAGGCCGACGCGCTCGCCCGCGGGGCGCACGTGCTCATCGGTGCCGTCGTCCCGGACCCGGACGACCTGGACCCGGTCGTCCTCGCCCGCTGGACCACGGCACACCCGCCCGGTGCCGCCCTCGGGCACGTCCACGGTGCCAACCTCGGGGTGCTCGCGGCCGCGTACCGCGCGCTCGGCGGCTTCGACCCGGTCCCCGAGCACGAGGACGTCCGCCTCGTCGAGCGTGCCCGTGCCCTCGGACTCCGCGTCGACGCCACGATCGAGGCGCCGGTCGTGACGAGCGGACGGTTCGCCGGTCGGACGCCGGGCGGGTACGCCGAACACCTCCGCCAGACCTACGGCGACGCATCGTGAGCACTCCTTAGACACCTCATAGGGACGCGATGGCACCGCCATAACCCCCGTCCGTACGTTCTCCTCATTCCCGCACCGGCCCCCCGGTCACACCCCCGAGGAGAACCATGTTCCTGACCTACCTCAGGCGCGAGCTCACGAACCGCAAGAAACAGACCGTCATCATCGCGATCGGCATGGCGCTCGCCATCGCGCTCGTGGTCATCGTCTCCTCGATCTCGAGCGGCGTGAAGACCGCGCAGTCGAGCGTCCTGCAGTCGGTCTACGGCGTCGGCACCGACATCACCGTGTCGAAGACCGCGACGCCGTCGTCGAGCGGCGGCCGACCGAGCTTCGACTTCGGCGGACAGGACTCCTCCGGCAGCGGGAGCACGAACCTCTCCCAGTCGCGGCTCTCGGTCTCCCCCGGCACGAGCACGCTCACGACGGCGAACCTCAAGACCGTGACGGCGACCGACGGCGTGAAGGCCGCGACCGGTGTCCTGACCCTGCAGAACAGCACGTTCTCCGGATCCGTGCAGCAGCAGGGCGACAGCGGCTCCAGCGACAGCAGCTCCGGTGACAGCGGCACCAGCACGCAGCAGGGCCCGCCGAGCGGTGGAACCAGCGGTGGCGGCTTCGGCGGCGGCTCCTTCAGCGTCGACTCGTTCAGCGTCACCGGCATCCCGGTGTCCGGCGACGCGGTCGGCCCGCTGACGAGCACCGAGATCACGAAGGGTCGCACCTTCGCGGCGAAGGACGCCGGCAAGGACGTCGTCGTCCTCGACGCGAGCTACGCGAAGAGCGAGTCGAAGGCCGTCGGGGACACGCTCGACATCGGCGGGACGACGTTCACCGTCATCGGCATCGTCTCGTCCACGGGCTCCGCGAGCACCACCGGGTCGAACACGTACATCCCGCTCGACACCGCGCAGTCCCTGGCCGACCTCGACGGCAAGGTCACCTCGATCTACGTCTCGGCCGAGTCGTCCTCCGACGTCAGCACCATCAAGACGGCACTGCAGAAGCAGCTGACGAGCGCGACCGTCTCGACCGAGTCCGACCTGGCATCCAGCGTCTCCGGTTCGCTCGCCACCGCGTCGAGCCTGGTCTCCAACCTCGGCACCTGGCTGTCGATCCTGGTGCTGGCGGCGGCGTTCCTCATCGCCGTCCTCTTCACGATCTCCGGCGTCACCCGACGCACCCGTGAGTTCGGCACCCTGAAGGCCATCGGCTGGTCGAACGGCCGCATCACCCGGCAGGTCGCCGGCGAGTCCCTCGTGCAGGGCCTCATCGGCGGCGTCATCGGTGCGGCGGCCGGCCTGATCGGGATCCTCGTGGTCAACGTCATCTCGCCGACGATCTCGGCGAGCGCCTCGACGAGCGCCCGCGGCGCAGGCGGAGGCGGCGGGATGCCCGGCGGCGCGGCGACCGCGGCAGCGGGCAGCGGTACCACCGGCGGAGCCCCTGCCGGCGGGTTCGGCGGCGGTGGAGCGAGCACCGCCTCGACGACCGACGTCGTCCTGCACGCTCCCGTGACGGTCGAGGTGATCCTGCTCGCGATCGGGCTGGCGATCCTCGGCGGCCTCATCGCTGGCGCCCTCGGTGGCTGGCGTGCGAGCCGGCTCCGTCCGGCAGAGGCCCTGCGGAGCGTGGCGTGATGACCGACGACCCCGCCACCACCCGCACCGACACGACCGACACGACCGACACGACCGAACCGACGACAGGAGCAACCGTGACCACCACCGAGACCGCAGCCCCCACGGCGGACGCGACCCGTGCCTCCAGTCCGATGTACCGGCTCACCAACGTGAGCAAGACGTACAAGCAGAAGAACCGCACCGTCACCGCACTGACGAACGTCGACCTGACCATCCCGCAGGGGCAGCTCGTCGCGATCCAGGGGCCGACGGGCGGCGGCAAGTCGACGCTGCTGCAGATGCTCGGTGCGCTCGACCGACCGAGTGCCGGGTCGGTGCTCCTCGGCGAGCGTGACGTGGCGAAGCTCGGAGACGGCGCGCTGACGGACGTCCGTGCGACGGAGATCGGGTTCGTGTTCCAGAGCTTCAACCTCATCCCGACGCTGACGGCACTCGAGAACGTGGAGACCGCGTTCGCGGGGTCGCTCGCGAACCGGGCACGATCGGAGATCCGGTCGCGTGCGACGGCCGCGCTCCAGGAGGTCGGCCTCGGCGAGCGTCTCGACCACCTGCCGGCCGAGCTCTCGGGCGGGCAGCAGCAGCGCGTGGCGATCGCCAGGGCCCTGGTGAAGAACCCGAGCGTCCTGCTGGCGGACGAGCCGACGGGCGCGCTCGACGAGGGCACCCGCGACGAGATCATGGGGCTCATCGAGCGGCAGTGGAAGGACCGCGGGCTGACGGTCGTGATCGTCACGCACGACTCGTGGGTCGCCAAGCGTGCCGAGCGCCGCCTGCACATCAAGCAGGGGCAGGTCCGCGAGGCGTAGGTGCCCGAGCGCTGACAGCGCGCCGCACAACGGAGAGCACGCAGCACCACGGGATACCGTGGCGCTGCGTGCTCTCCGTTGTGCGCGGTTCGTCCGGCTACGCGTTGCCGGCGTGGTCGACGGGGTAGTCGCAGTACACGAACCACCGCGAGTCCGGCGACCACGGCGGGACGTTGACCGTTCCCTGCCCGCCGTCGAGCGTCACCAGGGTCTCGGGCACCGGCATCATGCGGGCACCGCGCACGAGCACACCGGGCAGGAGCCGGAGCTCGACGCGGTGGTCGGCCGGGTGGCCCTGCACGCCGGGCTCGTACGACAGGTACAGCAGGTGCGCGCCGTCCGGCGACACGTGCGGGAACCAGTTCACCCGGTCGTCGTTCGTGATCCGCACGGGCTCGGTCGCACCGGGCCAGAGCGCGACGAGCTGCGCGGTGCCCGGGCTGAAGCGCTCCGAGTTCCAGACGAGCATCTCCCCCGCGTAGGAGACGCCGTCGTCCGGGTGTTCGTCCCGGGTCAGGAAGGTCGGCTCCCCCGACGCGACGTCGACGAGCGCGACGTCGGTCGTCCAGACGTCGTCCTCGCTGAGCTCCCCCACGATCGCCGCGAGCGCCCCACCATCGGGTGCGATGCCGTGCAGGTAGTACTTCCGGACGACGGGCAGGGCGTCGGCCGCGTGGGTGAGCGGCGCCGAGGCTCCCCCGGCCGGCAACGGGATGCGGTAGAGGTCCCCGTCGCGACCGCTCACCACGACGGACTTCCCCGAGGGGTCGAGGACGTGGTCGTTGTTGATCTCGGGGACACCGGGCATCGGGACCCGCTCGAGGGCGCTCTCGTCGAGGACGGTGTCGGCGTCCGGGAGCCGCAGCAGCCAGAGGTCCCCGTTGCCGTTCAACACCAGGGTCCGGTCGTCGAGGACGTTCGGTGCCTCGACGAGGACGGTGGAGCTCTCGAACACGAGTCTCGGTTCGCGCCGGTCGACGTCGTACACGTGCACCCGGCTGGTCTGTCCGGGCAGCAGCTGCCGCCCGCGTGCGTCTGTCATGCGTCCATCCTGCCCGTCTGCCCCGCCCGGGGCCGGACTCGTCCCGGCCTGTGCTGCACGCGAAAGCGACAGATCCCGGGCAACTCCTGCCCGGGATCTGTCGCTTTCGCGGAAGGGACCTGCTGGTCCGCCTACTTCACCGCACCGGCGGTCAGGCCGGCGACGAACTGGCGCTGGACGATGAGGAACGCGATCACGACCGGGATGCTCACGACGAGGCTCGCCGCCATGATCTGGTTCCAGTAGACGTTGGTCTGCGTCGAGTACTGCTGCAGACCGACCGCGAGCGTCTGCCCGTTGCCGTTCGTCATGACGGAGGCGAAGAGGACCTCACCCCATGCCGTCATGAACGAGTAGATGCCGACCGCGACGAGACCCGGGCGGGCCGACGGCAGGATGATCCGGAAGAGCGCACCCATCGGGCCGGAGCCGTCGACCATGGCGGCCTCGTCGAGTTCACGCGGGATCGTCTCGAAGTACCCGGCGAGCATCCAGATCGAGAACGGGAGCGTGAACGTCAGGTACGTGATGATCAGGCCGGTCCAGCTGCCGACGAGCTGGATGCCGAGCGAGTTCCCGAGGTTCGTGAAGATGAGGAACAGCGGGAGCAGGAACAGCACGCCGGGGAACATCTGGGTCGAGAGCACCGTGGTGGTGAAGGCGCTCTTGCCCTTGAAGTTCCAGCGCGACACCGCGTAGGCGGCGAAGGTGGCGATGATGAGCGAGAACACCGTCGCGACCGTGCAGACGACGAGCGAGTTGATGAAGTACTGCCCGAGCGGCACCGTCGACCACATGTCGATGAACGGCTGCAGGGTGATGTTGGTCGGGATCCACGTGAAGTCGTTCTGCACGTCACCGAGCGGCTTGATGGCCGTGGTGATCATCACGTAGAGCGGCACGACCGTGAAGACGGTCAGGAGTGCCAGGACGATGATCTTGAAGGACTTTGCGCCCACTGTTTCACGCACGGACGGACCTCCGGTTGGTCACGGCGAGGTAGATGCCGGTGACGACGAGCAGGAAGAGGAGGAGCAGGACGCTCATCGCGGCACCCGAACCGAAGTTCCAGGTGATGAACGAGGCGTTGTAGATGTGGAAGCTGAGCAGGTCGGCCGCCGGAGGCTGCGCCGTCGAGCCGAAGAGCACGTACGGCGTGTTGAAGTCGTTGAACGTCCAGAGGAACATCACGAGCACCAGGGTCACGTTCACCGGGCGGACCATCGGCAGCGTGATCGAGCGCCACTGCCGGAACGGCTTCGCACCGTCGACCGACGCCGCTTCGTACACGTCAGCGGGCACGGACTGCAGGCCGGCCATCAGCATGAGGAACGCGAACGGCCACGTCTTCCAGATCGCCACGACGACCACGGCCACGAAAGCATTGTTGCCGATGAGCCAGAACGGCCCGCTCCCGCTGACCAGGTGCAGCTGGTCGACCAGGATGTGGTTGATCGCACCCGAGTCACGCTGGAACATGAACTTCCACGTGATCACGCCGGCATACATCGGCAGCGCGTACGGCACGAGGAACAGCGTGCGGAAGAGCCCGCGACCCTTGAACGGCTTCTGCAGCGCGACGGCCGCCATCATCCCGAAGCCCCACGACAGGCCGACGACGATGACCGTGAACGCGCAGGTGATGAGGAACGAGTTGAGCAGCCCCTTGCCGATCGCCTGGTTGAAGTCGACCGCCACCGAGTAGTTGCGGAAACCGGCCCACGGCGCGGCGCCCCAGTTCGCGATGAAGTACTTGGTGAGCTGGATGAACGAGATCCAGATGCCGGTGAGCATCGGGATGATGTGGATCAACAGCTCGAAGAGGATCGCGGGACCGACGAGCGCGTACGGCAGCCAGCGGAGGTGCTGCTTGCGCTTCGGTGGAGGACCCGAGAGGGTCGGGGCCTTCGTGCGCGTCAGGTCGAGGGCCTCGGAGTCGGGCAGGACCGTCGTGGACATGGGCAGGGCCTTTCGGCTGAGGAGGGTTCGGGTGCTGCGCCGGCCGTGGCAGCGGCCGGTGGCGGTGAGGGGTGGAGGCCCGGGGCGGCCTTGCGGACGCGCCCCGAGCCTCCAGGCTGGATCAGCCGTTCGCCTGGGACACCTGGTCCTGGGCGGTCTGCAGCGCGGACTTGATGTCGCTGTCGGACACCGTGCCGCCGGTCGCGATCTTGGCGAACATGTCGTTCATCGCCTTGCCGACCGTGGACTCGAACTGGTCCTCGGCGGGCACCAGCGGGAGCGGCTTCGCCTTGTTGTTGTAGATGTCGAGGAACGTCTTCGTCTGCTCGTCGGTGACCGAGTCGGCAGCGGAGGCGAGCACCGGCAGGGCCGAGTACGGCTTGTCGAGCGTGGACTGCGTGTCAGCGCTCGTCATGTACTTGACGAACTTCAGCGCGCCGTCCTTGTTCTTCGTGTTCTTGAAGATCGACAGGTTGATGCCGGCCGGGAAGCTCGCGATGTCCTTACCGCCCTTGGGAGCCGGGAAGGGGACCACGCCGAAGTCGTCGGCGGACATGCCGTTCGACGTGATCGTCGCGTTCGCGTTGTTCTGCGTCAGCATCATCGCGGCCTTCTTGTTCGCGAAGTCCGAGACCGCCTGGGTGCCGTTGTCGTACTGCGCGTTCGAGGTGTTGACCACCTTGTCGCTCTGCATCAGGTCGAGGTAGCGCTTGATGCCGTCGACGTTGGCGCTCGACGTGAAGGTCGGCTTGCCGCTCTTGTCGAACCACTCGCCGCCGTTCTGCGCCGAGTTGATGAACGCGAAGTGCGCGTTCTCGGTGTACGAACCACCCGCGATGGTGAAGCCGTACTTGCCGTCGGTGGTGAGCTTCTTGGCGTCGGCGGTCAGGTCCTCCCACGTGGTGGGGGCTTCGATGCCGGCGTCCTTGAACATCTGCTTGTTGTAGTACAGGCCGTAGGCGAGGCCGTAGAGCGGGACGCTCGTGACGGTCTTGCCGGGGGCACCACCGGTGGAGAGCGCGACCTTGCCGAACTTGTCGGCGCCGCCGATCGCCTTCATCTCCGAGTCGCCGAACTCCTGGAACGCACCGGTCGCCTGGAGCGACGTCGCCCAGGTGTTGCCGATGTTGACCACGTCGGGGCCCTGACCGGAGGTGACGGCGGTCTGGATCTTCGTCTGCAGGTCGTTCCAGCCGATGACCTGGAGGTTGACCTTGATCCCGGTCTCCTTGGTGAACTTCTTGAGGACGGGGGTCAGCACCTCCTTGTCGTTCTGCAGGGACGTGCCCTGGTTCGACGCCCAGTAGGTGAGCGTCTTGGAGTCGCCGGACGAACCGGAGCCTCCGGAGGAGCAGGCTGCGAGGCCGGTCACGGTGAGTGCCGCGGCCGCGGTGATGGCCAGTGCGCGGATGGCAGTGCGCATGACTCTCTACTTTCTCGTCGTTGAGATGGTGCAGTGGGATCTGCGAGGTGCTCCGGGTGGAGCGGTTTCGGGTGCTGCTGTGTGGTGTCGGCGGGCTGCGTCGTCCGACGACGTGGTGCGGGGCGGACCCCGGCCGTCAGGCCAGGGTCTGCTCCGCGGGGTCCCAACCCTCGGGGAGGGTCGGGGAGGGTGCGACGGTGCTCTCGACGAGCACTGCCGCACCACGTTCGGCACTCTCGGCGATGGAGACCATCACGTCGAGGACGTGGAACGCGAGGGCGCCGGGGACCCGGTTCTCCTCGCCTGCGCGGAGGGAGCGGGCCAGGTCGACCACGCCGGTGCCGCGCGAGTAGGTGGAGCCGACGGCCGGGATGGTCTCCGGCTCCTCGGAACCGAGCGCGTACAGCTCGGTGTCGCCGTCGAAGTTGTTCGGGTCCGGGAACACGACGGTCCCGGTCTCCCCCGCGATCTCGACGAAACCGGTGCGGCCGCGGTCCGACTCGAACGAGAACACGCTCTGCGCGCTCCCGCCGTTCTCGAACTCGATGAGCGCCGAGTGGTTCGTCGGCACCTCGACCGGGAACTCGGTGCCGGCCTTCGGACCGGAGCCGATCGTGCGCGTCGCGCGGGACTTCGACGACGTCGCCGTCACCTTCGCGACCGGGCCGAACGCCTGTACGAGGGTGGTGATGTAGTACGGGCCGATGTCGAACAGCGGACCGGCGCCGTAGGCGAAGAGGAACTCGGGGCTCGGGTGCCACGACTCCGGGCCGGGGCTCTGGAAGAGCGTCAGGCCGTTCAGCGGGGTCCCGATCCGGCCGTCGCGGATGGTGCGGAGCGCGGTCTGCAGGCCGGCGCCGAGGAACGTGTCCGGCGCGACGCTGACCGTCTTGCCGGCAGCCACCGCGGCGTCGCGCAGCTGTGCGGCACTCGAGCGGTCGAGCGCGTAGGGCTTCTCGCCCCACACGTGCTTGCCGGCGGCGAGGACCTGCAGTGCGACCTCGACGTGGGCGGCAGGGATGGTCAGGTTGACGACGATCTCGATGTCGTCGTTCGCCAGGAGCTCCTCGACGGTGCCGGAGCCCGCGACGCCCCACTTCTCCGCCTGCGCAGCCGCGCGGGGCAGGTCGATGTCGGCGATGAAGTGGACCTTCACGTCGGGGAAGACGGTGAGGTTCGAGAGGTACTGGTCCGAGATGACCCCGGCGCCGATGACGCCGACGCCGACCGGGCCGGTCTTCGTGGTGGTCTGGGCCTCGGCACCCGTTGCGGTGTCGGTCATGCGTCCACTCCCTGCAGGAACGTGTACGAGTCGGCGACGGCCTGGAAGACGTCGCCGTCGTGGTCGTCGAGCTCGATGACGTGCAGGGCGTTCGGTGCAGCCGCGACGATCTCACGGATGGGCATGATGCCGTTGCCGACCGCGACCTGCTGCTTGTCGTCGTGCGATCCGTCGCCGTCCTTGACGTGCAGGAACTGCACCTTGTCGCCGAGCTTCTCGATGACGGCCACCGGGTCGTCACCGCCGACCTTCGCCCAGTAGGTGTCGAGCTCGAGCACGACGTCCTCGGAGAGGGCTCCGGCGAAGACCTCGTAGGCGCTGACGCCGTCGATGCGGTTTGAGAACTCGAACGCGTGGTTGTGGTACCCGAGGGTCAGGCCGTGGTCCGCTGCGCGCGGTGCGAGGGCGCTGAGTTCGCGGGCGATGGCCTCGACGTCCTCGCGGGTGGTCCAGCGGGCCTCGTCGATGTGCGGGTCGATCAGCGTCTCGGTGCCGATCGTCGCCGTGGCGTGGAAGATGCGCTCGAGGTCCTGCTCGCCCGCGTCCAGCAGACGTGCGTGGCCGCTGGGGGCCTCGAGTCCTGCCTCCTTGAGCGCGGCCGCGTACTCGTCGGCGCGGTCCACGTAGCCGAAGAGCTCGACCTTCGTGAAGCCGATGCCGGCGATGCGCTGCAGGGTGCCGGGAAGATCGGCTCCGAGTGCGTCGCGGACCGTGTAGAGCTGGACCGAAAGCGGTTGTGTCACCAGTGTTCTCCTCATCGAGACGGTGGTCGTCACTGACCGAGCGTCACACTACGAGCACTTCTGTCGGCGGTCAAGCAGAAGTCCGCAAATCTTCGGCGGACTTCGTTGCGTGCCCTGTTCGATGTGTGGTTCACTCCCCCCATGGTCGACTTGACACGGACGGCAGCGTCGCCTCCGGTCGGGACGAGCGAGCTCTTCCAGATCCTCCGCGACGGTGTGCCGCGGACCCGGGCAGAGCTCGCCGCACTGACGGGAGCAGCACGCTCCACCATCGGCGTGCGCCTGGACGCGCTCGCGGACATCGGGCTCATCGGGCCCGTGGAGACCGCGGCGTCCACCGGCGGCCGCCCGCCGGCGCAGATCGCGCTCCGCTCCACCTCACGCCTCGTGATCGCCGCGGACCTCGGGGCGTCGCACGGCCGTGTCGCGGTCACCGACCTCGTCGCCGCGCCCCTCGCCACCCGCGAGGCCCGCATCGACATCGCCGCAGGACCCGTCCCGACGCTGACCTGGCTCGTCCAGGCGATCGACGAGCTCCTGTCCGAGGTCGGCCGTTCCCGCGACGACGTCATCGCCATCGGCATCGGCGTCCCCGGGCCCGTCGAGTTCTCCACCGGGCGTCCGGCGAACCCCCCGATCATGCCCGGCTGGGACGGCTTCGACGTCCCCGGCTGGCTCCGGCAGCACGTCTCCGCGCACGTCTTGCTCGACAACGACGTGAACATCGCGGCGCTCGGCGAGCGGGAGCACGGGTGGCCGAACGTCGACCACCTGCTGTTCGTCAAGGTCGCCACCGGCATCGGCTCGGGCATCGTGTCCGAGGGACGACTGCAACGGGGCGCACAGGGCACCGCCGGTGACATCGGGCACGTGCGCGTGTCCCGTGCGGGCGACATGCCGTGCCACTGCGGGAACACGGGGTGTCTCGAGGCCGTCGCCTCCGGCCCCGCGATCGCCCGGTCGCTCCGGGCGAAGGGCCACGACGTGCACACCAGCGCCGACGTGATCGACCTCGTGACCCGATCGGACCTCGACGCCATCGGGGCGGTCCGGCAGGCGGGCCGGGACATCGGTGAGGTCCTCGCGACGTGCGTCTCCCTGATGAACCCGTCGGTCATCGTGCTCGGCGGGTCGATCACGCAGGCGGGTGAGCACCTCCTCGCCGGCGTGCGGGAGGTCGTGTACTCCCGCTCGATGCCGCTCGCCACCGAACACCTCGTCATCGCGCCCTCCCGCGCCGGGGGCATCGCGGCGCTCAAGGGAGCAGCAGCGCTCGCCATCGGCTACGCCCTCTCCCCCGCCGGCGTCGACGAGTTGGTCGCGTACGCGGAGGGGCGCGAGCTGGTCTCCTGACCGCGCGTTCCGGTCGGCGCGGTGCGCCGGTTTCCGTCCGTCGGTGCTCGGGGAGAGAATCGTCGGGTGACGATCGTGCAGCCCACCCTGTGGGACAGCCTGGAGGCCGAACCCGGCCCCGGCGCGCCCGTCACCGGCGCGCACGACGCGTTCACGAGCCTCCGGGGCCACACCGAGCGGATCGTCGCGCACTCCTCGGACCGCGTCGCGTGGCTCCGCGCCCGCGCCGCGGGCATCACCGCGACGGACGTCGCGCGACTCGCCTCGCTCCGCGCGGTCGAGGCCGTCATCGCGGACAAGCGGTACGGCTCCCGGTTCTCCGGCAACGCCTACACCGAGCACGGCAAGGAACGGGAGCCCGTGATCGCCGCGTGGGTCGCCGCCACGCACGGCATTCAGCCCTCCGCGCACCTGTTCCATGCGAGCGCGAACCGTGCCCACCTCGCCACCCCGGACGGCGTCGGACAGGACCGGGACGGCCGACTCCTGCTCGCCGAGATCAAGACCACCTCGTCGGGCTGGAAGCGTGTCCCGCGCCACTACCTCCGGCAGGTCTGGTGGCAGCAGTACGTGCTCGGTGCCGAGCGCACGTTGTTCGTGTGGGAGGAGCACGACGGGTTCGTGCCGATCGCGGACGAGCCCGAGTGCCGGTGGATCGACCGCGACGACGACCAGATCCGCGAGCTCGTGCAGTTGGCGGACATGGTGCTCGACCGCCTGCGTTCCTCGCGCTGAACGCCCGCTAGACCCTCACCAGTCGGAGCCGGCTCATCCCGACGACCAGGACGCCCATCAGCGCGATGAACACCGCCACGCCGAGGCAGTACAGCGCCACGACGCCGTAGCCCTGTGCCGGGTCGAGGAACGGGTACGGCACCCAACCGTCCGTCGCCCCGCGGATCAGGATCACCACGAGCCACACCGCCGGGTACAGCAGGAACCACCACACGTGGCGCATGACGAGCCGCGCGCGGTCCGAGAAGAACAGCCAGTCGAGGACCGCGTACACGGGGATGATCTTGTGCAGGACGTCGTTCGACCACGGCACCGTGAACGAGTTGTCGAGCGCCGCGTTGACGAGCAACGTGTTGTAGACGATGCCGGTGGTCGCGATGTACACCGTCGCGGCCCCACGGAACACCGAGAGCCGGACGTCGCCGCGCTGTCTCCGGGCGGCGGTGACCAGCGTGACCGCCAGTGCGACCGCGATGATCAGGTTCGACTGGATCGTGAAGTAGCCGAAGAAGTTCCAGAACAGGAACGTGGGGCTCTGCAGGCTCCTGAGCAACTGGGCGACGACCGCGGCGGCGACCGCGATCACGGCGATGAGCCGCAGGGAGTTCACGAACGTGCGCACCCGACCACGCTAGCGGCTGGCACGCAGAAGGCCCCGCACCGATCCGGTGCGGGGCCTTCGTCGAGTCAATGGACTCAGATGCTGTTGACGTCGAGCGGGATGCCCGGGCCGAAGGTCGTCGAGACGGCGCCCTTCATGACGTAGCGACCCTTCGAGGCGCTCGGCTTGAGGCGGTTGATCTCCTCGAGCGCGGTCGAGATGTTCTCGTCGAGCTGCTCGGCGGTGAACGAGGCCTTGCCGACGACGAAGTGCACGTTGGCGTGCTTGTCGACGCGGAACTCGATCTTGCCGCCCTTGATGTCGTTGACGGCCTGCGCGACGTTCGGGGTCACGGTGCCGGTCTTCGGGTTGGGCATGAGGCCACGCGGGCCGAGCACCTTGCCGAGACGACCGACCTTGCCCATGAGCTCCGGGGTCGAGACGGCCGAGTCGAAGGCGGTGTAGCCCTCGGCGACCTTCGCGATGAGCTCGTCGCCACCGACCTCGTCGGCGCCTGCGGCGATGGCGGCCTCAGCAGCGGCACCCGTCGCGAAGACGATGACGCGGGAGGTCTTGCCGGTGCCGTGCGGCAGGATGACGGTGCCACGGACCATCTGGTCCGCCTTGCGGGGGTCGACGCCGAGCTTCAGCGCGACCTCGACCGTGGAGTCGGTCTTCGCAGAGCCGGTCTCCTTGGCCAGTGCGACGGCCTCGGTCGGGGTGTAGAACTTGTCGGCCTCGATCTTCGCGGCCGCGGCCTGGTAGGCCTTGGACTTCTTCGCCATGGTGGTCTCCTTGCGAGATACGTGGTTGGCGAGCCGGCGAGGCTCTCCCACGGAAAGGTTTGGGGTGTGTACCTGAAGCGGGTCGGGCTACGCCTCGACCGTGATGCCCATCGAACGAGCAGTGCCGGCGATGATCTTCGCGGCCTGGTCGATGTCGTTGGCGTTCAGGTCGGCCTGCTTGGTCTCGGCGATCTGACGGACCTGGTCCATCGAGATCTTCGCGACCTTGACCGTGTGCGGGGTCGCGGACCCCTTCTGCACACCCGCAGCCTTCTTGATGAGCTCGGCGGCCGGCGGGGTCTTGAGGATGAACGTGAACGAACGGTCCTCGTAGACGGTGATCTCGACCGGCACGACGTTGCCACGCTGCGACTCGGTCGCGGCGTTGTACGCCTTGCAGAACTCCATGATGTTCACGCCGTGCTGACCGAGCGCCGGACCGATCGGCGGGGCCGGGTTGGCGGCCCCCGCGTTGATCTGCAGCTTGATCAGGCCCGTGACCTTCTTCTTCGGTGCCATGTTGTGCTTCCTCCTGGAATCGAACGCACGGGGATCCGTGCACTCTCCCGCGTGGCCGGCGGTTCCGGCTCGCGGTCACGAGCCCGACGCACGAGGCGTTCGGGCCCAAACTCGATAAGTGTACTCGACTAGAGCTTGGTGACCTGGTCGAAGCTGAGCTCGACCGGGGTCTCGCGCTCGAACAGCGAGACGAGGACGGTGAGCTTGCCGCTCTCCGGCTTGATCTCGGAGATCGATCCGGGCAGGCCCGCGAACGAACCTTCCTTGATCGTGATCGTCTCGCCGACCTCGAAGTCGACCTCTGCGGCCGGGGAGGCCTGCGTCTGGCCGCTGCCCTTGCCACCCTTGGTCGGTGCCGGCTCGGCGACCTGGACCAGGGACTTCAGCATGCCGAACGCCTCGTCGAAGCGGAGCGGCGTGGGGTTGTGCGCGTTGCCGACGAAGCCGGTGACACCCGGGGTGTGCCGGACGACGGACCACGAGTCCTCGTTGAGGTCGAGACGCACGAGCACGTAGCCCGGGATCCGGACGCGCGTGACGAGCTTGCGCTGACCGTTCTTGATCTCGACGACGTCCTCCATCGGGACCTCGACCTGGTAGATGTAGTCCTCCATCGACATCGAGACCATGCGGTTCTCGATGTTCGACTTCACGCGGCGCTCGAAGCCCGCGTAGGAGTGGATGACGTACCACTTGCCCGGCTTCATCCGCAGCTCGGCCTTGAAGGCCTCGTACGGGTCGACCTCGGCGGGCTCCTCGTCCTCGAGCGCGTCGGCGGCTTCGTCCGCGGCGATCGTGGCGTTCGCCTCGGCAGCGGACTCGTCCTCGATCTCGGACTCTTCCTCGTCTTCGACGGCCTCGACAGCGGCTTCTGCCTCGTCGGCGGTGTCAATCTCGAGCGCGTCGTCGACGATCGCGTCGGCCTCGGGGTCCTGCGACTCCGCGAGCGCGGTCAGGCTCTCGTCGATGCCGAGGGACTCGTCGTCCTCGTCCTCGACCGAGATCGCGCGCTCCTCGGCGGACTCCGCCGAGCGCTCCTCGCCGGTCTCGACGTCGCCTTCCTGGTTCTCCTCCACCTCGGAGGACTGCTCTGCAGCGGTCGCGAGGTCGATGTCGTCGCGGGAGTTGTCAGACACTGTCGGTTCTTTCCGTTCGGTGGTGCGGATCGGGTTGGCGTTCGGTCTCTGGGTGTGCCTGGTTTCGGCTCCGCCCGCGGGATCTGCATGATCTGCGCGGGCGGGGAACCGGGTGACCCGGGAGTCGGCTCGTGTGGACGAGCCTACGTGGACGGCCTGATCAGGCAGTCGGACCGTTGCCGAAGACGTAGCCGACACCGAGTCCGAACACGAAGTCGAGGACCGACACGAGGATCATCATCACGACGACGAAGACCAGGACGACACCGGTGTAGCTGAAGAGCTCCTTGCGGGTCGGCGTGACGACCTTGCGGAGTTCGCCGATGACCTGGCGGATGAACAGGGCGATCGCAGCGAACGGCCCGCGGCGCCCGGCCCGGTCCTGCTTCGCCTTGGCGACGACGTCGTCCGCCGTCGCTTCCACGTCTTTGCTCGCCAACTTCTACCCTTCCAGAGTTGCAGGGCGGACAGGACTCGAACCTGCAACCTGCGGTTTTGGAGACCGCTGCTCTACCAATTGAGCCACCGCCCTTCAGAGGCCGATCCGGCTCCTGGGTGAACACGTCCGCCATCAGGCAGGCGGTGACCACCGCAGACGAGTGTACGGGAGTGCGTCACACGGTGTCCACTTGAGGGCCGCTCCGGCGTGCCGCGCCGATAGGCTGGGCGGGTGAGCACCGCAGCCAACGGCCCCGAGTCCACCGCCAACCAGCGCCCGCGCATCGCGTCCCGCATCGCCGCGATCGCCGAGTCCGCCACGCTGAAGGTCGATGCCAAGGCCAAGGCGCTGAAGGCCGCCGGTCGCCCGGTGATCTCCTTCGCGGCCGGCGAGCCCGACTTCGCCACGCCGGCGCACGTCGTCGACGCAGCCGTCGCCGCGGCGCAGGACCCGAAGAACCACCGGTACACGCCCGCGACGGGCCTCCCGGAGCTCAAGCAGGCGATCGCCGAGAAGACCGCCCGCGTCTCCGGTGCGACCGTCGACCCCTCGCAGGTCATCGTCACGAACGGTGGCAAGCAGGCGGTCTACGAGGCGTTCGCCACGATCGTCGACGACGGCGACGAGGTCCTGCTCCCCGCCCCGTACTGGACCACCTACCCCGAGGCGATCCGTCTCGCCGGCGGTGAGCCCGTCGAGGTCTTCGCCGGCAGCGACCAGGACTACCTCGTCACGGTCGAGCAGCTCGAGGCAGCGCGCACCCCGAAGACGAAGGCGCTGCTGTTCTGCTCCCCCTCGAACCCGACCGGCTCGGTGTACTCCGCGGAGCAGACCCGGGCGATCGGCGAGTGGGCGCTCGAGCACGGCATCTGGGTGATCAGCGACGAGATCTACCAGGACCTCGTCTACGACGGCACCGAGTTCGCCGGGATCCTGCAGCAGGTCCCCGCCCTCGCCGACACCACGATCCTGGTGAACGGCGTCGCGAAGACCTACGCGATGACCGGCTGGCGCGTCGGGTGGTTCATCGGCCCGGCGGACGCCGTGAAGGCCGCGTCGAACCTGCAGTCGCACCTGTCGTCCAATGTGTCGAACGTGTCCCAGCGCGCAGCGATCGCCGCCCTGAACGGCCCGCAGGAGCCCGTCGCCGAGATGCGTGAGGCGTTCGACCGCCGCCGCAAGGCCATCGTCGCCGGGCTCAACGCGATCCCCGGGTTCGTCACGCCGACCCCGAAGGGCGCCTTCTACGTCTACCCCGACGTCACGGCGCTCCTCGGTCGCGAGTGGGCCGGCAGCACCCCGACGACGTCGCTCGAGCTCGCCGACCTGATCCTCGAGCACGCCGAGGTCGCGGTCGTCCCCGGCGAGGCCTTCGGCCCCTCCGGCTACCTCCGCCTGTCGTACGCGCTCGGTGACGACGACATCGCCGAGGGCGTCGCGCGGCTGGCCAAGCTGTTCAGCTGACCGTCCTCCCGCGAAAGCGACAGTGTCCGCCCGGATTCCGGGCGGACACTGTCGCTTTGGCGGGGCAGATCGGCACAGGCAGAGCCGGGAGGCTCGTGGTGCGTCAGGCGAGCAGGTCGCCGACCACCACGGGTTCCGGCACGAGCGACACACCGAACCGGTTGAGCACCGTCAGCTGGACGTAGCGCGCGAGCTCCGCCACCTGCGCGGCCGTCGCGTCGCCGCGATTCGTCAGCGCGAGGGTGTGCTTCGACGAGATCGCCGCGTGCGACCCGGCGAGCGCGTACCCGCGGTGCACCCCGGCGTGCTCGATGAGCCAGGCGGCGCTGAGCTTGACGTCCTCGCCGGCGGGCCAGCGCGGTGCGTCCGTCGGCAACGACTCCGCGAACCCGGCCGACACGATCGGGTTCGTGAAGAACGACCCGGCGCTCCAGGTGTCCGGGTCCTCGGCGTCCAGGACCATGCCCTTCGAGGCCCGCAGGCCGAGGACGGTCGAGCGCACCACGGCGGGGTCGACGCGGTCGCCGAGGGCCACCCCGAGCGATCCGGCGAGCTGTGCGTAGCGGACCGGTACGCCGCCCTCGGTGTCGGTGCCGAGCGCGAACTCCACGGTGAGGACGACGCCGCGACGCCCGTGCTTCAGGGTGGAGGTGCGGTACCCGAGCGCCAGCTCGGCGGCCGGCACCCACGTGCGCTCCCCCGTTGCCGCATCGAGGAACTCGACGCGGGTGAGCACGTCGGAGAGCTCGACGCCGTACGCCCCGATGTTCTGTACGGGGGACGCACCGACGGTGCCCGGGATGCCGCTCAGGGCCTCCAGTCCGGTCCAGCCGTTGTCGACGGTCGACGCGACGAACGCGTCCCACGGCTCTCCGGCCGCGACGCGGACGGTGACGCCGTCCGCCGTGGACTCGTGCTCGACGCCGCGCGTGCGGACGAGCACGACGGTGCCGTCGAACCCGGCGTCGGCGACGAGCAGGTTGCTGCCCCCGCCGACCACGAGCCACTCGTCGTCCGCCCAGGCGTCCCGGGTGTGCGCGACCAGCTCGTCGGTCGTCTCCGCGACCAGGAGCCGCCCGGCCGGACCGCCGACGCGGAGGGTGGTCAGCTCCGCGAACGCCTGCTGCGACACGGTCAGCGGAACGCCACCGTGACCTGCGCCTTGCCGAGCACGGTCTGCTCGGCAGCGGTCACGGTGAGGTCGATGCGCTGCGGACGGCCGTCGTCGTCGACCGTGCCGACCTTGGCGACGATGCCGATGTCCGCGCCGGTCTCCGGGTCGACCACGACGGGCCGGGTGAAGCGCACCCCGTACGACAACACCCAGCCGCGGTCGCCGAGCCACTCGGAGACGGGCTGGACCGCGATGCCCATCGTGAGCATGCCGTGCGCCAGGACACCGGGGAGCCCGACGGACGCGGCGACGTCGTCGCGGTAGTGGATCGGGTTGAAGTCACCGGAGGCGCCGGCGTACCGGACGAGGGAGTCGCGCGTGACGTGCACCTGTCGTTCGGCGACGACGGTCCCCACGGCGGTCTCGGTTGCTGCGTCGGTCATGCGTCGTCTCCCCGGACCACGAGGGTGGAGGTCGCCGTGACGACGTGTTCCCCCGCGGCGTCGTCCATCGTGCTCTCGGCGGTGACCATCGCGTTGCCGCCGAGCGTCTTCACGCTCGTGACCGTCAGCGTCGCGGTGAGTTCGTCCCCGGCGACGATCGGTCGGTCGTAGGTGAACTTCTGCTCGCCGTGCACCACGCGCGAGAAGTCGATGCCGGCGTCAGGCTCGGCGAGGAGCTGGGCAAGTGTGGCCTCCTGCACGACGACCGCGAAGGTCGCCGGGGCGACGACGTCGTCGTAGCCGGCTGCGCGTGCGGCGTCGGGGTCGTGGTGGATCGGGTTCGTCGCGAACGTGGCGCGGGCGAACTCGCGCACCTTCTCTCGACCGACCAGGTACTTCGGGGCCGGCGGGAACGTCCTGCCGACGAGCTCGGGGTTCACTGACACGACGGGGAGTCTACCGAGGCCACTCGGGGCTTGCGATTCATGAGTATGCATCGGCTATGCTTGTCCCCGCGGCGCCGGGGGGCGTCGGTCCGTTCGAGGGGGATGCACGTGGAATCGACGATCGAGTTCGCCGTGCACACCGGCGATCGTCGCACGGCGATGGAGCTCGCGGCCGCGGCGCTGCGGTCCGAAGGCCACGACGTCGTCGCCGCACCCGGGTCGATCACCGCGACGTCCGGCAGTCGGCTCTTGACGGTGCTGCTCGGGGCACTGGTGCACCCGGCGAAGCAGTACCGCCGGTACGAGGTCATCGTGTCCACGGCGGGCGGCAGGTCGCTGCTGACGCTCCGGCACGCCGGACACGGGCCGGCCGTCGCTGGTGGGTCGATCGGAGCCGCTCGACGCCGGGAGCGCTGGCACGACGTCGTCCGGATCCTCGAGCGGACGCTCCGGTCCGCCGGGCTGCTCGTCGCCGACCCCGATCGCGCGGGCCGGTAGCTCCGCGGCGCGGCGCCGGCCGTCCCTCCGTCGCTTCCGGCGAGCGGCCCGGGTCGTTCGCACAAGCGAAAGCGAAGTGCGCCGCACATCGCCGCGGTTCGGACGGCATTCGGTTGTGCAAAAACGATCGGCGCCGTCCTCGCCAGACGAAGCGCACGTGGCGAGACCGTGCGCGACACCGGGCCCGGAAACGACGAAAGCCCGGCGCGGACGCCGGGCTTGCGGTAGCGAGGGCGGGACTTGAACCCGCGACCCCACGATTATGAGTCGTGTGCTCTAACCAACTGAGCTACCCCGCCACAGATCCGGCGCTGGTTTCTCGCCGGGTCGGAGCCCCGAGTCAGGATTGAACTGACGACCCCTTCCTTACCATGGAAGTGCTCTACCACTGAGCTATCGGGGCGTGTACCGCGAGCGGCACCACACGAGGATAGCAGAACCCGGACGGTGGTCTGGAACCGGCCGTGACGCCCGGGCGCGCCGCCTCCTGGAGCTAGTTCGCGTTGGCCTGGAGCCACGCCAGCGGGTCCACCGGGACGCCGTCGACGTGCACCTCGAGGTGCAGGTGCGGGCCGGTCGAGTTGCCCGTCGAGCCCACGAGCCCGAGCTCGTCCCCGACCGCGACCTGCTGCCCCTTCACGACCTTGAACGAGTTGTCCATCATGTGACCGTAGACACTCGTGAACTGCTTGCCGTCGACGTCGTGCTCGACCCACACGTCGTTGCCGAAGCCGCCGTCGTTCGGCTGCACCTTGATGACGGTTCCGGCGGCGATGACACGGATGGGCGTTCCAGCACCGGGGGCGAAGTCGACGCCCTGGTGGTTCGTGGAGCAGAACGAGCAGCCCTCGACCTGGCGGCCGCCGAACCCCGAGGTGATCGGCACACCGGTCAGGAACGGCCACTGGATGGTGCCGTCCGGGTCGTTCGTGAAGCTCGACGAGTCGACGTTCTTGTACTGCGTGGCGTCGGAGACCGTGTAGGCATCGCGGTTCGTCGAGCCCTCGGTCGCGTCCCCGACGCGGAGCGACTGCGTGTCGCCGTCGACAGCGGCCTGCACGGTCGTCGAGCCGGGCTCCGGCGTGTAGAGGGCCTGCGCGGGCAGCGAGGTCGACACGACCAGCCCGGCGACGAACAGCAGCGCGCCGACGGCGGTCGCGCGCGAGGCGTTCTTGCGGAACGACGCGCCCGTGCGCTTCGTCGGCTCCGGCGCAGCGGCCGCGGACGGGCGTCCGGCACCGAGGTGGCGCGTGGCCCGGTCGACGCGGGGAGCGGGGGCGGTGGTCCGGCGACGCGCGGCAGGCACCTGCGCGCTCACCCGGCGGCTCGCTGCGGGTGCGACGACGGGCGACGACGGCGCGGGCGGGGTCGCCGGCTCGATCACGGATGCCGGTAGGACGGGCGAGGACGGCGCCGGCGGCGTGACGGGCACGGCCTGGTCGGACGGGGACACCGGAGCAGCGTCGACCGGCGCAGCGTCGACCGGCGCGGCCGATGCGGTGCCGTCCGCGTGCTGAACGCCGTGCTTCGCTGCTGCGCGCTCCGCTTCGATGCGGGCCCGACGGGTCATGTGGACCGCGGGCACGGCGCCGTCGGGGGTCCTTCCGTCGGGGGTGGTTCGTCCGGAGACGCCGGGCTGCAGCGTGGCTTCGAGCATGCGTTTCGGTGGGGATCCTGATCAGGGCTGTCGGCGCTCGTTGATAACGAGCAGATAACGGGACTGCAGCGACGGTACCAGGGGTCGTAGCGTGCCGCCAGTCGTGGTCATGACCACACAGCGGCCCCAGAGGTGGGGTCAGGACGCGAGGACCTCGGCTTCGACCCGGCGCACCAGGGTCTCGAGCTCGGCGGCGATCGAGGGTGCGGCGAAGAGGAACGAGCGCGTTCCGCCGGCTTCCCACGAGGTGACGACCGCCCCGGCGGAGGCGGCCACGATCGATCCGCCGGCCATGTCCCACGGGTTGATCCCGCGTTCGTAGTACGCGTCGACGACCCCGGCGGCGACCGAGCAGCAGTCGAGTGCGGCGGACCCGCCACGACGGATGTCGCGGACCTCGCCGAGCAGCCCGGTGAGCACCGCGACCTGCTGCCGACGGCGGTCGGCGGTGTACCCGAAGCCCGTCGCGACGAGCGTCTCCCCGAGGGAGGCGGGCTCCCCCACCGTGATCACGGCGCCGTTGCGAGTGGCGGGTTCGCCGGCGACCGCGCGGAACACGTCACCCGTCGCCGGGGCGATGACCACACCGGCGATCGGTTCCCAGGCTGCGGGGTCCGCGTCGCCGCGGACGACACCGATGCTGACGGCGTACTGCGGGCTGCCGTAGAGGTAGTTGACGGTGCCATCGATCGGATCCACCACCCACGTGATGCCCGAGGTGCCGTCGGCCCCGCCGGTCTCCTCGCCGAAGAACCCGTCGTCCGGGCGGGCCGCACGGATGCGGTCGTGCACGAGTGCCTCGACCTCTCGATCGGCGGCCGTGACGACGTCGACGATGCTCGACTTCCGGTCGGCGACCTCGACTCCTTCCGCACGACGGCGGGCGGCGAGCTCGGCGGCTTCGGTCGCGATGGACTCGGCCAGGTCGGCGAGCTCGGTCGGGGTCGGGTCTGCGCTCATGCGATCGATCCTTGCAGCAACACGGTGGCCGAGACGACGAAAGCCCCGTCCTGTGGACGGGGCTTCTGGTCGTGTGGCGAGTGAGGGATTCGAACCCCCGAAGGCTACGCCGGCTGATTTACAGTCAGATCCCTTTGGCCGCTTGGGTAACTCGCCATGTGCGCACCCAGCCCGTGTAGTCACCAACCGGAGGCGCCAGAACAGCATACCGGATGGCCGACGATGGTCGTGACCACCGTGGCGCGGACCGAGGTCGGCGCTCCCCGTTAGGCTGTCGGGCATGGCAGACAGCTCCTTCGACGTGGTCAGCAAGGTCGACAAGATGGAGGCGGACAACGCCCTCAACCAGGCCGCCAAGGAGATCGAACAGCGCTACGACTTCAAGGGCGTCGGCGCGTCGATCGCGTTCAGCGGTGAGGACGTCCTCATCAAGGCGAACACCTCCGAGCGGGCGACCGCGGTCCTCGACGTGTTCGAGTCCAAGGCGATCAAGCGCGGCATCAGCCTCAAGAGCCTCGACGCCGGTGAGCCGTACCCGTCGGGCAAGGAGTTCCGCATCGAGGTGAAGTTCAAGAACGGCATCGAGCAGGACGTCGCGAAGAAGATCGGCGCGTTCCTCCGGGCGAACGCGGCGAAGAGCGTGAAGAGCCAGATCCAGGGCGACGAGCTCCGGGTCTCCTCGAAGAGCCGCGACGACCTCCAGAACACGATCCAGCTCCTCAAGGGTGAAGAGTTCGACGTGCCCCTGCAGTTCATCAACTTCCGCTGACGCCCCGCGCGCCCGCGAAAGACGACTCGACGCCCCCGTGGAGCACTGGCTCTCCGTCACCCTGACCGTTCTCCTGGTCCTGCTGGACCTGGCGATCCGTGCCTTCTCGCTCATCTACGTCCCGATCAACCGGAAGCCGCAGACGGCGACGGGGTGGTTGCTCGCGATCTTCCTGATCCCCTACATCGGCTTCATCGTCTTCCTGGTGATCGGGTCGACGAAGCTGCCGAAGGCCAGGCGTGAGAAGCAGACCGAGATCAACGCGTACATCCTCGAGCAGACCGAGGGCATCGAACGCGTCCGTCGGGACCACCCGTGGCCGCCGTGGTTCGAGAGCATCACGGAGCTGAACCGCAAGCTCGGCGCGATGCCGCTGGTGGGCGGCAACTCGGCGGAGCTCTACCCGGACTACGACGAGTCGATCGCCGAGATGGCCCGCGCCATCGACGATGCACGGCGGTTCGTGCACGTCGAGTTCTACATCGCCACGCTCGACGACACGACGCGGGAGTTCTTCGAAGCACTCGCTCGGGCGCAGGCGCGCGGTGTGCGGGTCCGGTTCCTCATGGACCACTGGGCGAGCCGCGGCTACCCCGGGTACAAGGACACGCTGGCCTTCCTCGACCGCGCGGACATCGAGTGGCACCTGATGCTCCCGCTGCAGCCGTTCAAGGGGAAGTTCCAGCGCCCTGACCTGCGGAACCACCGGAAGATCATGGTCATCGACGGCTCGGTGGCGTTCACGGGGTCGCAGAACCTCATCGACAAGTCCTACGACCTCAAGGCGCACATCGAGAAGGGGCTCGCGTACAAGGACCTCTTCGCCCGTTTCGAGGGTCCCGTCGTCGCCGGCATCAACGCCCTGTTCGTGACCGACTGGTACAGCGAGACCGACGAGCTCCTGCTCCGCGAGAGCGACCCGGTGCAGCGAGCCGACCGGGGCGACGCGCTCGACTGCCAGGTCGTGCCGTCCGGCCCCGGGTTCGACGGTGAGAACAACCTCCGCCTCTTCAACGCGCTGCTGTACTCGGCGCAGAAGAAGGTGTCGATCACCTCGCCGTACTTCGTCCCCGACGACTCGATGCTGTACGCCATCACGACGACGGCGCAGCGCGGGGTCGAGGTCGAGCTGTTCGTCGGGGAGATCGGCGACCACGCGATGACCTGGCACGCGCAACGCTCCTACTACGAGGGTCTCCTCCGCGCCGGCGTGAAGATCTGGCTGTACCGCTCGCCGACGATCCTGCACGCGAAGCACTTCACGATCGACGACGACGTCGCCGTGATCGGGTCGAGCAACATGGACATGCGGTCGTTCAGCCTGAACCTCGAGATCTCGGTGATGGTCCGCGGGCAACGGTTCGTCGACGCGCTCCGCGGCGTGCAGGACGCCTACCGGAGGGACAGCATGCCGCTCGACCTCGACGCGTGGGTCGGTCGCACGCGTCGATCGCAGGTGCTCGACAACATCGCGCGGCTCACGGCAGCCCTGCAGTAGCGGCCGGGAGGCTCAGCGCGCGTCCGGCGCGCCGGCTCGGTCAGCGCGGGACCACCGACGCGATCCGTGCGACCAGACGCTCGGCCGGCCCACGCCCCAGGAACCGGCTCCACAGCACGGCGAACAGGGCGGCACCGATCGCGAACCACCACCACGTGGCCGGCTCCTGCGGGAGCGGCGGCAGCACCGCGATGACGACGAGGTGCAGCGCGTAGATCGTCAGCGGCATCGACCCGATCGCGGCGAGCGGGGATGCGATCCGGCGGGCCACGGCGCCGCGTCCGTCGAACAGGAGCGTGCAGAGCCCGATGACCGCAACGGCGACGCCGGCGGTCCCGACGACGTCGACGATCGACGACGAGTGGTCCCGTGGGGACAGGAACACCTGCGCGAAGGCCTGCCCCGCGGTCGCGCCCTGCGGCACGAACGGGACCCCGGGGAACGCGTCGCCCGCGTTCCCCGGAACCGGCGCCGTCACTGCCCCGACGACGTACGCCGTGGTGGCGACCAGTGCGCCGGACGCGAGCAGCGTGACCTGCGTGCTCCGAGCCTCTCCCCACCGGCACGGCCCGGACGCCGCTGGCGCGTCGTCCGGGAACCGGCGGCGTGGGCCCAAACCGGATCGCGCGACCGCGAGCCCGACCAGCACGTACGTCAGGAAGGTGATCACCGGGTAGACCAAGCCGAGCTGCAGGGTGAAGGTGCTCGCGTCCGCGTAGGCCGGGACGATCGCGATCGCGATCGGCGCAGACAGCAGCGCACAGACACCGGCGGCGGTGAGGAGCGCCCACCGGGGCCAGCGCAGTGCCGGGAGCACCAGCAGGAACAGCACGCCGTAGGTCGGCAGGATGACGTAGACGGGCGTGTTCAGCGCCATCAACAGCAGGCCGATGACGACGATGACGACGGCCCGGATCGCCAGACGTGCGCGCACCCGCCCGATCTCGGGCTGACCCGGCGGGTCGGTCCGGCCGCTCACCAGGCCCACCGAGACGCCGGCGAGCACCGCGAACAGCGTCGACGACCGCCCGTTCACCACGGCCGACCAGGTGGAGGGGTCCGACCAGTCGAGCTGCTCGGCGACGCCTCCGACGTGCGCGGCCACCATGCCGAGGAGTGCGACGGCACGGGCGACGTCCACCCCGTACAAGCGTGCGCCCCGCACCTCGGTGACGAGGGCGGGGCGCACGGTGGTCATCGGATCAGCTCCGGTCGGCGGTCTGCCCGGCGGTCGTGCGACCGAGCGACGCGTCGATCATCTCGTCGCGCGGGACGACCTTGACGCGCGCACGGCCGTGCGGCTCGCCGAGCGCGATCTCGTGCGCATCCAACCGGTGCCACCCCTCGAGGTCCGTGAACTCCACGCCGCGCTCGCGCAGCAGCGCCGGGATCGCCTCGGGGGACGGGTCTTCGGGGGTCCACCAGCTCGCCTGGTCCCCCACGATGTGCTGCACGGTCTCCATCGCGTCCGACTTCGTGTGGCCGATGAGCCCGACGGGTCCGCGCTTGATCCAACCGGTCGCGTAGACGCCGGGGATCTGGCGGTTGTCGTCGTCGAGGACCTTGCCCTCGTGGTTCGGGATGACGCCGTGTCGCTCGTCGAACGGCACACCGGGGAGCTCGGACCCGAAGTACCCGACCGCGCGGTAGGCCGCCTGGATCGGGATCTCGCGGATCTCGCCGGTGCCCTCGACGCCGCCCTGCCCGTTCGGCCGGGTGCGCTCGTACCGGATCGCGGTCAGCTTGCCGTCCTCGCCGACGAACTCGAGCGGCTTCGCGTAGAAGTGCAGGTGGAGCCGACGACTGGCGGTGCCGGGCTCGCGCTTCCGCCACTGCTCGAGGACACGGTTGATGACCATGACCTGCTTGTTCGTCTGGATCGCCGTGAGCGATGCCTCGTCGTGGTCGAAGTCCTCGTCGTACACGACCATGTCGACGTCGGGGACCTCGCCGAGCTCGCGGAGTTCGAGCGGGGTGAACTTCACCTGCGCGGGGCCACGGCGGCCGAAGACGTGCACGTCGGTGACGGGCGACGCCTTGAGTCCCTCGTAGACGTTGTCCGGGATCTCGGTCGGCAGCAGGTCGTCGGCGTGCTTGGCGAGGATGCGCGACACGTCGAGGGCGACGTTGCCGTTGCCGATGACCGCGACGCTCTCCGCGGTGAGCGGCCAGGTGCGCGGCACGTCGGGGTGCCCGTCGAACCAGCTGACGAAGTCGGCGGCGCCGTACGAGCCCTCGAGGTCGACACCGGGGATGTCGAGGTCGGCGTCCTTGATGGCACCGGTCGAGAACACGACCGCGTTGTAGTGCTTCTTGAGGTCGTCGAGGGTGATGTCCTCGCCGAAGCGGACGTTGCCGAAGATGCGGATGTCGCCGCGGTCGAGCACGTCGCGGAGGGCGTTCACGATGCCCTTGATGCGCGGGTGGTCCGGTGCGACGCCGTAGCGGACCAGACCGTACGGTGCCGGCAGCTGCTCGAAGAGGTCGATCGACACGTCGTACGCGTGCGCTTCCCGCAGGAGGATGTCCGCGGCGTAGATGCCGGCGGGGCCGGCGCCGACGATGGCGAGGCGGAGGGTGGGCACTGATCGTCTCCAGTTTCGTTCGGGTGGGGTGCTCCCGGTGGCGTGTGGTCGCCGCAGCTAGTGCGTGCGGTCCACGACGGACTCGGCGAACCGGGTGAGGGCGCGCTTCACGACGCCGTCCGGCAGGGGTGCGAGGGCAACCACGGCTTCGTCCGCCCACTGGCCGGCGAGCGCACGGGTCGCCGCGGTCGCCTCGTGATCGCGGAGTGCTGCGACGGCCGACAGGTACGCGTCCGTGGTGACCGCGTCGTCCGGCGCACCGGTGACGTCGCGCTCGATCCGCTCGACGAGCTCGGCCGCGCCCGGATCGGAGGCGGCACGGCGGCGGAGCTGCAGCAGGGGCAGCGTCTCGACGCCAGCGCGCAGGTCGTTGCCGGCGATCTTGCCGGTCTTGTCCTTCGCCGGGGCGAGGTCGATGACGTCGTCCACGAGCTGGAACGCGACGCCGACCTTCTCGCCGAACGTCCCGACGGCGTCGAGGTAGGCACGGTCCGCACCGGAGAACAGCACGCCGGCGCGGGCGGCGGTCGCGATGAGGGAGCCGGTCTTGTCGCTGAGGACCTGGATGTAGTGCTCGAGCGGGTCGTCGTCCGGCTGGGGGCCGGTGGTCTCGTGGAGCTGCCCCATGCACAGGCGCTGGAACGTCTCCGCCTGCATCCGGATGCCCTCGGGCCCGAGGTCCGCCGTGATGAGGCTGGCACGGGCGAAGAGCAGGTCACCGGTGAGGATCGCGACGTTGTTGCCGTAGGTGACGTGGGCGGCCGGGACCCCGCGGCGCACGGGTGCCTCGTCCATGACGTCGTCGTGGTACAGCGAAGCGAGGTGGGTCGTCTCGACGCTCACCGCCGCCTTCACGACGTGGTCGGTGACGCCGTTGCCGAGCTGCGCGATGAGCAGCGTCAGCGTCGGCCGGATCCGCTTGCCCCCGGCCGAGAGCAGGTAGCGGCTCGTCGTGTCGGCGAGGGTGTCGGCGGAGCGCATGGCGTCCTCGAGGCCCTGCTCGACGAGTTCGAGTCCGTCGTCGACCGCGGTGATGAACCGACGCTCCGCCGGACTGGCGAACATCCGCTCGCCGATGCCGAGCGACGCTCGGAGACTCGGTGCGCGGCGTGCGACCGGGACGCTCGGGTTCAAGTGCTGCTCCGTGTTTCGGGGAAGTCCGTCGGGGTGGGGGCCGGTCAGCTGTCGGTCGGCTCGACGCTCGGCTGCTCGCCGGTCGCCTGGTGCTCACGACGGGCCTTCGCACGCCGCGCGACGGATTCTCGGACCGTCCCCGCGACGGGCTTGCGACCGCGGTGCAGTGCGACGATACCGGCCGTGAGGTTGCGGTGGGCCACCATCGTGAAGCCGACACCACGGAGCCACTGGCTGAGGACCTGCTGGTCCGGCCACGCCTCGATCGACTCGGCGAGGTACTTGTAGGCCGCCGGATTGCTGCTCGAGAGCTTCGCGATACCGGGCAGGACGCGCTTGAGGTAGGTGCCGTACCCGAACCGCAGGGCGGCGAGCGGCGGCGTGGAGAACTCGCAGATGACGACGCGGCCGCCGGGCTTCAGGACCCGGAGCATCTCGGTGAGCGCCTGCATCGGGTCGTTCACGTTGCGCAGGCCGAACGAGATCGTGACGGCGTCGAACGTGTCGTCGTCGAACGGCAGGTGCTCCGCGTCGCCCTCGACGAAGGTGATCTCGGGGTGGCGCTCACGACCGACGGTGATCATGCCGGCGGAGAGGTCGAGCGCCGTGACGTCCGCGCCCTTCTTGGCGAACGCCGCAGCGCTCGTGCCCGTCCCGGCGGCGATGTCGAGCACGCGCTCACCGGGCTGGGGGTCGACGGCGCGCACGGTCGCCACTCGCCAGAGCGGGGCGTTGCCGGCGGAGAGGATGTCGTTGGTGAGGTCGTACTTCTCCGCGACGTCGTCGAACATGGCCGCCACCTCGTCCGGCCGCTTGTGCATGTCCGCTCTACTCACCCGACCAATCCTAGAGGTCCGTCCCGTGCGTTCCCGGGACACGCGGCGCGGCGTCCCGCTGCACGCGGCGCGGCGCTCGCGTCCGGGCGGCGCGCGTACGATCGTCCCGTGACCCGAACCGCCACGGCGGCCCCGCCGCTCACGGTCTCGACCCGGATCCTCGACGACCCGGGCGCCGTGCTCCGCCACACGCTCCCCGACACCCCGCTCGCCTTCGTGCGCAACGGTGACGGCATCGTCGGCATCGGCGAGGCGCTCCGGTTCGAGTTCACCGGCCCGGCCAGGATGCGCGACGCGGCGGAGGCCTGGAAGACCATCGCCGAGCGCGCGGTGGTCGACGACCCGGTGCAGCTCCGAGGGTCCGGTCTCGTCGCGTTCGGCGCGTTCGCGTTCGCCGACGACTCGGCCGCGACCAGCGTGCTGATCGTGCCGCGGGTCGTCGTCGGACGCCGGCGCGGCAAGGCATGGCTGACCGCGATCGACACCACGCCCGACCCGGCTCCCCTGGCCTTCACCCGGACCTCGGTGCCCGTCCCGCACGTGGGACCACACCTGTCCGTCACGTTCTCCCCCGGGCGCATCGACGAGGACGCCTACGCCGCGTCGGTCGCCGAGGCCGTCCGACGGATCACCGCCGGCGACGCGCAGAAGGTCGTCCTCGCCCGGGACCTCGTCGGCTCGCTGCCCCCTGGTGCCGACCGCCGTGCGCTCCTCCTCGACCTCGCCGACACCTACCCGCAGTGCGTCACGTTCGCCGTGGACGGCCTGGTGGGAGCGACACCGGAGACCCTCGCACGCACCGACGGCACACGACTCACCGCCCGGGTGCTCGCCGGCAGTGCAGCACGTGGCACCGACGCCGTGTCGGACCGCGCCGCCGCCGAAGCACTGGCATCGAGCGCGAAGGACGTCTCCGAGCACGCGTTCGCGATCAGGAGCCTCGTCGACGCGCTCCGCCCGCTCGCCACGGACCTGCGGGTCGACCCGGAGCCGTTCCGCCTGCAGCTGCCGAACCTGTGGCACCTCGCCAGCGACGTCCAGGCGACGCTGCCCGTCGGGACGACGTCGCTCGACATCGCCGACGCGCTGCACCCGACCGCCGCCGTCGCCGGGACCCCGACCGACGTGGCCGTCCGGCTGGTGGCCGAGCTCGAAGGGGTCGACCGGGGTCGGTACGCCGGACCCGTCGGCTGGCTCGGCGCGTCGGGCGACGGCGAGTGGATGCTGGCGCTCCGGAGCGCCGAGATCGACCCCGACGGCGCCGTGCGGGCCTGGGCCGGCGCGGGCATCGTCGGCGAGTCGGATCCGGCGCGCGAGGTCGCGGAGACCGCGCTGAAGTTCCGCCCGATCCGCGACGCGCTGGCGTAGGGCAGCGCGCGGGTTCCCGCTCCGTCTCTCTCACCCCCCGACTCGGGCCGATGGGGAGCGAGTCGAGCCAGAGAACGAGAGCGCGTTCAGGAGCGCAGCGCGGGCTCAGTCGGCCAGGGGCACCTCGATGACCACTCGCTCGGCGGGGTCGGTGAGCACCTGCTCGAGGTCGCCCCACGTCGCCGCGCGGCGGTACTCCCACCCGAGCCCCGTGACGACCCGCTCGACGTCGACGTGTTGCGGCGTCGTCATCATGCGGCGCATGTCCGACGCCGGGGTGGTCTCGGCGACCTCCAGCCCGCGGAAGATCGCGCCGCCGGAGTCGTTGCCGACGACGACCTGCACGCGGCTGGTGCGTTCCTCGGTCCCGGTGACGAACGCCCCGAGGTCGTGCAGGAACGTCAGGTCCCCGAGGAGCACGCGGGTCGTCCCGCCGGCCGCCTGCGTCTGCTCGAGCGCGGCGGCGATCCCGAGCGCGGTGGACACCGTGCCGTCGATGCCGGCGAGCCCGCGGTTGGCGTGCACGCGGATCTTCTTGCCGAGGACGCGACCGTCGGCCACGCGGATGATCTGGGACGCGCCGAGGACCAACCGGTCGTGCGGCCACGTCACGCCCCACACGGCGTCGGCGAGCATCGCCCGGTCGACCGGTCGACGACGCAGCGCGACCTCGTCGCGGAGGAACCGGTTGCGTTCGGCGCGGTCTTCCGACCGCTTCGCGTCCAGGTCCGGCCCGGCGTCGCCGTTGCCGAGCGCGGCTCGGCTCGCGGCCACCCAGCGACCCACCCACGCGCGGTGCTCCGGACGGGTCCGGCCCGTCACGGTGACATCGGAGACCAGCCGGGAGGCTCGGCTCGGGTCGGAGGCTCGGCTCGGGTCGTACGCGTCGGCTCCGGCCCCGCGGACGGTCACCACCTCGACGTCGTCGCGCTGCAGGAGCGCCGGGACCTCGCGGCTGAGCGTCGGGTGGCCGAGCACGACGGCACGGCGGACCCGGCCGCCGAAGTCCGGGTCGCGCAGCAGCTCGCGGTAGGTCACGGCCAGGTTCCGCCCGAAGCGCGCTCCGCTCGACACCTCGGCCAGCAACGGCGCACCGAGCTCCCACGCCACGCGCTCGGCGTCCTCGCCGGCGTCGTGCCCGGCGATCACGACAGTCGCGGGCTCGTCGTCCGGGGTGAGCTCCGCGACGGGGAGCCCGGTGTGGACGCGGCGGGTGGCGAACGCGAGGTCGATCTCGTCCTCCGGGACGCCCTCGACGTCGGTGAGCGTCGCGGAGAGCGGTTCGCGGAAGGCGACGTCCAGCTGCACGGGCCCCGGCTGCCCGGTGTGTCCCGATGCCGCGGCGACGGTCTCGCGCACGGTGCTCCGGATGGTGTCGCGGGTGCTGTCGTCGACGCCGTGCTGGGTCGGGGCCTCGACCTCGCGGACGAACGAGACCGCCTGCGCGAAGATGCCGGGCTGGACGGTGGTCTGGTTGCTGCCGATCCCGCGGAGTTCGGCCGGACGGTCGGCGGACACGACGATCATCGGCACGCCGGAGTGGTGCGCTTCGAGCACGGCCGGGTGCAGGTTCGCGACGGCGGTGCCGGAGGTCGTGACCACGAGCGCGGGACGACCGGTCTCGACGGCGAGCCCGAGCGCGAAGAACCCGGCCGTCCGCTCGTCGAGTCGCACGTGCACGGTGACGCCGCCGGCACGTTCGAGGGCGACCGCCGCGAGGGCGAGGGCTTGGGATCGGGATCCGGGGCTCACGACGACGTCGGTGACCCCGGCGCGGGCGAACTCCTGCAGGAGCGCGAGGGCGAAGTCGGACGCCGGGCTGCCGGAGCCCTGCTGAACGCCGTCAGCGATCGGTGCGGCCGTCGTCGTCGGTGTCGTGGAACTGCTCTTCGAGGTTGCGGAGGGTCGCGTCGTCCTGGTCCTTGTCCGTGCGGGGCCGCTCGGGAGCCTGCTCACCGAGGAAGTCCGGGTCGTCTTCGGGACCACGGTACCGGGCGACGCGCTCCGGAGCCGCCGGGGCCCGGCCGAGCAGGAACCAGAGGACCCCGCCGAGGACCGGCAGGATGATGATCAAGAGGATCCAGAGGCCGCGCCCGAGCGATCGGATGCGGTGCTTCGGCATCGTGGCGCAGTCGATGAGCGTGAAGACCGTGAACGCCACGGCGGCGACGACGACGACGAGCCACAAGCGGACCATGCCCAGGAGTGTAGGTGCACAGGCTGTGACCGACCTCACGGTTGACGGGTCCGTAGACTTGCCGGGTGAAAGCGTGGCTCGTGTACACCCTCGCCCGTCTCGGGATCTTCGCGGCGGCGCTGGTCGTCCTGTTCGTGATCGGTCTCCCGTGGTACTGGGCGACGATCGGCGCGGCGCTCATCGGCCTGCTCGTCTCGTACATCGCGCTGCCGAAGCTCCGCTCGCAGGTGACGACGAGCATGGCGAACCGACGCGGCCGTCCGGAGCGGGACGCCGACTCCGACTTCGAGGACGACTTCGTCTCGGCCTCGGACACCGACGCGGAGGCCCCGGTGTCGGACGCCGACCGTCACGCGGAGCGCCGCGAGCACCCCACCGACTGACCCGGTTCGCCCCGGCCCGCGGCTCGGGCTAGGGCTGCAGCGCGAGCATGACGCCGAGCACGACGCCGTAGGCCAGCGACCCGAACGACGACAGCTGCAGCGCGGTGATGAGCTCACGCGGCTTGCGGGACGACACCCCGATCGCGAGTGCCGGCAGCACCAGCAGCAGCGAGAAGTACGTGAAGCCGGTCCGGAAGTACAGCAGCACGAACCAGACGAGCAGCACGTACGGCAGCAGCAGGAACAGGCCGTAGAGCACGCGGGCGACCGGCAGCCCGACGGTGACCGCGAGGGTCCGCTTGCCGGCGAGCCGGTCCTCGTCGATGTCGCGGATGTTGTTCACCATCAGCACCGCACAGGCGAAGAACCCGGCGGCGACGGCCGCTGCCCAGCCACTCGCGGTGACCCGGCCGATGAGCACGTACTCGGTCCCGAGCACGGCGACGAGACCGAAGAACACGAAGACGAAGACCTCGCCGAGCGCGTTGTACCCGTAGGGCTTCTTGCCGCCGGTGTAGAACCACGCGGCGACGATCGCTGCGGCGCCGACGATCAGCAGCCACCAGAGCTGGGTGAGGACCACGATGACGATGCCGGCGACGGCGGCGAGCCCGAAGAACGTCAGGGCGACCGTCAGCACCGTGCGCGGCTTCGCGAGGCCGGCGCCCGTGAGCCGGGCGGGGCCCACACGGAACTCGTCGGTCCCCCGGACGCCGTCCGAGTAGTCGTTGCTGTAGTTCACGCCGATCTGCAGGAACAGGGCGACGAGCAGCGCGAGGATCGCGATCGTGAGGTGGCCGTCCTTCGCGAGGAACGCGCCGAAGTCACCGGCAATGCCGCTGTCGACGAAGCCCACCGTGGTGCCGAGCACGACCGGGACGACACCGAGCGTCAGGGTGCGGAGCCGTGCCCCGCCGATCCAGTCGCGTGCGGTCGCGCGACCGCGGGTCCGTGCCGGGGATGCCGCCTTGGCCGGGTTGCCCGACCTGCCCTGCTTGTGCGTCTCGTTCTTCGCTCGTGCCACGACCGTCAATCCTATTCGCGGGAGCTATCGATCAGCGACGAGTGCTCGGATCGCCCGCCGGTCGGGCTTGCCGGACGCGAGCATCGGCACGCGGTCGACGACCACGACCTCGGCGGGCCTCGCCGCGCGTCCGAGTGCGGCGCCGACGTGGTCACGGACCGTGTCGAGGTCGAGCGGTGTCGCCGTCACGACGACCGGGACCTCGCCCCACTCCGCCGAGTCCCGACGGGTGACCACCGCGGCGTCCTGCCCGGGGAGTTCCCGGACGTGACGCTCGACCAGTCCGAGCGGGACCTTCTCGCCACCGGAGATGATCACGTCGTCGAGTCGGCCGAGCACCCGGACGCGGCCGTCGTCGAGCGTCGCCGCGTCGCCCGTGCGGTACCACCGGAGCCCGTCACGCTCGACGAACGTCGCCGCGGTCCGGTCGTCGTCGCCGAGGTACCCCTCCGCGAGCATCGGACCGTGCAGCCACAGCTCACTGTCGACGAGCGAGGTGCGGACGGTACCGAACGGTCGTCCGTCGTACACGCACCCGCCGCTCGTCTCGCTCGCGCCGTACGTGGTGACGACGGGCACACCGGCCGCCACCGCACGCTCACGCAGCGGTGCCGGGGTCGACTGCCCGCCGACGAGGACCGCGTCGAAGCCGGCCAGCGCTGCCGTCGCACGAGGGTCGTCCAGCACGCGGGCGAGCTGCACCGGGACGAGCGACGTGTACCGACGTGGTGCAGCCGGACCGGTCACGAGCCGATCGGCCGCGTCCGCGAACGCACCGGCGTCGAAGTGCCCTGCAGCGACGACCGACGGGGTAGTACCCGCCGCGATCGACCGGGTGAGCACGTTGAGGCCGGCGATGTAGTGCGTGGGCAGCGCGAGCACCCACCCGCCCGGTCCACCGAGGGCAGCGTCGGCTGCGGCCGCGCCGGCGAGGAGCGCGTCGGACGACAGCGCCACCCGCTTGCCGGTGCCGGTGGAACCGCTCGTCTCGACGACCAGGGCGACCCGCTGCTCGACGGCAGCCGGAGCCGGGGTCGGCAGTGCGGGAGCGTCCTCGGCGACCGGGAGCAGTGCGGGGCCGCCGGCGAGGGCGGCCTCCAGGCCGCGCAGCACGGCCAGCGGATCCGACGTGCCGAGCCGGACCAGGGGGCGGGGCATCAGGCGCGCCGCATCAGTAGTGCCAGGGGAAGGACGTCCACTCGGGCGCGCGCTTCTCGAGGAACGAGTCGCGGCCCTCGACGGCCTCGTCGGTGCCGTAGGCGAGGCGGGTGGCTTCGCCGGCGAAGACCTGCTGGCCGACCATGCCGTCGTCGACCGCGTTGAAGGCGTACTTGAGCATCCGGATCGCCGTCGGGGACTTGCCGAGGATGATCTCGCCCCAGCGGATCGCCTCGCGTTCGAGGTCCTCGTGCGGCACGACGGCGTTCACGGCGCCCATCTCGTACGCGCGCTGCGCCGAGTACTCCTGTGCCAGGAAGAAGACCTCTCGCGCGACCTTCTGGCCGATCTGCTTGGCGTAGTACGCGCTGCCGTACCCGCCGTCGAACGATCCCACGTCGGCATCGGTCTGCTTGAACTTCCCGTGCTCGGCGCTGGCGATCGTCAGGTCGCAGATGGCGTGCAGCGAGTGCCCGCCGCCGGCCGCCCACCCGGGGACCACGGCGATGACGACCTTCGGCATCATGCGGATGAGTCGCTGGACCTCGAGGATGTGCAGCCGACCCATCGACGCCTGGGCTGCGGCCGGGTCGACGCCCTCCGGCGGGGCCCCCTCGTCACCGACGTACTGGTAGCCGCTGCGGCCACGGATGCGCTGGTCGCCGCCGGAGCAGAACGCCCAGCCGCCGTCCTTCGGGCTCGGGCCGTTGCCGGTGAGCAGGACGACGCCGACGCGGGGGTCCTGGCGGGCGTCGTCGAGTGCGCGGTAGAGCTCGTCCACCGTGCGGGGACGGAAGGCGTTGCGGACCTCGGGGCGGTCGAAGGCGATGCGGACGATGCCCTTCGACACGTGCTTGTGGTAGGTGATGTCGGTGAACGACGCGGCTGCGGGAGCGGTCGTCCAGACGTCGGGGTCGAACAGGTCGGACACGGTGTCGGGCATGCACCCAACCTATCGCCGGAGCCCTAGGCCCCCATGTCGGTGAGGAGCTCCGGGGCGACCATGACGACGAGGACGATGAGGATCACCGGGTTCGCGAAGAACGCCACCACGACGCCGATGGAGCCGTACCACCGGCCGAACCCACCGACCGCGGCGATGAACCCGAGCACGGCGGCGACGAGCGTCAGGAACACGACGACGAAGCAGATGCCGAACGCGAAGGTCGTGTCGCCGCCCATGAACACCGCGAAGGCGCTGGCGTCGACGGCGGCCGAGACGATCGCGAGGCCGAAGGCGATCTTGCCGACGAGGGGGTTCTTGCGGCGACGCGAGGCGGTCTTCGCCCGGACGTCGACGGTGTTGCTCCGCATGAGACGCGCGAACTCGTCGCTGCCTCCGGACGTGCTGCGTGACGACCGCTGGTGCGGGTTGGACGTCACGGAGCCTCCCTCTGGTCGTGGCCGATCGGAGCCGACCGAGGCCGACCGATGCATGCTAATGCTCCGCCCTGGCGGTCCCCTCCGAGGAACTGTGAGGTCCGCTGGACACGTGCCGTCCGGCTGCGAGGATGGATCCGTGCTCCCCGATCTCGCCGACCTCCTCGCCGATGCCCACGTCGTCGCCCTCCCGATGCGGGTGCGGTTCCGCGGCATCACCACGCGGGAGGCGATGGTGCTCCGCGGGCCGGAGGGCTGGACGGAGTTCTCGCCGTTCGTCGAGTACGACGACGCCGAGGCCGCCGCGTGGCTTCGCGGTGCGATCGACTTCGGCTGGACGCCGCACACCCCCGCGATGCCATCCGTCCTGGTCAACGCCACCGTCCCCGCCGTCGATCCCGGTGCCGTGGCAGGACTGCTCGCGCGGTACCCGGGCTGCACGACCGCGAAGGTCAAGGTCGCGGAACCCGGGACCTCGATCGACGACGACGTCGCCCGGGTCGCCGAGGTCCGGCGGGTGATGGGTCCGTCCGCGGCCGTCCGTGTCGACGCGAACGGCTTGTGGACCCTCGACCAGGCAGCCGAGGCGCTGGAACGTCTGGCTCCGTTCGACCTGCAGTACGCGGAGCAGCCGTGCCGGACCGTGCCCGAGCTCGCGGCGCTGCGTGCACGGATCGACGGGCTCGGCGTGCGGATCGCCGCCGACGAGAGCGTCCGGAAGGCATCGGATCCGCTCGCGGTCGCCCGGGCGGGGGCGGCTGACGTGCTCGTCGTCAAGGCGCAGCCCCTCGGCGGGATCACCGCCGCCCGGGAGGTCATCGCGTCGGCCGGGCTCCCCTGCGTGGTGTCCAGCGCGCTCGACACGTCCGTCGGCCTCGGCATGGGGGCGTTCCTCGCCGCGGCGGCGATGTCCCCCGGGTACGCGGCGGGACTCGGGACCGCGGCGATGTTCGAGGGAGACGTCACCGCGTCGCCGCTGCTGCCCGAGGACGGCAGGATCGCGGTCCGTCGGGTGGAGCCGTCGTCGGCGCTGCTCGAGCGCTTCCGGGCCGCCCCGGATCGGGAAGCGTGGTGGCGCGCCCGTGTCGAGCGCGTCCACGCGCTCCTCGCCGCCGCGCCCGGCGCGTAGCGTCCCCCCGGACGGGCCCGCCGCGCCGGACGGGCCCGTGAAATCGCAATCCGTGTCGGTACGCCATTCCCGGAACCGACGCGGAGTGCGATCTCAGCCGCCAGGAGCCGCGCGCCGACCAAGGGACCGGCACCGAGCCTCCAGGCTGGGCGACCGGTGGCGGACCGACCTGACCCGGTGTCGCGCCCCCACGTGAACATCGCGCCCCGTCGTGACGGGGCGCGATGTCAACCAGCGGGCGCGAACCACCGACGAGCGGCGGACGCGACCGGACTCACAGGCCGGAATAGCTGTGCAGGCCCTTGAAGAACACGTTCACGACGGAGAAGTTGAACATGACGGCCGCGAACCCGATGAGCGCCAGCCACGACGACCGCGCACCACGCCACCCGCGGGTCGCACGGGCGTGGATGTACCCGGCGTAGACGACCCAGATGATGAACGTCCAGACTTCCTTCGTGTCCCAGCCCCAGTAGCGACCCCAGGCACGCTCGGCCCAGATCGCACCGGCGATGAGCGTGAAGGTCCAGAGGACGAAGCCGACGAGGAGCACACGGTAGGTGAGGACCTCGAGCCGGTCGGCGTCCGGCAGCGTCTCCATGAAGCGGATCTTCTTGGACACGGCCGGGTGCCCGAGCCGGTAGGTCTGCACGAGCTGCGCCACCGCGAGCCCGGCGCCGAGCGCGAAGAAGCCGGTGCCGGCGATCGCCACGAACACGTGGATGACGAGCCAGTACGACTGCAGCGCCGGCTGGAGCGGGACGACGGGCACGTAGTAGTTGACCGTCGCGATGCCGAGCAGGATGAGCGTGAGGCCGGTGATGAAGACGCCGAGGAACTTCAGGTTCTGCCAGAGCTGCACCAGCAGGAAGATCAGCACGATCAGCCCGGTGCCGGTCAGCGAGAACTCGAACATGTTGCCCCACGGCACACGGTCGGCCGCGATGCCACGGAGCACGATCGAGCCGACGTGCAGGATGAGCGCGAGGATCGTCATCGCCATGCCGACCCGTTCGAACCGGGTGCCACGACGGCCGGAGCCGGTCTTCGCCGGTGCCTCCACCCGCTCGAGCACGACGGTGCCGCCCTGGACGGTGGCGACCGTCTTCGCCGCGCCCTGCTGCTGCGCCGTCACGGACTGCGTGTCGGTCGCGACGGACACCTCGCCCGCGCGCTTGGCCATGTCCAGCGCGAACGAGATGAACGCGATCACGTAGACGGCCATCGCCGAGTACGTGAGCACGACCGAGTAGGTCGCGAGGTTCTCCGTCATGTTCACTGGGGCATCCTAACTCCGAGGTCCGACGTGTGCCGCGTGGCGATCTCGCCGACGGCACGCTCGAGATTGGGGTCCTCGCCGCGGGCGAGGCCCGCGTACTCGAGGTCGTACTCGCCGTTCGTCGCGCCCGTGCGGGGCACGACCTTCACCCAGACGCGACGGCGCGGGACGAAGAGCGAGGTCAGGAGGCCGAGCACGGCGAGCACCGCGAAGCCACCGACGAAGAGCTGCGAGGGGTCGTGGTGCACGTCGAGCGACACGTACCGCTTGACGCCGTCGAAGGTGATCGACCCGGCGTTCCCCGGCAGCTTCTTGGTCTGGCCGGGCTTCAGCTGGATGCTCGCGGCGTCCGCCTTGGTGCCGGCGATCTGCGTCAGCCCCTTCGTGTCGAGCTGGTAGACGCTCCGCGGGACACCGTCGTCGAGCCCGAGGTCGCCCGTGTAGACCTGCAGCGAGAGCAGCGGGTTCTCGATGTCCGGGTACGTCGAGGCGTACGCGCCGGTCGTCTGCTTCACCGCCGTCGGGTAGAAGAACCCGACCATGCCGAGCTGGTCCGGCGACGCGTCCGGGACCTTGATGACGCCGGTGGAGGTGTAGTTCGCGTCCGCGGGGAGGAACGGCACGACGTCCTGGAACGCCACGTTGCCGTCGCCGTCCCGGACGGTCACGTTCATCGCGTACCCGTTGCCGAGCAGGTAGACGTTCGTGCCACCGATGGAGAGCGGCTCGTTGACGCCGAGGCGGCTGGTCTTCGACTCGCCGCCCTTCTCCTTGCTCGTCACCGTCGCCGAGTAGTCCGTCGCCTGGCCGAGGGCGTTGAGGTTCCGCTCCTCGTACTTCGTGACGAACTTGTCGAGGGTCAGGTTGTAGCCCTTGAGCTGCTCCTGGTCGAACCACCGACCGGGGTTGAACGAGTCGTACGAGCCGAGCACGTTCGAGAAGGTCTGGCCCTCCACGAGGAGCCGCTGGCCCGTGTACCCGAAGCCGCCACCGATGCCGACGGCGATCAGCACGCCGACGAGCGCCGCGTGGAAGACCAGGTTGCCCGTCTCGCGCAGGTAGCCGCGCTCCGCGCTCACCGAGTCGCCGAACCGCTCGACGCGGTAGCCGGATCGCTTCAGGAGCGCCATGGCGCGCGTGACCGCGCGGTCGACGGACGGGAGGCCCGTGGCCGCGTCCGTCTCGGTCGCGCCGTCCGCCATGGTGTCCGGTTCGACCGCCACGGTGCGGAACCCCGCGAGTCGCGTCAGGCGGACCGGCGTCTTCGGTGGGCGGGTGCGGAGCGCCTGCCAGTGGTGCCGGGTGCGGGGCACGATGCAGCCGATGAGCGACACGAAGAGCAGCAGGTAGATCGCGGAGAACCACACCGAGGTGTAGGTGTCGAAGACCTGGAGCTTGTCGAGGATCGGGTAGAGCGTCGCGTGGTCGGCCTTGTACTGCACGACGCCGTTCGGGTCCGCCGTGCGCTGCGGCACGAGGGATCCCGGGATCGCCGCGAGAGCGAGCATCATCAGCAGGAACAGCGCGGTGCGCATGCTCGTCAGCTGGCGCCAGAAGAAGCGCACGTACCCGACGAAGCCGAGCTTCGGCTGGTTCACGCCGGCGTCGGTCGGTGCCGCTGCGGTGCCGTCGACGTGGTCGGACGGCCGCTGCGGGTCGGATGCGGTGTCGGCGCCCTCGTTCGTCACCTGGTCGGTGCCCGTGAGGTCGTTCTCGGACTCAGACTGCCGGGACATAGCTCTGGATCACCGCCCCCACGCTCGACATGACGGCCGACCAGATACCGGTGACCATGAGCAGACCGATGACGATCAGGATCGCTCCTCCGATGATGTTGACGATGCGCATGTGGCGCTTGACGACGCGGATCGCTCCCGAAGCCCAGCCGGCGCCGAGCGCGACGAGCAGGAACGGGATGCCGAGGCCGAGGCAGTAGGCGACGCCGAGCCACATCCCCTGCCAGGCGCTGCCGGACTGCACGCTCAGCAGGTTGATCGCGGCGAGCGTCGGGCCGAGGCACGGGGTCCAGCCGAGGCCGAACACGATGCCGAGCAGCGGCGCGCCGACGAGGCCCGTCGCCGGGGTCCACGACGGCTTCAGGGTGCGCTGCAGGAAGGTGAAGCGGCCGACGAACACCAGGCCCATCACGATCACCACGACACCGAGGACCTGCGTGATGAGGTCGCGCCAGCGGACGAGCCAGAACCCGAGCGCACCGAACACCGTCGTGTAGGCGACGAACACCGCCGTGAAGCCGAGGACGAAGAGCAGCACCCCGAGCACGACGCGGCCGCGTCCCCGTCCGCCCTCGGCGACACCGCCGACGTACCCGAGGTACCCGGGGACGAGCGGCAGCACGCACGGCGACAGGAACGAGACCAGCCCCGCGAGCAGCGCCACCGGGAGGGCGACGAGCATCTGCCCGCTGAGGATCGCGTCGGCGAAGGGGTTGCTGCCCACGGCTCAGGAGGCCTTGCCGGTGAGCTCGTCCGACACCAGGGTGTCGAGGATGCTCGTGCTGTCCACGGCGCCGAGCACGCGGGCCGCGACCCGGCCCTGCTTGTCGAGGACGATCGTCGCCGGGACCGCGTTCGGGGCGATCTGACCGGAGAGCGCGAGCTGCATCTCGCCCTTGTCGGCGTCGAGCACGGTCGGGTAGTCGACCTTGAAGGTGCGCTCGAACGCGGCGGCGGTGGCCTTCTGGTCGCGCACGTTGACGCCGATGAACTGGACCTGGTCGTCGGTGTACTTCTGGTGCACCTCGTTGAGGTACTTCGCCTCGGCACGGCACGGCGGGCAGCCGGCGTACCAGAAGTTCAGGACGACGACCTTGCCCCGGAGCGCCTTCGCCGTCAGTTCGTCGCCGTCGGCGGTCGTCGCGTCGAAGTCGACCGCGTCCGTGCGCTTGTCCTGGGCGACCTCGGTCACCGCGCCGTCGCCGGAGATGTAGTTCTGCGTCGTCCCGCTGCCGTACTGCTGCGAGAGCTTGTCGCTGCTGCCGGACGAGCAGCCGGTGAGGGCGATCGCGGCGACCAACACGGTCGCTCCGACGGCGAGGAGCCGCCCCTTCGTGCTGCGCTCGGTCACACTGCTCCTTCGTCGATCGCCGTCCCGCGGAGTTCCTCGGCCGGGTCGGCGTACCCGACCTCGGTGAACCGACCGCTCGGCGTGGCGGGCACACGCTCGAGGGTGGTGATGCTCGAGAGGTCACAGCGACGCTTGCGCGGGTCGTGCCACAGAGGCTCCCCCGCGAGACGTCGGTGCACCATCCAGATCGGCAGCTGGTGACTGACGAGGACCACGTCGCCCTCGTCCGTGCTCTCCCAGGCCGTGGCGACGGCGGCGAGCATGCGGTTCGCGATCGACTCGTACGCCTCGCCCCAGCTCGGGCGGAGCGGGTTCGCGATCCAGGGCCACTCGGCCGGACGACGGAGCGATCGCTTCGTGAACCCGGGAGGCTGTCCCTCGTAGCGGTTGGTGGGCTCGATGAGGCGCTCGTCGAGCGTGACGTCGAGGCCGTACGCCGCGGCCCACGGCGCGGCGGACTCCTGTGTGCGCTGCAGCGGCGAGGCGATGATCCGGCGCACGTCGACGCCGGAGTCCTTCCACGCGGCGGCGGACGCTGCGGCCATGGCGGTGCCGAGCTCGCTCAGTCCGAAGCCCGGGAGTCGGCCGTAGAGCACACGGTCCGGGTTGTGTACCTCGCCGTGCCGCACGAGGTGGATTCGGGTCGCGGGCATGGGTTCCAGTCTAGGTCGCTCAGCTGTTCCCACCGCCCGCACAGACGATCCACGGCTTCGGGAGCACTCAGTCGAGGTGGCCGGAGAGCCTGCCGTGCAGCGCGACCGACCCGGTGTTCAGGTTGACGACCTCGACGGTCGAGCCGTGCCCCGCGAACCGCTGCTCCACGCCGTCGAGCGCCGCGACCGTGCTCGCGTCGAACACGTGTCCCTCGGACATGTCGATGACGACGTGTTCGGGGTCCTCGGCGTAGGAGAACCGGGTGACGAGGTCGTTCGAGGACGCGAAGAACAGCGCGCCGCGGACCCGGTAGCGGACGGTGTGCTCGTCGACGGGCTCCCGCACGACGGTCACGACGTGCGCCACCCGCCGCGCGAACACCAGCGCCGCGACGACGACACCCACGATCACACCGGTGGCGAGGTTGTTCGTCACGACGACGACGATGACGGTGATGACCATGACGGCAGTCTCGCCGAGGGGCATGCGGCCGAGGGTCCTCGGGCGGATGCTGTGCCAGTCGAAGGTGGCCACGCAGACCATCAGCATCACGGCCGTCAGCGCCGCCATCGGGATCTCCGCCACCACGTCGTGCAGCACGATCGTGAGCACGAGGACGGACGCCCCCGCGACGAACGTCGAGATCCTGGTCCGGGCGCCGGCCGTCTTCACGTTGATGACCGTCTGCCCGATCATCGCGCAGCCACCCGTGCCGCCGAAGAACGCCGAGACGACGTTGGCGATGCCCTGCCCCCAGGACTCGCGCCACTTGCTCGAGCCGGTGTCGGTGATGGCGTCGACGAGCTGCGCCGTGAGCAGCGTCTCGATGAGCCCGACGATCGCCATGCCGAAGGCGTACGGCGCGATGATCGTCAGCGTCTCGAACGAGAACGGCACCGTGATCCCGGTGAAGCCCGGCAGTGCGGTCGGCAGCGCGCCCTCGTCGCCGACCGTCGGGACGGCGACGCTGAAGACGATGGTGATCGCGGTGATGACGACCACGGCGACGAGCGGCGCCGGGACCGCCTTCGTCAGGAACGGGAACGCGACGATGATCGCGACGCCCAGCGCCGTCAACGGCCAGACCACCAGCGGTACGTCGTGACCGAAGAGGTTCGGCAGCTGCGCCGTGAAGATGAGGATCGCGAGGGCGTTCACGAACGCGACGTTGACGCTGCGCGGGATGAAGCGCATCAGCCGCGCGACGCCGAGGAACCCGAGGACGAGCTGGATCACGCCGCCGAGCACGATCGTCGGCACGAGGTAGTCGATCCCGTGCTCGCGCACCAGCGGGGCGATCACGAGCGCGACGGAGCCGGCAGCGGCGGACACCATCGCGGGCCTGCCACCGACGATCGCGATCACGACGGCGATGACCACGCTCGAGAAGAGCCCGACCGCCGGGTCGACGCCCGCGACGACCGAGAACGAGATGGCCTCGGGGATGAGGGCCAGCGCGGTGACCACGCCGGCCAGGACCTCGCGCGTCAGGAGCCTCGGCGAACGGAGTGCGGACAGGACGCTCGGGGCCGCCGGCGCTGAGGTGAGGGTCGTCATCGCCGACGACTCTACCGTTACGTGAGGGTAGGGTTGTCACCGATGAGCGACCAGGACGACGCGCACGATGCCGGCACGATGCACATCGGCGAGCTCGCCGACCGCGCAGGGATGTCCCTCCGGACGATCCGGCACTACGACGAGGTCGGCTTGCTCGTCCCGAGTGGCAGGACCGCCGGTGGGTTCCGCGTGTACACCCCGCGCGACTTGGAACGCCTGCTCGTCATCCGTCGGATGAAGCCGCTCGGGTTCTCACTCGAGGAGATGGGTGACCTGCTCAGCATCGTCGACGGGCTCCCCGGCGGTGATGCGGAGGACACGGCCGCACGCGCAGCGCGCCTCGATGCCTTCCTGGAGGACGCGCGGGCCCGGCACGCGAAGCTCGTTCAGCGGGCGGGCATGGCCGAGGAGTTCATCGGTACCCTCAGCACCCTGCGCGCCTCGCTCCCCTGACGCCGCGTCGCGCGCGGCCGCGATCTCGCGCTTCCGCTGTTCGATGTGTGCGTGCCATGCCGCCGCGCCGGCCTTCGCGCGAGCCCACATCGCGTCCAGTTCCTCGTCACTCACCGCAGGGTGTTCATGTCGGTCCAACCAGCGCGTGACGCCTGCGCGTGCGCGTGTGAAGATCGTCGTCATCCCGTCTCCCTCGATCTGCTGAGCAGTTCCCGCATCACCTTCGCACCCCGTTCCTCACCTCGTGGAATCTTCTGCATGTCGCACATCGCCGCGGCGAAGGCGTACCCGAGACGGCCGCGACCACCGTCGCCACCGCAGCAGGTGGCCAGGCCGCGAGTGCTTCGATCCCCTCCGTCATGAGGACCTCCTCCCCGCTCGCGACCCGGCCACATCGAGAACGCTACGAGCGCGGCGGAGGCGATCCGGGCCTCCAGGCCGCATCTGTGGACGACCACCGGACGCAACCGGGCTGTGCAGAACTGCCAGGCCGGTAGACTCGACGACCGTGATCGAACGCACCCGCATCAGCGACCTCGCCGCCCTCCCCGACGGTCCCGTCTCCGTGGCCGGATGGGTCGAGACCGTCCGCGATCAGAAGAAGGTGCAGTTCGTCGTGCTGCGCGACGAGACCGGCGCCGTCCAGCTCGTCAACCCCGCGACGCGCGAGGCGACCGAGGGCGACGACGCGTCGGCGGCGGCACTCGCGACGACCGAGTCGATCTCGGGTCTGGCGCACGGCTCCTTCATCCACGTCACCGGCACCCTGAAGCACGACGAGCGCGTCAAGCTCGGCGGCCTCGAGGTCAAGGTCGGCGAGCTGACCCTCGTCAGCGCGGCGATCCCGGAGACCCCGATCGCCGACGACTCCTCGCTCGACAAGCGACTCGACTGGCGCTTCCTCGACCTGCGCAACCGCAAGCAGAACCTCATCTTCCGCATCCAGACGACGATGGAGCACGCGTTCCGCTCGTACTGGGTGGAGCGCGACTACATCGAGATCCACACCCCGAAGCTGATGGCCTCGGCGTCGGAGTCCCGTGCCGAGCTCTTCCAGCTCGAGTACTTCGAGACGACGGCGTACCTCGCGCAGTCGCCGCAGAACTTCAAGCAGATGGCCCAGCCCGCCGGCTTCGGTGCCGTGTTCGAGATCGCCGACGCGTTCCGCGCCGACCCCTCGTTCACCAGCCGTCACGCCACCGAGTTCACCTCGGTCGACGCCGAGTTCTCGTGGATCGAGTCGCACGAGGACGTCATGGCGATGCATGAAGAGGTCCTCGTCGCGGGCATCACCGCGGTCAAGGAGAAGTACGGCAAGGACATCGAGGAGGTCTTCGGCTTCGAGCTGCAGGTCCCGACCACGCCGTTCCCTCGCGTCACCCTCGCCGAGGCCCGCAAGATCGTCGCAGACAGCGGCCACGACGTCGTCCGCGCCGACGGCGACCTCGACCCGGAGGGCGAGCGCCGCGTGTCCGCTTGGGCCAAGGAGCACCACGGTTCCGAGTTCGTCTTCGTGACCGACTACGACGCCTCGATCCGGCCGTACTACCACATGCGTCACGCCGACGACCCGACGCTCACGAACAGCTACGACCTGCTGTTCAACGGCGCCGAGATCTCCACGGGCGCGCAGCGCGAGCACCGCGTCGACGTCCTCACGGCACAGGCGGAGGAGAAGGGGCTCGACGCCGCCGAGCTCGGCTGGTACCTCGACTTCTTCCGCTACGGCGTGCCGCCGCACGGTGGGTTCGGCATGGGCCTGGCGCGCGTCCTGATGCTCATGCTGGGCGAGCCGTCCATCCGCGAGGTCACGTACCTGTTCCGCGGCCCGACGCGCCTCACCCCGTAGGTTCACGCCGCCGTCGCGGCATCGAGGGAACAGAAAACGTCGCCCCCAGCTTCGGGAGGCGACGTTTTCTGTTCCCTCGACCCCGGGACGACGGACGCGGAGACGAGGGGCGCGGCACACGCACGCCGGACGGGAGGCTCGGCTCAGCTCTGCCAGTCGATGGCGGCCCGCCCCGTGACGAGTCCACGGATCTCGGCCGCGGCCGCCTGGTGGTCCGGGTGCACCTGGTACTCGTCGAGCCCGGCGAGGTCGTCGAAGGTCGCGACGACGGCGACGTCCTGGTTCTTGCCGGGGTAGGCGACGTTCTCGACGACCTGCAGCGTGCGGATCGACGGCACGACACCGATCAGCCCGTGCAGGAGCGTCCGGATCCGGTCGATGGAGGACTCCCGGTCGAGGTCCTCCCGGAGCGTCCACGAGACGACGTGCTGGATCATGCGGAGGCTCCTGCCTGCTCGAGGGCACGGACGAGTCGGTCCTCGTCGACGCGCCAGTTGCTGTGCACGCGACCGTCGATGAGCACGACGGGGATGTCCTCCGCGTACTCGAGCCGGAGCGCGTCGTCGTCGAGGATCGACGTCTCGGTGAACGTCGCCCCCGGATGCGCTGCGACGACCCGCTCGACGACGGGTCGAGCGTCGTCGCAGAGATGGCATCCGGGCTTGGTGAGGAGCGTCACGGCTGGCATGGGATCAGCGTAGCGCCGCTCGGGGCGTCGCCACGGCAGTGTCCCCCGGGAACACGAAAGCCCCGGCGAACCGGGGCTTCTGCGGCAAGTCTCGCGACTTACTTCTTGTTGCGACGCTGGTGACGCGTCTTGCGAAGGAGCTTGCGGTGCTTTTTCTTCGCCATGCGCTTGCGACGCTTCTTGATGACAGAACCCATGTGGACCTCGCTCGGACTGATGCTGATGTACGGACACCGGGCCGATGAAGCCGCGGAAAATCAACCTGCCCGATCCTACCGGAGGGCCGCTGTGATGTCGAACGGGCGACGCAGCGCGCTCAGCCGACGTCCGCGATCCCGCCGCGCAGGACCGCTGCGACCGCGGACTCCGGCACCCGGAACGACCGGCCGAACCGGATGGCGGGGAGCTCGCCGGCGTGCACCATGCGGTAGACGGTCATCTTCGACACGCGCATCATCTCGGCCACCTCAGCGACGGTGAGGAAGCGCACGTCGTCGAAACTGCCGGTCATGGTCCGCCTTCGGGTGGGCTCGCGCTCGGTCCCGAGCGCGGGAGTTCATGTGTGACCTGAGTGGTCACTGGTAACTGTAGGGGCGCGTGATGCCCCGTGTCCAGCATCCACGAGGTCGCTGGACGGGCGGTGCGGAACACCGCACAGCACGCCGTGCACGACCACCCGGAACGGGTGAGGTCAGTCGTCCTCGCCGCGCTTCGTGAACCGGCGGCGCGAGCTCTCGACGACCCGCTCCCAGCCCTGCTGCGCGCCCGAGAACGCCGCGGTGGCGCGGTACGACGCCTCGGCCATGACGCGCCCGAGCTCGGTGCCGACCTCGACCGTGGCCTTGCCGGCCGCGCCGTTCCGACGGACCGAGACGGGCTGCCCGTCGAGGGTCCACGCCGTGGTCGCCGGGGTGCCGTCGGCGTCGACCGCACCGGTGAACGGCACGACCCACTCCTCGATGTGCAGGAGCGGTTCCGGGTCGAGCCGGTAGTAGCGGTGCTGCCCTTCCTCACGGCTCGTGACGAGCCCGATGTCGCGGAGGACGCGGAGGTGCTTCGAGACGGTGGGCTGGCTGACCCCGAGCTTCTCGACGAGCTGGCCGACGCTGAGCTCCCCGCCGGTCGCGTCGGCGCCGTAGGCCGCGAGGAGCGCCCCGAGGAGTTCCCGCCGCGTCGGGTCCGCGACCACGCTGAAGATGTCGGCCATGGGGAAAGGCTAACCGGCCCGGCGCGGATGTACCATGCGATGCGTCCCGCCCATGTCCCCGGAGGCATACGATGCTCGACCGCACGGAGCCGCCGTCCGTCTCAGCGAGCCCTGCCCGGCGACGGGCCTCCCGGATCGGGACCGTGCTCCGTTCGTCGCCGTCGCGCCTCGCGATCATGGTGTTCGTCGCACTCATCTTCGTGTTCACGTTCCTGTTCATGACGCCGATCGCCGCCGCCGATCGCCAGTCGACGCACTTTGCGGACGCGCTCTTCACCGCGGCGTCCGTCGTCTGCGTCACCGGGCTGTCCACCGTCGACATGGCCACGCACTGGTCGGTGTTCGGCAAGACGCTCGTGGTGATCGGGACGCAGATCGGTGCGGTCGGGGTGCTCACGTTCGCGTCGATCCTCGGGCTCTTCGTGACCAGGAAGCTCGGGCTCCGCGCGAAGCTCATGGCGGCCGGCGACTCGAACCCCCTGCGCACGCACCACGGCGCCGTCCCGGAAGGGCAGGCCGTACGGCTCGGTGAGGTCGGCACGCTGCTCGCGACGGTCGCGGTGAGCACCCTGTCGATCGAGATCGTCCTCGGGCTCCTGCTCCTGCCGTCGGTGCTCATCGCCGGCATCCCCTTCTGGACGGCCGTCGGCGACTCCTTCTACTACGCGGCCATGGCGTTCACGAACACCGGGTTCGCGCCGAACGCCAGCGGCCTCGACCCGTTCGCACACGACTACTGGTTCCTCTCGCTGCTGATGGTCGGCGTCGTCGCCGGCTCGATCGGCTTCCCGGTGATCCGCGCACTCACGAAACAGCTCCGCACGCCCCGGAAGTGGCCGATCCACGTCAAGCTCACCCTGGCCACCAGCGCCGTGCTGCTCGTCGGCGGCGCGATCGTCTACATCGCCCTCGAGGCCTCGAACCCGACCACGTTCGGCGAGGAGGGCGCCGGCCGCACCGCGTTCCAGGCGCTCTTCCTGTCGACGATGACCCGTTCCGGCGGCTTCTCGCTCGTCGACTTCGACCAGCTCAACGGCTCGAGCCTGCTCGTCACGGACATGCTCATGTTCATCGGCGGCGGCTCGGCGTCGACCGCGGGCGGGATCAAGGTCACGACGCTCGCGGTCCTGTTCCTCGCGGCGGTCGCCGAGGCGCGCGGCCGACAGAGCATGGAGGCGTTCGGCCGACGGATCCCGAGCGACGTGCTCCGCGTCGCCGTGGCCGTCGTGCTGTGGGGCGCCACGATCGTCGCCGTCGCCACGGTCGTGCTGCTGCAGATCACGCACGAGTCCCTGGACCGGGTGCTCTTCGAGGTGATCTCGGCCTTCGCCACGTGCGGCCTGTCCTCCGGGGTCTCCGCCGACCTGCCCGAGTCCGGCAAGTACGTCCTTGCGGCCACGATGTTCCTCGGTCGTGTCGGTACAGTGACCATCGCCGCAGCACTGGCCGCCAGCCAGAGCCGGCAACTGTTCCGCCGTCCCGAGGAGAGGCCGATCGTTGGCTGACCGAACCCATCAGCAGCACCCGTTCGGTGCCGTCAGCCACGACGCCCCGGTGCTCGTCATCGGCCTCGGCCGGTTCGGCGCCGCCACGGCAGGGCAGCTCGAACGGCAGGACCGCGAGGTCCTCGTCGTGGACACGGACGCCGGGCTCGTCCAGAAGTGGTCAGACCGGGTCACGCACGCGGTCCAGGCCGACGCGACCGACATCGACGCGCTCCGGCAGATCGGCGCGCAGGACTTCCCGATCGCGGTGGTCGGGACCGGCAGCGACCTGGAGTCGAGCGTCCTCATCACGGCGAACCTCGTGGACCTCGGCATCCCCCAGATCTGGGCGAAGGCGATCAGCCGCTCGCACGGCACGATCCTGTCCCGCATCGGCGCGAACCACGTCGTCTACCCGGAACGCGAGGCCGGCGAGCGCACGGCGCACCTCGTCTCCGGTCGGATGCTCGACTTCATCGAGTTCGACGACGACTTCGCGGTGGTCAAGATGTTCCCGCCGCGCGCGGTCCGTGGGAAGGACCTCGGCACCACCGCGATCCGGACGCGCTTCGGACTGACGGTGCTCGGCATCAAGCCGCCGGGTGAGGCCTTCGTGCCGGCGACGCCGGACAGCGTCATCGGCGAGCACGACGTGATCATCGTGTCCGGGTCCACGACCGCGCTGGAGCGGTTCGCGGCCCTGGAGTAGGGCGGAGACGGACGGGAGGCTCGTGGCGGCGCCGCCACGAGCCTCCCATCCGTCTGCTGGTTGCGTCTAGAGCGTCGACAGCTCCTCGGCGCGCGCGATCGCCGCGTCCGCGGCGCGGCGGAGCGTGTCCGCCAGGTCCGCCTCCTGCAGTACCGCGACGGCGCGTTCGGTGGTTCCCTTCGGACTCGTCACCGCGCGGCGGAGCTCCGATGGTTCCTTGCCGGACCGTTCGAGCAGCTCGACCGCGCCGCGGACCGTCCCCTGCACCATCGTCTCCGCCTGCTCGGGCGTGAAGCCGAGCGACTCGGCGGCGCGCTGCCACTCCTCGACGAACAGGAACACGTACGCGGGACCGGAGCCGGACACCGCCGACAGGGCGTCGAGCTCGTCCTCGGGTACCTCGATGACCGAGCCGGACACGTCGAAGAGGCTCGAGGCGAGCGCGACGGCTTCCGCGTCGGCCGCCGCACCGCCGCTGATCCCGGTGACGCCGTGACCGACGGCGATGGGGGTGTTCGGGAGGGCACGGACGACCCGCACGGTGTCGGGGACCCGCGCCTCCATCGCGGCGGTGGTGACGCCGACGGCGACGCTCACGACCACGGCACCCGGTTCGAGGTCGCCGGCGATCTCGTCGAGGACGTCGCCGATGGCGAACGGCTTCACGCCGAGCACGACGAGTGCCGCACCGCGGACGGCCGCGCGGTTCGCGTCGGCGTCGGTGTCGCTCGCGTGGGCGTCGAGTCCGCGCTCCCGGTGTGCGGCGGCGGACGACTCGGACTTCGTCGTCACGACCACGGTGTCCGGGGACAGTCCGGCGGCGAGGAGCCCGTCGAGGACCGCGCCGGACATGGATCCGACGCCGACGAGGGCGGTGCGAGGGAGTTCGATCGTCATGCCCAGACCCTACCGATCGACCGGCTGCGTAGGATCGTGCAGCAGATCAGGAGACAGGGGTCACAGTGAGCGCTTCCGGAGGCAACCGGGCCATCTTCGCCGCACTCGGCGCGAACGTCGGCATCGCGATCGTGAAGTTCATCGCCGCGGCGATCAGCGGATCGGCATCGATGCTCGCGGAGGGCGTGCACTCCCTCGCCGACTCGGCGAACCAGCTCCTGCTGCTCCTCGGCGGACGACGCGCCCGGCGTGCTGCGGACGAGGAACACCCGTTCGGGTACGGACGCGAGCGCTACGTGTACGCGTTCGTCGTGTCGATCGTGCTGTTCTCCGTCGGTGGCGTGTTCTCCCTGTACGAGGGCATCGAGAAGCTGCGGCACCCGCACCCGCTGGAGAACTGGTGGCTGCCGCTCCTGGTGCTCGTCATCGCGATCGGACTGGAGGGCTTCTCGCTCCGGACCGCGCTCAAGGAGGCGAAGCCGCACAAGGGCGCGCTGTCCTGGGTCCAGTACGTCCGCCGGGCCAAGGCCCCCGAGCTGCCCGTCGTCATGCTGGAGGACACCGCGGCGCTCTGCGGCCTCGTGTTCGCGTTCTTCGGCGTCGGGCTGACGGTGCTCACCGGCAACGGGGTGTTCGACGCGATCGGCACCATCCTCATCGCGGTGCTGCTCATCGCGGTGGCGCTCGTGCTCGGCGTCGAGACGAAGAGCCTGCTCGTCGGCGAGGGCGCGACCGCCGCCGACGTCCAGCGCATCAAGGCCGCGGTGCTCGACGGCCCCGAGGTCGAGTCGATCATCCACATCAAGACCCTGTACCTCGGCCCGGACGAGTTGATGGTCGGCGTGAAGGTCGCCGTCGACGGGGACCGCCGACTCGGTGACGTCGCGGCCGGCATCGACACGGTCGAACAGCGGGTCCGCGCGGCCGTGCCGATCGCACGGGTCATCTACGTCGAGCCGGACGTGCTCCGCACCGGTCCGCGTCCGCCGACCGAGGCGATCGTCATCAGGGCCGCCGACTGAGGTTCCCCTTCGTGGCGGAGCCGTCGGACGGTCCGCCACGATGGAGGCATGTCGGTGCTCTTCAACGTCCTGCTCGTCCTGCACTTCATCGGCCTCGCGGCCGTGATCGGCGCGTTCTTGGTGCAGATGCGCCGCAAGGGCGGCTTCCAGACGTTCTGGGTGATCACCGGTCTCGTGACGCAGCTCGTGACCGGCCTCGGGATGATGGGGATCATCGACGCGACGAGTGACGGCGGGGCGAACCACGCCAAGCTCGGCGTCAAGCTCGTCATCGCCGCCGTGGCGCTCGTGCTGGCGTTCGTCGCCCGTGCCCGCCAGAAGCGGGCGGACGCCGGCACCGCGAAGGCGAAGGCGGCGCTGCCGTTCTTCCACTCGGCCGGTGCGCTCGCGATCGTCAACGTGCTCGTCGCGGTGCTCTGGAAGTAGCAGGTCAGCGGCGCTGCTGGAAGAAGTCGTCGAGCAGCGACGCGCACTCCTCCTCGAGCACACCGGCGACGACCTCGGACCGGTGCGGCAGACGACGGTCCCTGGCGATGTCGTAGACGCTGCCGGACGCTCCCGCCTTCGGGTCCCACGCGCCGAAGACGATCCGCGGCACCCGCGCGGCGAGGATCGCGCCAGCACACATCGGACACGGCTCGAGCGTCACGACGAGGGTGTGCCGTTCCAGGTGCCAGTCCCCCGTCGCCCGTGCGGCCGCCCGGAGCGCGAGCACCTCGGCGTGCGCCGTCGGGTCCTGCGTTGCCTCGCGCTCGTTGCGCCCGGTGGCGACCACCGCGCCGAGTTCGTCAAGGACGACGGCGCCGACGGGGACGTCCTCCGTCGCCAGACACGCCCTGGCCTCCTCGAGCGCGCGTTCCATCGCGGCGAGGTACGGGCGGGCTGCCGGCTCTTCCACGGGACCTCCTGGCGGTTGGCGGCACGGTAGGCTCGACCCTATGCGAGTCCACGTCGCCGACCACCCGCTCATCACCCACAAGCTCTCGGTGCTCCGCGACCGGACCACACCCTCCCCGACGTTCCGGGCACTCACCGAGGAGCTCGTCACGCTCCTCGCGTACGAAGCCACGCGCAACGTCCGGGTCACGGCGACCCCGATCTCGACGCCGGTGGCACAGACGATGGGCGTCTCCATCGCCAAGCCCCGCCCGCTGGTCGTCCCGATCCTGCGTGCCGGGCTCGGCATGCTCGAGGGCATGGTCAAGCTCGTCCCCACGGCAGAGGTCGGCTTCCTCGGCATGGCGCGCAACGAGGAGACCCTCGAGCCGCAGACCTACGCCGAGCGCCTGCCGGACGACCTCACCGGTCGGCAGTGCTTCGTGCTCGACCCGATGCTCGCGACCGGTGGCACCCTCGCCGCGGCGATCGACTTCCTCTTCGCCCGCGGCGCCGAATCCGTCACGTGCGTGTGCATCCTCGGTGCTCCGGAAGGCCTCAAGGCCGTCGAGGACGCCGTCGCCGACCGTGACGTCACCATCGTGCTGGGTGCGCTCGACGAGCGGCTCGACGAGAACGGCTACATCATCCCGGGACTCGGCGACGCCGGCGACCGTCTCTACGGCCTGGCCGAGTAGCGCCGGGCGCGGCGGACCGTCCGGTCGGACGGTTGACAGCGGGTTGGTATACCGCCGATACTCATGGACATGACTGCAACCGTGTCCACCCGCGTCTTCCCCAAGGCGTGCTCCTCCGCAGGGGCAGTGGGGACCGCCGGCACGATGATGCCGGCGATGGCCGTCATGCGTTGTCGAATGTGTGCCTGATCGGTACCCGTTCCAGCCGGATCCCCCGCGACACCACCCCGGTCGCGAGCGAGTGATCCCCGGGTGACGACCACCGACGACGCGCATGCTCGTCGCGAGGTCGTTCACCAGCACCCCCGGGTCCGCCCCGGTCCGCAGCAGGACCGCAGGGCGCATCGACGCTCCGTCGATCGGCACAGCCGTACCCGGGCCGACGCATTCGACACCTTCATCGCCCGGAGAACCACCATGTCGCTCACCATCGCCCAGCCGCGCACCTCGCTCCGCACCGCCGCCCCGGCACCCATCGACCTCGGCACGGTCACGCCGATCCGTCCCCGCCGTGCTGCCGTCCAGCCGGAGGCCACGACCATCCCGACCATCCCGACCAGCCCCGTGGTCGCCCCGCAGCGCAACCGTGCGCTGCCCGAGGGCACCGAGGCCCGCGGCTTCGCGCTCTACGTCGGCATCGACGAGGAGAAGGCCGCAGCCGCCGGGACCACACTCGCTGCGGTCGTGGAGCAGCTCAAGGCACTGACCGCACAGCTGGTCCCCACCGCCGAGACCTACGCGGCAGTCGCCGTCGCCGCCGAGAACTCCGGCGGACGCGACGTCGACGTCGTCCGCCTCGCACTGCAGGACCGCTCGGCCGTCGCCGCGCGCAAGCAGGCCGAGAAGCCCGAGCCCGAGGAGACCGGCGTCGTCATCGACATCTCCCGGAAGCGCGTCGTGCTCGACGGCGAGGCCGCTCCCCTGACGTACAAGGAGTTCGAGCTGCTGCAGTTCCTCGTCCTCCGCGAGGGGCGGACCGTCGACCGCTCGGCGATCATCGAGGGACTCTGGTCGGACGGCGAGGACGAGACCCCGAACGAGCGGACGATCGACGTGCACGTGCGGCGCCTCCGGTCGAAGCTCGGCGCGTTCGAGGAGATCGTCCGTACGGTCCGTGGCGTCGGCTACCGCTTCGACCGTCATGCGGACGTCGCCGTGCGTTACGCGTCGACCCCGTCGCCCGACCTCTTCTGAGCCATCGGGGCACGCACACCCGACGCTTGTGCCCCTCTTGGTGAACTCGCAGCGAACGACGGCACTTCCGGCTGGCGCCCGTTACCGCTTCGTTATACAGTCGTTCGTGCAGACGGTGTTTGCTGTGGCAGCGTCTGCGGAATGTGATTGCAGGACACTCTTGGTGCAAGGGAGAGGGCCGGTCGCTCGATGAGCGGCCGGCCCTCGTGCACGTCCGGAAGCGCATGTCCGCCCCCGGTGTCGGATGCCGTCGGTAGGCTGGAGGACCACCGGACAGAGGGAGTGACAGCGTGAACGACAAGGCGCGTGTCAGCGACAAGGCGACCGCGGTGGCCGCATGGGAAGCGCTGTTCCGCGCCCAGGTCACGGTGATGCGGAACCTCAACTCCGAGTTCCCCGGCGGGGAGATCTCGTTCAACGAGTACGACGTCTGCTTCAACCTCTCCACGCAGCCCGGACGACGCTGTCGGATGCGTGACCTCACCGGCCACCTCCTCCTGACGCAGCCGAGCGTCAGCCGCCTCGTCGACCGGCTCACCGCGCGCGGCATCGTCGAGAAGCAGCCGGACCCGACCGATGCCCGCGGGGTCATTGTGGCCCTCACGCCGCTCGGGTTCGACGTCTACCGCGCCGTCGCCGTCCAGCATGCGGCGAGCATCGCCGCCCAGGTCGGTGCCGGGCTCACGGAGGCGGAGCAGCGGACGCTGACCGACCTCTGCACCAAGTTGCGCGTCGCCTCGGCGGACGCCCCACCTGCCCGACGCATCGACCGGGCCCTGCCCCAGACCGATCCGGCCGTGGTGTGACGGGCTCGATCGTCTGGCTCCGCGACGACCTGCGTCTCGCGGACAACCCCGCCCTGCGCGCCGGGATCGACCACGGTGGACACGTCACGGTGGTCTACGTACTCGACGACGAGAGCCCCGGCGTCCGAGCGATCGGCGCCGCCGCCCGGTGGTGGCTGCACCACTCCCTCGCCGCGCTCGACGCCGAACTGCACGACCGCGGCTCACGGCTGGTGCTCCGCCGAGGAGCGGCCGCTGACACGATCGACCGGCTCGTCGGGGACACCGGAGCAGAGGCGGTCTACTGGAACCGCCGCTACGGGGCTGCCGAGCGAGAGATCGACGCCGGCCTCAAGTCGTCGCTGACCGACCGCGGGATCGAGGCGCACAGCTTCGCGGCGAACCTGCTCTGGGAACCGTGGACCGTGCTCACCGGGCAGGGCGAGCCGTTCAAGGTCTTCACGCCGTTCTGGAACGCAGCGCAGGCGATGCCCGAACCGCGGCACCCCCTGCCGAAGCCCCGAGACCTCCCGACGCCGGCGCGTGCCACGGGCGATTCCCTCGACGACTGGGACCTCCTGCCGACCACGCCCGACTGGGCCGGCGGGCTCCGCGACACGTGGGAGCCCGGCGAGCAGGTCGCCGCACGTCGGCTGGAGCACTTCGTCGACCACGCGCTCGAGGACTACGACCAGCGCGACGAGCCGTCGATGGACGCCACGAGCGGACTGTCCCCGCACCTGCGCTGGGGCGAGATCAGCCCGTACCAGGTGTGGCACCGACTGCACGAGCGACTCGAGCCCGACCAGCGCAAGCAGGCGCCGGGGTTCCTCCGGCAGCTGGCGTGGCGCGAGTTCAACTGGAACGAGTACTTCCACTGCGACGACATCGCGACGGTCAACGTCCGACGGGAGTTCGACGCCTTCCCGTGGCGACGCGCGTCCGCATCCGAGCTCGAACGCTGGCAGCAGGGCAGGACCGGGATCGACCTCGTCGACGCCGGGATGCGCGAGCTCTGGCACACCGGCGCGATGCACAACCGGATGCGCCTGGTGACCGCGAGCTTCCTCGTGAAGAACCTCCTCGTCGACTGGCGTGTCGGTGAGCAGTGGTTCTGGGACACCCTGGTGGACGCCGACGCCGCGAACAACCCCGGGAACTGGCAGTGGGTCGCCGGCTCCGGGTTCGACGCCGCGCCCTACTTCCGCGTCTTCAACCCCGAGCGGCAGCTCGAACGGTTCGACCCGCACCGGGAGTACGTGCGCCGATGGGTCCCGTCGGACGAAGACCGTCCCGAGCCGATGGTCGACCTCAAGGAGACCCGGAAGCGGGCGCTCGACGCCTACGACAGGATGCGACACGCATGACGATCGACTCCGCCACGATCGAGCAGATCGACGCGCTGTTCCGGGACCGGGTCGACCGGGGCGTCGCGCCGAGCTCCGTGTGGGGCGTGTTCGACGCGGACGGACTCGTGTCCTCCGGTGGGCACGGCGACCGCGGGGACGGTGCTGCGCCGGACGCCGACACCGTGTACCGGATCGCATCCTGCACGAAGAGCATCACGGCCGCGACACTCCTCGGTCTGGTCGCCGAGGGCCTGGTCTCCCTCGACGCACCGATCACCGACTTCGTCCCCGCGTTCGCCGACGTGCGGCTGCCGACACCGGACTCCCACGTCCCCATGCTCCGGATGCTGCTGACCATGTCCGCGGGGTTCCCCACCGACGATCCGTGGGGCGACCGGCAAGAGCCCATCTCCGACGACGAGTTCGACGCCGTGCTCCGTGCCGGCCTGTTGTTCGACTCCGTCCCCGGGACCGGTTTCGCGTACTCGAACCTCGGGTACGCCCTGCTCGGCCGTGCGATCGCCGTCGTGGCCGGTCGTCCGTTCACCGAGGTCGCCTCGGACGCCGTCCTCCGCCCGCTCGGGCTCGACGACACCGTCTTCACCGCCACCGACGCCCGCGGGTACGTCGTGGTCGGTGCCCGGCCGTACGACGGGTCATGGGAGCCCCTCCCCATCTCCGGCCCTGGTGCGTTCTCACCGATCGGCGGGCTCTTCTCGACCGTCGCCGACCTGTCGCGGTGGGCACGGCACCTGTCGTCGGCGTTCGCCCCGATCCGCACCGGCACTCCCGCCGAGGCCGGACCGGTCTCCCCCGCCGATCGTCGGCTCATGCAGCAGGCGATGCGGCAGATCCCACGCAGCGCGTTCCCGAGCGCGAAGCGTCCGATCGGCTACGGCTTCGGGCTGTTCGTCGAGCACGACGACGTCCACGGCCCGATCGTCTCCCACTCCGGCGGCTACCCGGGCTTTTCGGCACACATGCGGTGGTCCGTGCAGACGGGCCTCGGTGTCGTCGCCTTCGAGAACGCGACACAGGCGAAGGTCTCCGTCCCGACCGAGACCGCGCACGACCTGCTGCTCGCCGCGACCGCGGCGACGACCACCACCGGCCCGTCACCCGTGACGGTGCTCCCGGAGACGCGAGCCGCGCAGGCAGCCGTGTCGCGCCTCCTATCCGCATGGCGCGACGACCTTGCGGACGCGATCTGCACGCCGAACGTCGCCCTGGACGTGCCGTACGATCGCCGTCGCTCGGCGATCGCCGAAGCGGTCCGCACGGTCGGCGCCGATCTGTCGGCCGAACCGGTCGCGGAGGAGTCCTCCACGCCGACGCACCTCCGCTGGTGGCTGCCGGGGACGAACGGCCGACTCCGTGTGGAGATCCGGCTGGCACCGCTCGCCGCCGGGCTCGTCCAGACCATGATCTGCACGCCGGAGCCCGCCGAACGCTGAGCACGGCGCCGCGGCCGCCGAGTCACTCGGTCACACCGGCGGGCGTCCCCCGACGAAGCCGACGGCGCGGGCTGCCACGCGGGTGCCCTCGCGTGCGGCCGCACCGACACGCACCGGATCGGTCGCCCACGCACGGATGAACCCCGCCGCGAACGCGTCACCCGCACCGATCCCGTCGACCACCGTGGCCGGCGTCGCCGGGACCCGCTGCGGGGTGCGCCCGGGACGCCCGACCAGCACGCCGTCGACTCCGAGCGTCACCACGACCAACGGGACGTGGCGGGTGAGCACGCGCACGGCGTCTTCCGGCCCGTCCGCTCCGGTGAGTTCGAGCGCCTCGGCACGGTTCGGGATGATGAGGTCGACGCCGCGCACCGCCGCGAGGAACGCAGGACCGCCGACCAGGCGCACGGCCGCGACCGAGGACGGGTCGAGCGAGACCCGTGCGGCGCCGGTGCGTGCCCGGGCGACCAGGTCCACGAGGCGGTCCGTTCCGCCGGACCCGAGCATCGCTTCTCCGGTCAGGTGGACGATGTCGGCGCGTGCGACGAGTTCGATCGGCACGTCGGCGGCGGAGAGCAGGGCGCTCGCGGCCCCGTCCGTCATCGACGTCCTGCCGCGCTGTCCTCGGACCGAGACGAGCGCACCGGTCGACGTGCGGGCGTCGTACCGGATGTGCGGTCGGACGCCGGCGTCCTCGAGCGCGCGCTCGTGCCGGTAGACGTCGTCGACGCCGACCCGACCCACCATGTCGACCTCGGCACCGAGCCACCCGAGCCACGTCGCGGTCGCGCCAGCAGCCCCGGCGGGGCGGTGTCGGATCACCGCAGCGGAGTCGTGGTCGCCGACCGCCGCCGCCCGGGTCTGGACGAGCACCCCGTCGAGCAGGTCGCCCACCACCAGGAACCGCTTCCCGACGCCGCGACGGCGCCCACCGACCCGGCCTCCATCGCTGGCCCTGGCGGCGCTCGGAGCGGCCCCGGAGGGCTCGGGCGGTGATGACATCGCACTCAGTGTACGTGAAGGCGAGTAAATCTCCACTTTGCCGACGTTTTCCTTGCGTGCGCTATCAAAACTTTCAGCACAATGTCGAGCTCCGCCGCTAATATACATCTGGGTCGCATTCCAGCGGCCCGCTGAGACCACCGCCGGAGACGACATGCCGCGCAAGCCAGACCCGACCCTGAAGCCCGCCATCGTGCGCAAGGTCGCGCTGCACCTGCAGGACACCAAGATCGAAGACGTGTCGGTGCGCAGCCTCGGGCGCGTGCTCGGCACCAGCGCGTACCCGATCGTGTACCACTTCGGCACGCGCGAGGCCCTGATCGACGCGGTCGTGGAGCACCTCGCGGCAGCGACGGCCGACATCGTGCTCGACCCGGACGCCGACGACCTCGCACTCGCGTCCTACCTGGTGCAGGTGTTCGGCGGCCTCGACGACCCGGAGCGCTCCCTGGCCGCACGGCTCACCTTCGAACGCGGAGCCGTCGAGTCGCTCGACGGCCGCGTCCACGAGCGATCGGTGCACCGGGCGCAGATCGCGTCGATCGCCGGCTGGTGCCGAGCGCACGGCTACGGGGAACACGATGCCGACCATGCGGCACAGGCGGCGGTGCACCTCGCGCGCGGCATCCAGTGGGGCGCGATCGTGGACCGCGAACACGCCGATCCCGACACGGCCCTCCGCGACCTCGCGCACCGGCTCGTCGCCGGCGCGACCCTGACCTCGGCCTGACGCGACCCCGCGACGGACGGGAGGCACGATGCCAGCTGGCACCGTGCCTCCCGTCCGTTCTGCCGTCAGATCAGAGCGTGACGAAGCGCTGCGACTTCGCGTTCGCGAAGCGAGCCGCGACGTTCTCCCAGTCGACGATGTTCCACACGGCCTTGACGTAGTCCGCCTTGACGTTGAGGTAGTCGAGGTAGAACGCGTGCTCCCACATGTCGAGCATGAAGATCGGGACGAGACCGAAGGGCACGTTCGCCTGCTGGTCGAACAGCTGGAACGTGGTCAGCTTCTGGCCGACGGTGTCCCAGGCGAGGACGGACCAGCCGGAGCCCTGGATGCCGGTCGCGACGGCGGTGAACTGGGCCTGGAACTTCTCGAAGGAGCCGAAGAACTCGTCGATGGCTGCAGCGAGCTCGCCCTCGGGGACCTTCGTGTCCGGGCCGAGGTTGGTCCAGAAGATCGAGTGGTTGACGTGACCGCCGAGGTTGAAGGCGAGGTCCTTCTCGAGCTTGTTGATCGCCCCGAGGTTGCCCGACTCGCGCGCTTCCGCGATCTGCTCGAGCGCGGTGTTCGCACCCGTGACGTAGGTCTGGTGGTGCTTGTCGTGGTGCAGCTGCATGATCTTGCCGCTGATGTGCGGCTCGAGTGCGGCGTAGTCGTACGGCAGCTCCGGCAGGGTGTACTCAGCCATGTGAGTTCCTTTCGATCAGTGGATGGGCGGATGGTGCTCCGCGGCTCACGAGAGCCGGGAACGATCGGTGAGGGAGTGGAATTCCCGGTTGTGGTAGACCAGCGGTTCGCCCCGCTCGTCCCCGATGACGATGTCGAGCACCTCGGCGACGACGACGGTCGAACTGCCGATCGGGGTCGTGGAGAGCGGTCGGCACCGCAGTGCGGACGCGGCGGAGGGCAGGTACCGGTCACCCGACGGGAGCGTGCCCCAGATCGGGTCGTCGGCCGCAGGACTGCCGGTCGACGCGAAGCGCCTCGCCAGGGCCACGCCGTGCGAGTCCATGAGGTGGACCACGAACACCGGAGCCCCGAGGACGGCGCCGGCCGAGCCCGAGTTCGTCGAGAGCGAGAACACCAGGACGGGTGGGTCGATCGCCACACTCGCGACGCTGGACGCGGTGAGGCCGGTCGGTCCGTCCGGCCCCTCTGCGGTGATGACGGCGACACCCGCGGGGTGACCACGGAAGGCCGACTTGTAGGCGTCCGCGATGTTCGACGGGACGGCGTTCGCCGGAGCTGCTTCGGGCATGGGAGTCGTTGGTTCGTTCCTCGTTCGGATCGGTGCGGCTCGCCCCTCGGCGGCCACGTCCCAACGTATGACCTCAACCATGGTTGAGGTCAACGATTCCCAGGTTCCACGTATCCCGGGCGCGCCGGATGACGCCCCGTGACGCCGTTGCGCGCCCGCCGGCGCCTTCCCCCGCCCGCCCGCGCCCTACCGCGCCCGCCTACGGACGCGATCGAGGGAACAGAAGACGTCGGGTCCGCGGGCCGGACCCGACGTTTTCTGCTCCCTCGATCCGGAGCGCGCGCAGCGCGCAGCGCAGCGCGCGGCGCGCGGGCGCGCGCTCAGCGGCGGCGGAGCATCACGACGGCACCCGCGGCGGCGACGACCATCAGCACGGCGGCGACGCCGGCCGTGATCGTGACGCCGGAGTCGAACGCGGCCCGCGCCGACTCGAGGAGCACCTGCCCCGCCGACCCGCCGAGGTCGGCAGCCGCCGACACCGCGCCGCCGAGGGTCTCCTGCGCCGCGATGTGCGCCGACGAGGACAGTCCGTCGGGGACCACCACGTGTGCTCGGTAGGTCGTCGCCAGGATCGTCCCGAGCACCGCCGTCCCGAGCACCGCACCGATCTCGTACGCGGTCTCGGAGAGCGCCGATGCGGCACCAGCCTTGTCCGCAGGCGCCGTGGAGATGATGAGGTCGTTCGTGACCGTCTCCGACGCGCCGATCCCGATGCCCAGCAGCACGAACGCGAACGCCAGCGCGACGATCGACGCGTGGTGCCCGAGCACGGCGACCATGGCGTACGCGGCCGCCGAGAACAGCAGTGCGACGGCGACGACCCACCGCGGGGCCACCCGGCCGACGATCGGCACGACGACGAGTCCCGCGACGATCGTGAGCACCGAGCCCGGGATGAGCACGACCCCGGACGTGAAGGGGTCGAGCCCGGCGACGAGCTGCAGGTGCTGCGCGATGAAGAACAGGAACCCGGTCAGCGAGAACATCGCCGCCATGTTCATGAGCACGCTGCCGGTGAACGCCGTGCTGCGGAACAGCCGGAGGTCGAGCATCGGCGTGTGGGAGCGCAGCTGCCGGCGGACGAACGCGATGCCGCACAGCACCCCGACGCCGAGCATCGCGATCGCGAGCCCGCGTTCCTCGACGTGCACGACGGACTTGATGGCCCAGGCGATCGGCGCGAGCGTGCCGAGCGACAGCAGCATGCTGAGGACGTCGACCGGACCGGGGTTGCGGTCCTTCGACTCCGGCACGCAGAACGCCACGCCGACGAGCATCAGCACGAGGATCGGCACCGCGACGAGGAACACGCTCCCCCAGTGGAAGTGCGCGAGCAGCGCCCCACCGACGAGCGGACCGAGCGCGTTGCCCGCGGCGAACATCGTCGACCACACGGCGAGCGCCATCCGTCGTTCGGTGGCGTCGGTGAACACGTTGCGGATGATCGACAGCGTGGCCGGCATGAGCATGGCGCCGAACACACCCATCGCGATCCGGGCGGCGACGAGCATCCAGGCGTCGGTGGCGAACGCGGCCGCGACGGACATCGCCGCGAAGCCGGAGGCGCCGATGACCAGGATCCGTCGGCGGCCGATGCGGTCGCCGACACTGCCCATCACGACGAGGAGCCCGGCGAGGACGAGCGGGTACGCGTCGACGATCCAGAGCTGCGTGGTGGCGTCGGGGTCCAGCGCGCGCGCGATCGACGGCAGGGCGAAGCTCAGGATGGTGTTGTCGACCGAGATCAGCAGGACCGGCAGCATGAGCACGGCGAGCGCCAGGAACCGTCGCGGGCGGCTGGTGGTGACCCGCGTGGCGATGGGACTGGTGAGGAGTGCGGACATGGTGGTGCTCCACGGACTTCGAGGGTGGTGCCCCGGGCGCGGAAGTCGTCACGCCGCCCGGCAAGACCCCTTTACTGTACCGTCTGGACGGGTATGTTGCAAATACAACCAACAGGCGGACTGGAGGCTCGTGGCGGGCCCGCCACGAGCCTCCAGTCCGGCGTCCGGTCGCCCCGGTACCTAGGCCGACTCGCGGAGCAGCAACCGGTGGCGCACGCTGCGCTGCACCGCGGTGCCGGAGCGCGGCAGGTCACCGGCGAGCATGCCGAGGGCGAGGTCGAGCGCCTCGCGCGCGACCGCGTCGAGGTCGACCGCGAGCGTCGTGAGGGTCGGCGACACGAGCCCGCCGAGCGGGAGCCCGTCCACCCCGACCACGCGGACGTCACCGGGGACGTCGACGCCCGCACGGCGGCAGGCCTGCAGCACACCGAGGGCCATCACGTCGTTGAAGGCGATGATCGCGTCGAGCCGACGCTTCCGCCCGAGGATGCGCACGGTCTCCTCCGCCCCGCACTCGGCCGTGCCGTGCGGTGCGTGGACGACCTCCGGCAGGTAGCCGCGTCGACGCAGGGCGTCCAGCATGAGCACACCCCGGACGCTCGTGTCGTCCGGCGAGGAGTTGTCGAGCACCACGGGGTGGCGCACCCCTGTGGCGACGAGGTGATCGGCGAGGACTTCGATGCCGTCAGCGGGGTCGATCCAGACCGCCGCCGTCGGCGGGTCCGTCATCGGGTCGAGTTCCACCATCGGGACCGAGCCGAGCAGGTCGTTCCAGCGCTCGCGACGGGAGCCGAAGTACCCGATGACCACGTCCGTCTGCGCGCCGAGCGCCGTCACCATGCGGTCGGGGTCGCTCGCCAGGTCGACGTCGGCGAGCATGACGTTCCACCCCTGCTCGGCGGCGAGCTGGAACACCGACGCCGCGAGCTGCGGCGTGTACGGGTTCCTGAGGTCGTTCACCACGAGGCCGAGCTGGTGGTCCCCACCCGTGACGAGCCCGCGGCCGAAGCGCGACGGGCGGTAGTGGAGCTGCTCGGCGACCGCGAGCACCCGCTCCTTGGTCGCCGCGCTGATCCCGGACATGCCGTTCATCGCCCGCGTGACCGTCTGCCGGGACACCCCGGCGGCCGCGGCGACGTCGATGATCGTCGCGCGGCCGCCAGGTGCCGGGACCGGTTCGGTGGCGTCGGTCAGTCGCGGAGGTCCAGCCATGCCACCTGTTCGGGAGTGAGGTCGACGGAGAGGCCGGTCATGGACGACCGGGCTTCCGCGATCGTACGCGGTCCGAAGAGCGGGAACGTCGGGAACGGCTGGTTCAGGACGTACGCGAGGGCGATCGCGGTCGCCGGGACCCCGAACTGCTCACCGAGCTCGCGGGCGCGGCGCAGTCGCTCGAAGTTCTCGTCCGAGTAGTAGCAGCGCACGAGCTCGGCGTCGCTGGTGTCCTCGGGGGTCGCGCGTCCCGTGAAGAACCCGCGGGCCTGGGACGACCACGGCAGCAGGGGCACCTGGCGCTCCGCCAGCCACTCCTTCGACGCGGCGTCGGTCGCGTGGCGGCAGCCGGCCCACGGCACGTCGTACGCCTCGGCGAGTCCGAAGTGGTTGCTGAGCACCTCGAACTCGTGCTTGCCGTTCGCGCGGGCGTAGGCGTTCGCCTCGTCGAACCGGGCGAGGCTCCAGTTCGATCCGCCGTACACGCGGATGCGGCCGGCGCGACGGTGCTCGTCGAGGACGTCGACGAACTCCCCCACGGGGATGTCCTCGTTGTCGCGGTGCATCATGTAGATGTCCGCGTAGTCGGTGCCCTGGCGCTCGAGGCTCTCGAATAGCTGGCGGCTGAGGGACTCGGGGTCGCAGTACGGCGTGTGCGCCCCCTTCGTGATGACGACCACGTCCTCGCGGAGTCCCCGGTTCTGGATCCACTTGCCGAGCCGGCCCTCGAGCACGCCGCCGCCGTAGATGTACCCGGTGTCGAAGACGTTGCCGCCCTGCTCGACGAAGAGGTCGAAGATCGCGCTGGCGTGCGCCAGGTCCGGCTGGTTGTCGACGCCCATGACCAGGCGCGACAGGCGCTTGCCGACGCCGGGGATCTCGCCGTACTGCATCGGGTTGTCCGCCTGCACCGTCAGCGGGCGGCCGCTCACGGTGGGGATGTCGGCGGTCTCGGCCTCGAACGGGTAGCGCAGCCCGATCGCCGCGCGCCACTTGTCGAGGGTCCTGGCGGTGGCGAGGGACTCGTCGAGCGTGTACTCGGGGACATCGACGCGTCCGGCGGCCAGGGCAGCGGTGGTCGCGTCGGCCTCGAGCGCGTACGGCTTCGCGCCGCCGAACGACAGGGTCCTGGGGTCCTCGTCGACGGTGCGGATCTCGATCGTCGGGTCCTCCCCGAGGGTCCACGGGTCGGTCAGCGTGATCTTCCCGCTCGTGCCGTGGATCGTCACCGCGTTGTCGTCCTGCACGCGGACGCCGGTGCGGACGTCGGCGGTGATGCCGCCCCGGTAGGTGAGCTGCGCCGTGGTCCACTCGTCGACCCCGGTCGGGCCGAGCGTCCCCGTGGCGGTGAGCTCGGTCGGCTCGGCGACGGCCACACCGGTCGCGGCCTGCACGATCGCGGCGGCCATCGTCACCGGGTAGCCGCCGACGTCGAGGATCCCGCCACCGGCGGTGTCGACGTCGAACAGTCGACCGCTGCGGGACCCGGCACGGAACGCGAACGACGCGTCGATGTGCGTGACGTCACCGATCGCCTTCTGCCGGACCAGCTCGAGGAGTGCGGCGGTCTGCGGGTGGAAGCGGTACATGTACGCCTCGACCAGGGGCAGTCCGGCCTGGCGGGCGGCGTCGGCGAGCGCCATCGCGGTGCCGTGGTTCGGCGCGAGGGGCTTCTCGCACAGGACCGCCTTGCCGGCGGCGAGCGCCGCGAGGACGAGGCGGGCGTGCCCGGTGTGCACGGTCGAGACGTAGACGGCGTGCACGCGCGGGTCGGCGAGGACCTCGTCGTACGTCGCCGCGGTGACCTCGGCGAAGCCGTGTCCGACGGCCTCGTCCGCGAAGGCCTGCGCCCGCTCGGCGGAGGAGCTGCCGGCCGCGACGAGGGTGGCGCCCGCTTCGCTCGCCGACAGCTGGGAGAGGAACCGGCGGGCGATGCCACCCGGGCCGAGCACCGCCCAGCCGGGGGTGTCGTCGGTCGCGGCGGTCGGGGTGCCGGTGGTGGTCGCGGTCTGCGCTGACATGCGGATCCTGTTCGTCTCGTGAACCTTCACGGTCGCCTCGACGCTAACGCGCCGGGCCCCTTCCCGCAATGCAATCGATGCTTGACACGGCGTGTCGGGCGGAGCATGCTCTGACCCAATTCGTGAGCGTTCACGGTCGATCGCTCACGGACTCCCCGATCTCAACGACGAGAGCAGGCATCCCCCGTGACAGCAGCACCATCGACCAGTCTCAGCCGGCGGGGGTTCCTCGCCGGCGCCGGCGCACTCGGCGCCGCAGCGCTCCTTGCCGGGTGTTCCACCGGCACTGCCATCTCGAAGGACCCCGACGAGCTCGTCCTCTGGTACTGGAACCGGTCGCTCGACCCGAAGTTCCTGAAGCAGGCGGCAGGGGGCATCGACGGACACCGGCCGATGCGCCTCCGCCCCGACCTCATCGGCGGCGCGTCCTACGACACGAAGTTCCGGACGGCACTGGCGGGCAACGCGTTCATCCCCGACGTCCTCATGGTGAACTCGAACTGCTGGCTGTACTTCCCCGACGAGGACTTGTTCACCGACTTCGACGACCACGGCGGCGCCGCGAAGCAGTCCGAGTACTACGACTGGAAGCGCGCCCTCGGCACCACCCCGAGCGGCCGGCAGTGCTTCTGGCCCGTCGACACCGGACCGACCGCGTTCTTCTACCGGCAGGACGTGCTCGCGAAGGCCGGGCTGCCGACCGACCCGGACGAGGTCTCGGCGTCGATCAGCACGTGGGACGACTTCCGGACGTTCGGGTCGACCCTCCGGAAGAAGGCCGACGTGGCCACGGTCATCACGGCCAACCAGCTGTTCAACCAGTACGTGTACGCCAGCCCCACCCGGTACTTCGACCGTGACGACCAGCCCGTCTTCGAGCAGGACGACAGCAGCATCCGGAAGGCGTGGGAGAACGCCGTCGCGTGCGCGAAGTCCGGCGTGACCGGGAACCTGCAATCCGGCACCGACCAGAACGCCGGATGGGTGTCCGGCCGCGTGGCGGGGCAGATCGAGGGCGCGTGGTGGACCCAGGTGATCCACGACACCGCGCCGGACTCATCGGGGAAGTGGCGGATGGCCAGGCAGCCGGAACGCCCCGGCAACAGCGGCGGCTCGTTCCTCGCCGTCCCGGAGACGTCGAAGGACCCGGCGGCCGCGGTGGCGTTCGCGCAGTGGATCACCTCCCCCGAGGTGCAGTCGCACACCTATAACGACATCCAGCTCTTCCCGTCCACGCCCGGTTCGTTCGACAACGGGCTGATGCGGAAGCCGGGTGACTTCTTCGGCGACCAGGACCCGCTGTCGTTCTTCAGTGACACCGCGATGGACGTCCCGGTCACCTACATCTCGAACAACGAGCGCTTCATCGGCGCCTTCGCGACCGAGATCACCAACGTCGAGGCAGCGGGCAAGGACCCGGACCGGGCCTGGCAGGACGCCGTCGACCAGACGAACCGGGTCCTCGAGAAGCGCGGGGTCACGGCATGAGCACCAAGCAGGCACCGCCCACGACGAGCATCCCCGCCGTCGTCGGGACGCCCACCGCGTCGATCACGACCGCGGCCACCGGCAAGCGGTTCGGCTTCCGTCGGTTCTGGCCGCAGTACGTCGCGATCGCGCCCTTCTACGTCCTGTTCCTGGTGTTCGGGCTGTTCCCGATCGTGTTCTCGATCGTGCTGTCCTTCACCGACTGGGACGGCATCGGCAGCCCCACGTGGGTCGGCTTCGCGCAGTACCAGTACCTGCTCGGCGACCCGCGGTTCTGGAACGCCGTCGGCAACACGTTCCTCATCTGGATCATGTCGACGATCCCGATGCTCTTCCTCGCCCTCGTGCTGGCGTTCCTGCTGCACGGCAACATCCGGGCGAAGGGCTTCTACCGGGTGGCGTTCTTCATCCCGAACGTCACGAGCATGGTCGCGATGGCGATCGTGTTCGGCTCGGTCTTCTCGGACGGCTTCGGACTCGTGAACGCCGCGATGCGTGCACTCGGCGCCGACCCCGTCGGGTGGCTGTCGTCGTACTGGGGCATCAAGATCACGATCTCCGTCATGGTGATCTGGCGGTGGACCGGCTACAACGCGATCATCTACCTCGCCGGGCTGCAGTCGATCCCGACCGAGCTGTACGACGCCGCCAAGGTCGACGGTGCGAACACGTGGCAGATCTTCTCGAGGATCACCGTCCCGATGCTCCGGCCGGTCATCCTCTTCACCCTGATCACGTCGACGATCGGCGGGCTCGGGCTCTTCACGGAGCCGCAGATCCTGTTCAACGGCGGCGCGGTCGGTGGTCCCGACGAGGCCGGCATGACGATCGTGCTGTACCAGTACGAACAGGCGTTCAACCAGTTCGACTTCGGGTACGGCTCGGCGATCGCCTGGGTGCTGTTCATCTTCTCCGTGGTGTTCGCGATCATCAACTGGCGCCTGCTCAGTGAACGCGACGGCCTGAAGACCCCCAGGCGGCTGCGCACGGCGCGCACCGTCACCGTCCGCACCACGAAGAAGGGCGTCGACGCATGACCGCCACCGAGGCCACGACCACGAACACCGCCGCCGCGCTCGGTCGCCCCGGCGCCGCCGAGACCGACCACCGCCACGGGTTCCGTCGCGGCTGGCTCGGGACGCTCGTCACGCACCTGTGCCTGGTCGTCGGGGTCCTGCTGTCGATCTTCCCGTTCTACTGGCTGCTCGTGATGTCGACGTCGACGAACGCCGAGATCTTCGGGTACCCGCCGTCGCTGTGGTTCGGGGACAACGCGTTCGCGAACATCGCGAGCGTGTTCGGCAGCGTCGACATGCTCCGGGCGCTCCTCAACACCGTGATCGTGGCCGGTGGCACGGCGGTCCTCGTCATGCTGTTCGACTCGCTGGCGGCGTTCGCGTTCGCGAAGTACGAGTTCCCGTTCAAACGCGCGCTGTTCACGGTGATGCTCGCCACCTTCCTGGTGCCCGGGAGCCTGTCCCTCGTCCCGAGCTTCGTGCTCATGGCGAAGCTCGGCTGGATCGGTGGCCTGCAGGCGCTCATCATCCCCGGCGCCGCGAACGCGTTCGGCATCTTCCTGCTGCGGCAGTTCGCGACGACGTCGATCCCGAACGAGCTCATCGACTCCGCCCGGGTGGACGGTGCCGGGTTCTTCCGGACGTGGTGGTCGGTCGGCGTGCCGATGCTCCGCGGCGGGCTGGCGTTCCTCGGGATCTTCACGTTCATCACCGCGTGGAACGACTACGTCTGGCCGCTCATCGTGCTGATCGACCCGAAGGGGCAGACCCTGCAGGTCGCCCTCGCCGGCCTGAGCTCGGTGAACGCGACCGACCTCGGCGCCGTGATGGCCGGCGCGGTGATCAGCGTGTTCCCGCTGATCGGGGTGTTCATCATCGGGTCACGGCACTTCATCGCGAACATCGCAGCAGGTGCCTTGAAGGGCTGAGGGCAGGGCGGCGGCGCGTGTACCGCGTCGCTGCCCTGTACTGCCGAGACTCCCCTCTATGGCAAGTGCCCTCGGATGTGCGCTGCACCGTGTCCTCGACGCCTCCTAGACTCACTGCCATGGCAAGTGCTCGCGACCGTGTCCTCGACAGCTTCGTCGCCATCGTGTGCGAGGAAGGCGAGCGCACCGCCACCCTCGACGCGGTCGCCGCGCGCGCCGGCGTCTCGAAGGGCGGACTGCTCTACCACTTCGGCTCGAAGGCCGCGCTGGTGGAGGGCCTCTGCGACCGGCTCGCCGACCTCTCCGCCGTCGACGTCGACCGCATGCGCGAAGCCGAGGACGGCCCCGCCCGCTACTTCGTCCGCAACTGCCAGTACGTCGGCAGCGAGCTCGACCTCGCCCTCCTCGCCGCGAGCCGACTGCAGCAGGCCGGGTACGAAGAGGCCGGCCGCACCCTCGACGAGACCGAGAACGCCTGGCTCGCCACGCTCGTCGACGCGCTCGGGGACGTCCCGACGGCGCAGGCGATCAAGCTGATGGGCGACGGGCTGTACCACGCCGCGTCGCTCGGCGCCGCGAGCGACGGCCGCCCCGACCGCGCATCGGTCGAGATGGAGCCGCTGCTCGTCGTCGTCGACCGTCTGGTGTCCACGAAACCCGTGGCGTGAACCAGCACGCCCCGACCTGGGGATAGACTGGGTCCGATCCACCCGCCTGATTCCGGAGGTACCACTGTGGGCCGCGTCATCGCCGCTGTTTTCTCGATCCTGCTCCTGCTGGTGTCGATGTACCTGTTCGGCGTCGCGTTCCAGGTGAGCTCGGGTCAGGCATTCGTGTTCATGGGCGGCATCCTGCTCATGTGCATCTCGTTCTTCCTGCCGATCCACGTGTTCGGCAAGCGGTAGTCACACACCGCACGACAACGGGCCCCGCACCTCCTCGGTGCGGGGCCCGTTCTTCGTTCCCATGACGCTCGCCGTGGAAAGCAGGAACGCGCGTAGGAGGACGGAAGAACTCGCCTCCTACGCGCGATTCGGTCACCTCCGCGCGATTCGGTCACCTCCGCGCGATTCGGTCACCTCCGCGCGATTCGGCAGCCGGGAGGCTCGGTGCGGGTCAGGCGGGGACGGTCGCGGCGCGCAGGCTCCGCAGCACCACGGCCGTCGAGATCGCGGCGTGCGCCGCCTCGGCACCCTTGTCCTCCTTCGAGCCGGGCAGCCCTGCTCGGTCGATGCCCTGCTGCTCGTCGTCGAGGGTGAGCACGCCGAAGCCGACGGGCTTGCCGGTCTCGATCGCGACGCGGGTGAGTCCGCTCGTCGCCGCGTCGGACACGTACTCGAAGTGCGGCGTCCCCCCGCGGATGATCACGCCGAGGGCGACCGCCGCGTCGAAACCGCTCTCGAGGGCCGCCTTCGCGACGACGGGCAGCTCGAAGCTCCCGGGGACGGGCAGCACGGTGGCGTCGGCGCCGAGACGCTCCACCTCGCGCTGGGCCCCGGCGAGGAGTCCCGCCGCGATCGTGTCGTGCCACTGCCCGGCGACGATCGCCACCCGGATGCCGCTGCCGTCGACCTGGTCGCGGTCCGCCGCGCCTGCTCCGCTCATCGTGTCGTTCCTTCCGTGGGCGCGGCGTCCGCCGCTGCCCGGTCAGCCGCGTCCAGCCACTCGGCGAGTGCGGCGATGGTGATGACGGGCACGCCCTCGCGCGCCCCCAGTTCGACGAGGCGCGGCAACCGCATCATGCTGCCGTCCTCGTCGACGATCTCGCAGATCGCCGCCGCGGGCCGCAAGCCCGCCGCGGTGACCAGGTCGATCGCTGCCTCGGTGTGCCCGGCGCGCTCGCGCACCCCACCGGGACGCGCGCGCAACGGCACGACGTGCCCTGGTCGGTGCAGGTCGCCGCGGACCGATGCCGGGTCGGCGAGCACCCGGAGCGTCCGGGCACGGTCGTGGGCGCTGATCCCGGTCGTGACCCCGACGGCCGCGTCGACCGTCACGGTGTAGGCGGTCCCACGGACGTCCTCGTTGTGGGCGACCATCGGCGGGAGGTCGAGCGTGTCCGCGATCGCGGCGCTGACCGGCGCGCAGATGAACCCGGACGAGTGCGCCACGGTCCAGGCGATCCACTCCGGCGACGCGAGCTCGGCGGACAGGATGACGTCGCCCTCGTTCTCGCGGGACTCGTCGTCCGCGACGATCACCGGCCGACCGGCCGCGATGGCGGCGACGGCGTCCTCGATCGTCGACAACCCGGCCACGCGCCCTGGTGCCGCCGCGTCGACGACGTGCGGTGTCTCCGTGACCATCACCGTGCCTCCAGTACGGGTTCCTGCGACTGCGCGGCGGCATCGAGCCGGAGCATGCGGCGGACGTGCCGGGCGAGGACGTCGGTCTCGACGTTGACCCGGTCGCCGGGGACCCGGTCGCCGAGCGTCGTGGCGGTGAGGGTCTCGGGGATGAGACTGACCTCGAACCAGGCGTCAGCCGGGTCGGTCGTCTCCGGGGAGACGGCGCTGACGGTGAGCGAGACGCCGTCGAGCGCGATCGAGCCCTTGTCGACGACGAGTGGGCTGAGCTCGGGCGTCAGGGCGAACCGGACGCGGCGCCACCCGTCGCCGTCCACGGTCTCGAGCACCGTCGCGGTGCCGTCGACGTGGCCCTGCACGATGTGGCCACCGAGCCGGTCGCCGACGGAGGCCGCTCGCTCGAGGTTCACCGGGTCACCGACCCGCAGCGACCCGTGTGCGCTCATGTCGAGCGTCTGCTTCATGACGAAGGCGGTGAACGTCTCCGGGGTCTGCTCGACGACGGTCAGGCAGACGCCGCTCGTCGCGATCGAGTCGCCGTGTCGTGCGTCGGCGACGACGAGCGGGCCGCGGATCGTGAGCGCGACGGAGTCGCCCTGGGGGTCGACGGCGGTGACGGTGCCGAGTTCCTCGATGATGCCGGTGAACACTGGTGTCCTCTCAACGGGACTCCGGGGGCGTTCGACGATCGTCGGCATCGACGGACCCGTGCGCCCACGCAGGGTGGTCGCGTCGTGTCCGCCAGCGCGCCTCCCATCCGGACTCTCACCGTCGGTCCCGGAGTTTCACCGGGTCAACATCAGGCGGGTTCGCACCCGTCGTCAGTTCGTGGACTGTCACCACCGGTTCGGAATTACACCGACCCCGGAGCGCTTGCGTACCCCGAACGATACCCCAGCCGTGTGGGCGTCGCATCGACGCCGGTCACACGCCGTCACGTCGTCGTGGGGTTCGTGGCTCGTCAGCCGCGGCCGCGCGCGATTGCGAGGGCTCGTCAGCCGCGACCGCGCGCGAGTGCGACGGCCTGTCGGAGCGAGAGGTCGGGCAGGTACGCGCGGACCACGGCGACCCCGATGGCCGGCAGCGCCACCGGATCCGGGTACGCGAGCGCGAGCGGGTGCAGGTCCGGGCCGAACTTCTGCTTGAACCGCAGGAGCGATCGGAAACCGTAGACGGGTTCCAGGACACCGCCGACGAGTTCGAGGAGGTTCTGTCCGCCTTCGGGGGCGGGGCCGCCGGCGCTGGCGAGCGGCGCGGCGGAGAGGCTGAGCCGTTCGGCGCCGTCCTCCCGCATCCGCTCGGCCGCGCTCGCGACCAGGAACTCCATCACGCCGTTCGGGGCTGCTGCGGTGCGGCGCATCACGTCGAGGGTCCATCCGACGACGCGCCCTTCGCGGAACGACGGCAGCCAGCTCGTGACGGCGAGGACCGTCCCCTCGGCGTCCTGCGCGACGAGCGTGCGGACGGCGGGGTCGCGCATCTCGTCGATCCCACCGAGCGTGAACCCCATCTCCGGGAGCTCGCGCTCCGCGACCCACTCCTCCGAGATCGCCTCGATCTGACGGGTCGTGGTCGCGGGGAGCTCGTCCCAGCTCGCCCACGTGGCCGTCACGCCCTCGCGGGCGGCCTTGTTCACCGAGGTCCTGACGTCCTGCTTCCGCTTGCCGCTCGTCGTCCAGGTCCGCGGGTCGAAGTCGGCGTCCTCGGCGACCGGCAGCGTCCCCCAGCCGACGGCGGTCAGCGTCCCGGCGACCTCCGCGTCCACGCCGTAGAACACCGGCGTCCACCCGTTGTCGTCGCAGTACCGCGCGAAGTCGGTCAGCGCGGCCGACCGGGCGTCCGGGTACCCGAACGGTCCGCCGACGGTGACCGCGACGCCGCCGTTGCGCCGGAACGCGACACCGGCCCGACCGTCCGCGGCGAACCAGTACGCGTTGCCGCGCCAGGTCGTCATCCACCCGAAGGTGTCGCCGCCGCCCGCGACGAGCAGCGCGCGGGCACGCTCCCGGTCGCGGTGGACCTCGTCGGAGTCCGCGTCGGGTCGTGCGGCACCGGTCGGACCGATCGCCGCGATGGCGACGACGAGCCAGAGCACCGGGCCGGCGAGGCCGAGCGACAGGCGGAGCGCCGGGTCGAGACTCGGCAGGTGGTCCCAGAACGTGGTCGGGGCGATCGGGCCGAGCGCCGCCACGACAACGCGCAAGGGGTCGTGGACCCGGTTCGGCGACGCGTCGGTGACGACCAGCAGCACCGTGACGATCACCGCCGCGGCGACGAGCACGGCCGCGACGAACCCGACGGTGCGGCGGCGAGACGGCAGCACGGTGAACGACCGACGGAGCACGACGAGGACGACCGCGGTGGCCAGCGGGACCGCGATGGACGCGAGGATCGAGAGCGTCACGACGAACTGGTCCTCAGAGCCGTGCAGGCGCTCCACCCGACCGGGGACCGCGCCGTAGGTGACCGCCGCAGCGAGCGCGGTCACCACGTCGACCGCGACCACGAGCCACACCGCGAAGCGGCTGCCGCGGAACAACCCGAGGCCGCCGACGACCAGGACGAGGAGCGGCGGCACCGCGAGCAGCACCGTCCACGGATCGGCCGCGTGGTAGGCCAGGAGCCGCCGGAGGCACTCCCCCGCGACGCCGTCCGCGCGGCACCCGGACACCGGGGTGACCGGGCCGGCCCCGACGACGGCGGCGATCGGCGCGAGGATCCCGACCCGGGCGCGCGAGACGAGCGCGATGACCGGCCCCACGGCGGACACCAGGACGACGGTCCCGAGCAGGACGCGTGTCTCTCGGTGCGAACTCCGCACCCACCCGGTGCGCTTCGGCGTGTCCCGGAGCAGCTCACCGAGCATCCACCCGGCTGCAGCCGCGAGCACGGCGTACAGGTCGGAAGCGTGCCCGGCGTAGAGGAACAGGGCCGCGACGACCGCGAGGGCGTTGACGCGGATCCGCCGGCGCCACAGCGGGCCGGCGAACGCGCTCGCGGTGACGATCGTGCCGACCACGGCGGTCCACGGGTCGAACGCGGTCGCACGCCCGAGGAGGAGCGGACCGGCTCCGCGGCCGTCGAGGTCGACGAAGGCGCTGAGCGCGCCGACCCCGGTGCCGACCACCGTCGTCACGACGAACGCGACGGCGGTCCGCCACGAGCCCATCAGCCGTTCCGAGGCGCCGACGAGGACGACCACGCCCGCGATGGTCAGGACCAGGGCGACGAACCCGGTCGAGGCGGCGAACACGCGGAAGGGCCCGAGCGCCGCGGCGCCGGACGCTGCGTGGTGGACGCGCATCGCGATGCCGATGGCGGAGGTGAGCACGACGAGCAGCACGACGACGCTCGTGACCGGGTACCGCCGGACGAGGCCGACGACGCCGCGACCCGCGCGGGACAGCCGGGCGCGCACGGGCGCGACACGCTCCTCGTCGAGGACGCGACCCCCGCCGCTCACAGCGACCCTCGCATCGACGGCAGCCCGAGGTGCGCGACCACCGCCGGCAACCCGTTCGCGAGGACGTACCGCACGGTGTTCCAGTCGTGCGCCGATCCGGGCGACACGATGACCGACGTCTGCATGCCCGCCTGCACCGCCGCATTGCGGAGCGCGGTGGTCGACGCGCGGTACGGAGCGTCGTCCTGCCCGAACCCGAAGACGGTGAGGTGGTCGTGGTACGGAGCGTTCCGCCGCATGGTGGCGATCGGCGCTGCAGCCTCGTAGGCCGACCGGGAGCCCCCGAAGCCGACGCGGACCGTGTTCGCGAGCGACCCGTTCTTCACGGTCAGCTCACTCGAGATGGCGAGCGCCGTGCCGAACACCCCGGGGTGTTCGGCGGAGAACTGCATCGCGCAGGTCGCGCCCTGGGAGAAGCCGGTGATGCCCCACGCGTCGGGTGTCGACGCCACGTCCAGGTGGTCGGTGATCCAGCGGACCGTGTCCGTCATCACGTACGTCGCGCTCCTCCCCAGGCGGCGGGAGTCGACGCACATCGGGTTGCGGTTCGGCGCCCCGAGCTGGTCGGGCGACACGACGATCGGCGCCAGGCCGTGGTGTGCCGCCGCGTAGCGGTCGAGGTACCCGCCGAGGTTGCCGGTCTGGAACATGTCGGACGGCTGACCCGGTTGCCCGGACAGCGCGATCAGCACCGGCAGCGTCGGCGGGTGCGCCGTCTGGGCGGCCGGCGGGAGCCAGACGACCGCCTTCCGAGCCCGGAAGTGCGAGACCGTCGCGGGGATCCGCACCGACAGTGTCCGTCCGGACTTCGGCATGTTCGCGGGGGCGGTCCACCGTGCCGCATCGACGACCGGGGTCCCGGCAGCCACCGCGTGCTGGTGGCCGAGCGACCCCGACGGGTAGGGGTTGGTGGTGATCGCCTGCTGGATCGTCCGGTAGGCGCCGAAGTCGACGTTCACGCCGAGCCCGGACGCCAGGAGGACGGCGGCGGCTGCGGCGACCGCGACGGTGCGACGCCCCCAGCCGCCCTGCACCAGGACGACGAGGCACATCAGGACGGCAGCGCACGCGAACGCGATCCACATCCGGGTGACCGGCGTGAACGCGACGCCGAACTCGTCCTTGACGTCGCCGAACCACCACACGAGCACGAGCCCGACCGCAGCACCCACCACGAGCGCCACCACGCGGACGAGCAGCCGACGTCCTCGACCGCCCGCGCGCGCGCTGCGACGGAACGGACCGATCAGCGCCCAGGCGGTCAGCAGCGCTGCCACCACGTCGACCGGGATGAGGACGTCGGGCCGGACGATCGGCACGCGCAGCAGTTCGTTGAACACGTGTTCATCGTCCCGCGCCTCGGCTCGCCCGATGCTGTCGAACCGCTTCCGCTCCTCACAGCATCGGCATCACCCGCTTGCAGCAAGCACCCGACTTGTTCCCAGGAACACTCCTTCCCGCGGGCACGGTGCTGCGGGGCACCGGCGAACCGGTACCCCGCAACGCGGAGGGTGATCAGTGACGGCGCCGGAGGACGAGCGTCCCCGCACCCCCGATGAGCAGCATCAGCGCGATCCCCGCGGGCACGAGCTGCGAGGACGCGCCCGTGTACGCGAGCCCGGACTGCGTCGCCCAGGTGGTCGCTGCGCGGGCTGCCGTGGTGGAGACCGTCGCGACACCCGCGGTGGTGACCGCGGTGCCCGAGCCGCCCGTCGACACGGTGGTCACGGTGTCGCCCCCGGTCCCCGAGCCGTCGTCGCCGATCGGGGTCGTGACGCCGCCGGGCGTCGATCCGCCGTCGCCCGGGTCCGTGCCGTCACCGGGCGTGGTGCCGTCGCCGGGCGTCGTGCCGTCACCCGGGTCGGTGCCGTCGCCGGGGTCCGTGCCGCCGCCGGGCGTCGTGCCGCCGCCGGGCGTCGTGCCGCCGCCGGGCGTCGTGCCGCCGTCACCGGGGACCGTCGTGGTGCTGGTGCCGTCGCCGACCAGGCCGATGCCGTTCCCGCCAATGGTGATCGGCAGCGAGACCACCGGCGCGATCTGCGTCCCCGACAGGAGCCCGTCCGAGCCCGACGTGGAGCCGGCCGCGCCACCGGTCGTGCCGGTCGCGGTGCCTGCAGCCGGCACGGTCGTCGTCGTCCCGGTGCTGGTGCCGTCGCCGACGAGACCGATGCCGTTTCCGCCGATGGTGATCGGGAGCGAGACCACCGGGGTGACCTGCGTGCCCGAGGCGGTGCCGTCCGTGCCGTCGGTGACCGGGCCGGCGTTGGCGCTGCCGTCAGCCGTACCCGTTCCGCCGGTCGGCGCGGTGCCGGTCGGCGCGGTGCCGGCCGTGCTGGTGCCGTCACCGAGGAGACCGATGCCGTTGCCCGCGACGGTCACCGGCAGGGAGACGACCGGTGTCACCTGCGTTCCCGAGGCGATGCCGTCGGACCCGGAGGTCGTCGGAGCACCGGTCGAGCCGGTAGCCGGCGCACCGGCTGCCGGAGCCCCCGAGGCCGGCGTGGTCGAGGCCGGCGTGGTCGCCGATCCGGTGGACGAACCGTCTCCCACGACGGCGATCCCATTGCCGGAGACCGTCACGGGGATGGAGATCAGCGGCGCCACCTGGGTACCGGAGGCGGTCCCGTCGGCGCCGGAGGTCGAGCCCCCGGTCGATCCGCCGGAGGTCGCGCCGACCGGAGCCGCGGGTGTTGCCGTCGCCGAGGTCGACGCGGCGTCGCCACCGACCGCGATCGCGTTGCCGGTCACGTCGACCGGCGCGGCCACGTCACCCGCGACCTGTGTCCCCGAGGCGATCCCGTCCGACCCGGAGGTCGACGGTGCCGCGGGAGCCGCCGGCGCAGGTGCTGCGGCAGCCGGTGCCGCGGCGGGGGCTGGTGCGGCGGGGGCGGCCGGCACTGTGGTCGACGCTGCGTCGCCACCGACCGAGATCGCGTTGCCCGTCACGGCGACGGGCGCGCTCACGTCCGGCACGACCTGTGTCCCCGAGGCGATCCCGTCCGACCCGGAGGTCGACGGGGCCGCGGGAGCCGGGGCAGGCACCGCTGCCGACGCAGGGTCGACGGCCGGTGCCGCGGGAGCAGCGGGAACGGCCGGAGCCGGTGCGGCCGAGGACACCGCGTCGCCGAGCACCCCGATGGCGTTGCCGACTGCCGAGACGGGCGCGTCGATCGACGGCGCCACCTGGGTTCCTGAGACGGTGCCGTCCGTGCCGGAGGTCGTCGCCGCGTTCGCCGCGGTGGCCCCTCCGACCGTCAGCCCGCCGACGAAGAGGGCGAACCACAGCCCTCTCGAGACGTACTTGTTCATGGTCATCACTCCTGATCGAGATGTGTTCCCGACCGCGGTCGCGGTCGGTGGCGCGTCCTGCCTGACGGGCAGGTGCGCCGATCTCAATCAGGGGCGACGTCGTGGTCGCCGGTGAGCGACGCGGGAACGGCGTCGTCGGCGATGGTGCCGCGTGTCCCCGCGGCGAGGGGGTCCTGGTCGGCGTCCGCGCCGACCGTGCCGACGACACCGGCGCCGGCCGAGCCGACGGTCGTGGTGCCGCCGACGAGTCCTGATCCGGAATCGCCGAGGGGCGAGTCCTGGTGTCCGTGTCCGTCGGGGACGAGCAGTGCGCCACCGCCGATCGACGCGGTCGCGGGAGCGTCATGCGCGCCGGAGGATGCGGCGGGCGCGAGCACGGTGACGTCGTCCGCGGCCGGGGTGGCCTGCGCGACCACGACCGCAGGTGCCGCAGCGGCCCGAGCGGCCGCCTCACCCGACTGGTCGGCCACCGACGTCGAGGAACCTCCCACGGCGGGGACGCCGGCACCTGCCGGAAGCGAGGGGATCTGTGGGTGGGGCACCGAGCCTCCAGGCAGGGTGCCCCCACCGGTCCCGGGCGTGCCCGGAAGCACGTCCGGGACGGTTCCCACGGCGGTCCCGACGCCGCCGAGGGTGTCATCGACCAGCCCGCTGACCGGTGCGGTCACCGTGCCGAGCGTGTCGTCGCCGAGCAGCGAGCCCACGACGGGGACGGCGCCGACGACGTGGTCGAGGGTGCTGACGACCGTCGTGACCGGGCGTGCGTCGGTGAGTGCCTGCACGGTCCCGGTGACGGGACGGAGCACGGTGGCGACGGTGCCGGCGAGCGGACGGGAGGCACTGGTCGCCTCCGCAGGGTCGGCCGACGTGGTCGACGTGCCCGGCGCCGTCGTGGTGGTCGGCTCGGCCGGCTGCGATGCGGTCGGCTGGGTCGGAGTCGCCGGTCCGGGAGCCGTCGATGTGGCGGCCGGCTGCGGCGTGGACGGCTGCGCGGGGGTGCTCGACGGCGGTGCTGCCGGAGCGGGCGCTGTCGCCGGGGCGGGTGCCGCGGCCGGGGCTGGTGCCGATGCCGGTGCGGCGGGGGCAGGCGCGGCCTGGGCTGCGGGGACGACGGCCTGGTGCACGGGGTCCACGACGTCATCGAGGACCTGCCCGACACCACCGGCGACGCCGTGCACGGTGTCGCCGAGGCCCTGCACGAGCCCGCCGACGAGCCCCTGTTGAGCAGGCTGCGGCTGTGCTGGCTGGGTTTGGGCCGGCGGCGCTGGAACGCCTTCCGTGGCGGACGCCGAGTGCGCACCGAAGGTCAGCGAGAGCAGCACGGCGGCGGCGCTCACCCCGGTGCCCACGAGGGCGTACCGGATCGCAGCGTGCCAGGGTGCACGCAACGGCTTGTCCATGCGCTCACCTCCTGATCTGGCTGCGCACGTAGAGTGGTTGACCGGCACGTTACGCCCGATCGGGCGAACGCGCATCCCTTTTCCCAAGGAACCGTCAGGAACAGCTCGGCATGACCTCGATCTTCAGCGCCCCCACCCGCAACCTCGACATCGTCACGCTGCACGAGATCCTCCGGCTCCGCCAGGACGTCTTCGTCGTCGAGCAGGCGGCTGCCTACCCGGACATCGACGGCCGCGACCTCGAGCCGGGCACGATCCAGTTCTGGGCGGGCGAGGGCTCGGTCGACGCCACCCTGCGCCTGCTCCGCGAGCCCGACGGCACCGAGCGCATCGGGCGTGTGGCGACCGTGACGGCGGCTCGGGGCAGGGGCCTCGCCGGAGAGCTCATGGAGGCCGCGATCGCCGAGACGCGCTCCCCCGTCGTGTCGATCGACGCGCAGGAGCACCTCGAACAGTGGTACGGCCGGTTCGGGTTCGTCCGCTCCGGGGACCGGTTCCACGAGGACGGCATCCCGCACATCCCGATGACCCGCACGCGGTAGCGCGCCCGTCCTTCGCGCACTCGACGCTCAGGCGCGCCAGCGGCGGAGCTCGTCGTACGAACGGGCCTGGCGCACCCGGTCCGCGACCAGGCGCTCGAACACGATGTTCGTCTGCGTCGTCGCGACGGACGGGTCCCCGCTCAGCTCGTCCGCGACGAAGTCCCGCAGCTGCTCGGTCGACGTGCACGCGATGTGCACGAGGAAGTCCTTGTCCCCCGCGAGGAAGGACACGTCGAGCACGACGGGCACCCGGAGCAGGCGCTTCGCGAAGTCCCGGAGCTCGTGCCGTGCTGCCGCGTGCACCCGGACGGAGACCATCGCCTCGATCGAGAACCCCAGCCGAGCCACGTCGACGTCCGCTCGGTAGCCGCGGATGACCCCGGCGTCCTCGAGGGCACGGACCCGTGCGAGACACGTCGACGGCGCGATGCCCACCGCGGCGGCGAGCCGGTTGTTCGGGATCCGGGCATCGGCGGCGAGGGTCCAGAGGATGCGCTCGTCGACCTCGTCGAGGCGCGGGGCCGGGTCGGGTCGGCGGACTGGGCGATCGGACACAGCACCACCGTAACGCGGCCCTGCAGCGATCGAGGGAACAGAAATCGTCGAGTGCCGCGCGGGGACCCGACGATTTCTGTTCCCTCGATCACACGGCGCCCGCGTGGCGCTACATCGCCAGGGTCATGCCGATCACGGCGACCGTCATCGCGAAGACCTCGCCGCTGCGCACCGCACGACGGTCATCGCGCGCCCACTCGTACCGCAGGAGCCAGCCGCTGAACGCGCAGTACCCGATCACGCCGCCTCCGAGGACCGCCGACAGCGCGATCCCGTGCCCGGCGTGCGCGTCCGCGATCCCGGTCGCGTGCCCCATCAGGAGCATCCCCGCCATCACGACCGAGGAGAGCGCCCGGTGCACGTCCATCGGCTCGGCCCGGCGCCCGTCCGCCCGGCGACGACGCATCACCGGCAGCGGCGCGAGGAGCAGCAGCAGCGTCGCCGCGAGGAGCGTCCACACGGCCCCGGCGTGCACGACGGGCATCACCATCGCGACGAGCATCACCGCGGCGGGAACGATCACACCGGGGCGCGGACGGTACCGGTCCCCGACGATGCAGCACACCGAGGCGAACTGCGGCACGACGAGCATGGCGTCGGCGACGGTCTCGTGCACTGGTGGTCCCGGGTGGAGGTCAGTCCTGCTTCGCCGCGGCGCGCGCGGCGCGGTCCTGCTTCACGCGGGCGTTCTCGGCGTGCACGGCGGCCTGCGTGGCACGCTCCTGCACGAGCCACTCGGGCTTCTCGACGAGCAGGTCCTTGATCTGCGCGGTCGTCAGCGGCTCGTCGATGCCCGATCGGCCGAGACCGGAGATCGACACGCCGAGCTTCTGCGCGACGACGGGACGCGGGTGCGGGCCGTCGCGACGGAGTTCCTCGAGCCACGTCGGCGGCTCGGTCCGCAGTTCCTCGAAGGCGGTCCGCGTGACGGGCGCGTCGCGGAAGGACTCCGGAGCGGCCGACAGCAGGATGCCGAGCTTCTTCGCAGCCGTCTCGGGCTTCATCGTCTGTTCCTGCGCCATGGTGTCAAGGGTACGGCCCCTATGCTCGGTTGCATGACCGCGGCACTCACCATCGCCTTCGTGCCAGGGGTGTCCCCGGCCAAGTGGGCACGCGTGTGGCGTGATCGCTTCCCCTCCGTGGAGCTCCGGCTCCGTCCGATCGGCTCGTCCGACGTCGATGCGGCGCTGGCCGACGACGTCGACATGGTCTTCGCCCGGATGCCCGTCTCGGACGTCCACAACGCGATCCCGCTCTGGACCGAGACGGCCGTCGTGGCGACCCCGAAGGACTCCACGCTCGCGGACTCGTCCGAGATCACCCAGGTGGACCTCGACGCCGTGCACGTCATCGACGCCGGCCCGGTGCCGGCGGACGTCGACGGCGCGCTCGACCTGGTCGAGGCGAACGTCGGTGTCGTCGTGCTCCCCCAGTCCCTCTTCCGCAAGGCCAGCCGCAAGGACCTCGTCGCTCGCGCGCTCGTCGACTCGCCCGGCACGCGGATCGCGCTCGTGTGGCGGGACGAGGACGCCTCGGAGCTCACCGAGGAGTTCATCGGCGTGGTCCGTGGGCGGACCGCCAACAGTTCCCGGAGCCAGCCGGACCAGCCGGGAGGCTCGGATCGCGCCGGCGACGCCGACGCACGTCCGTCCCGTGGCGGCGCCAAGGCCACCGCGGGTGGCAAGGACGCCGCCGGCGGCAAGGCCAAGGCGAAGTCGCCCGGCGGTGCCAAGTCCGGCAGCGGCAAGGGCTCGAACAGCGGCAAGACCCCGAAGCCCGGTCGCGGTCGGATGCGGGGCAAACCGAGCCGCGGATCGAAGGGCAACCGATGACGGACACGCGCCTGCGGACGATGCCGGCCACGAGCCTCCCGGCCTGGCTCGACGTGACGATGGCGGAGTACGTCGATTCGCGCATGCAGGCCGGCGAGACCCGCGAGCGGGCCGAGGCCAACAAGCAGAAGTCGCTCGACCAGTGGTTCCCCGGTGGCGAGCCGCTCGCCGGGCACCACGTGTGGGACGTCCTCGACGGCGACGACACCGTCGTCGGGTACCTGTGGATCGGGCCGTTCGAGCCGGACGGCTCCGACTGGTGGGTCTTCAACATCGAGGTCGACGAGGCGCACCGCCGGAGGGGCCACGCCCGCCGGGCGCTCGAACTCGGGCACGCCGTCGCGAAGGACGAGGGCGCGACGAGCATCGGGCTGAACGTGTTCGGCTACAACGCGGGCGCGGCGGCCCTCTACGAGCGGCTCGGGTACGGCGTCACCGCGATGCAGATGAAGCTGCCGCTCACCTGATCACGGCGACTGCCGCCCGGGCGACGCGCTCGCCGCGGGACTCCTCGGCTGCTGCACGCGCTTCGGCGACCACGCGCGCGTCCGCTCGGTCCGCCGAACCCGCGTCGAACGGTGGTTGGGGGTCGTACTCGATCTGCAGCTGGATGCGCTCGGCGGCCGGCTGCCCGGCGAGCTCGGACGCGAACCACAGGGCCATGTCGATCCCGGCGCTCACCCCGGCTGCCGTGACGATCGACCCGTCGTCGACCACCCGTTCGTCCACCGGCGTCGCGCCGAACGCGGCGAGCATCGGCTTCGAGGCCCAGTGCGTCGTCGCCCGCTTGCCGGCGAGGAGCCCGGCGGCGCCGAGGACGAACGCGCCGGTGCACACCGAGGTGACCCACGTGGCGCGTTCGGCTTCACGCCGGACGAACCCGACGATCTCGGGGTCGAGCATCGCCTCGAACGCGCCGTCGCCACCGGGGACCACGAGGACGTCCGCCGGTGCGGCATCGGCGATCGTCACGGTGGGGACGAGGGAGAGCCCGCAGTCGCTCGGCACCGGGTCGAGTGTGGCGGCGACGTACTCGATCCGGGCGCCGGGCACGCGACTGAGGACCTGTGCCGGCCCGGTGAGGTCGAGCTGCGTGAGGTCCGGGAACATCAGGAACGCGATCCGGATCTCCGACGGATCGTGCTCCGGGGTGGTCACGTCGTCCTCGACGGGATCAGAGGCGGGGACCTCGACGTCGACCGGGACGTCGACGTGCACCGCATCGACGGGGGTGATCGGCGTGACCCGGGGGTTCGGGTGCTCGTGCGTCATGCCCGCGACCCTAGCCCCGGCTGCCCGTTCAGGCCCAGACGCCCGAGGTGCCCCGTCGGTGGCTGCCGACCAGATGCGTGTCGACGATCCCGAGCGCCTCCATCAGCGCGTACATCGTCGTCGGACCGACGAAGGCGAACCCACGCTTCCGCAGGGCCTTCGACAGTGCGAGCGACTCGTCGCTCTTCGTCGGGACGTCCGCGTACGTGACCGGTTCGGGCGTCCGGTCGGGGCGGAAGGACCACACGAAGTCCGCCAGTCCGCCGTCGTCCCGCAGCGCCACCGTGGCGTTCGCGTTGGTGATCGTGGCGAGAATCTTCGCCCGGTTCCGGACGATGCCGGCGTCCGCCATCAGTCGGGCGACGTCCGCCTCGCCGAAGCCCGCGACCACGTCGGCGTCGAAGTCCCTGAAGGCCGCGCGGAACGCCGGACGCTTCGCGAGGATCGTGCGCCACGAGAGGCCGGACTGGAACGCCTCGAGCGAGAGCCGCTCGAACACCCCGCGCTCGTCCCGAACGGGCATGCCCCACTCGGTGTCGTAGTAGTCGCGCAGCATCGGGTCGGTCGAGGCCCACACCGGGCGGGCGAGTCCGTCGTCCCCGGTCACCAGATCAGTCACGCCCCCATCCTGGCGGACCCGTCCGACATGGTGGTGCGCGCGTCTGAGCTTCGACGGTCGGTGAGATCGCGCTTCGTGTCGGTTGCCGGGCCGACGAACCGACACGAAGTGCGATCTCACCGCAACGACCGCGCCGGCGCGGCGCCGGCGGTCAGGCGCGGAAGCGACGGAGGAGCTGGGCGTTCAGGCTGACGATCACGGTCGACAGGCTCATCAGCACCGCGCCGACCGCCGGGGACAGCAGGAACCCGACCCCCGCGAGCACCCCGGCCGCGAGGGGTACCGAGAGCACGTTGTACCCGGTGGCCCACACGAGGTTCTGCACCATCTTCCGGTAGGTCGCACGTGACAGGTCGATCACGGTGAGCACCCGTCGGGGGTCGTTCGAGGCGAGCACGACACCGGCGCTCTGTACCGCGACGTCCGTCCCCGCACCGATCGCGATGCCGACGTCAGCACGGGCGAGTGCCGGAGCGTCGTTCACACCGTCGCCGACCATCGCGACCACGGCTCCGGTCTCCTGCAGTCGTGCGACCTCGCCGTCCTTGTCCTCCGGCAGGACCTCGGCACGGACCTCGTCGATGCCGAGCTCCCGCGCGACCGCATCGGCGACCTGCTGGGCGTCTCCGGTGACCATCGCCACCCGGATCCCGCGGTCGTGCAGGGCACGGACGGCCTCGGCGGACTCCTGGCGGACGGCGTCGCGCACGGCGAAGGCGGCCTGCACCGTGCCGTCGACCACCGCGACGATGACCGCCGCTCCGTCCGCACGCCACCCGTCGACGGCGGACTCGAACGCGGACGGCATGGTCGCACCGCTCTCCCGGAGCATCGCGGGTCCGCCGACCTCGACACGTCGGCCCTCGACGACGGCGCTGACCCCGCGGCCGGGGACGGACCCGGTGTCGGTCACCCGGTCGGGCACGGGCACGCCACGGCCGGTCGCCGCGCTGACGATCGCGCGCGCCACCGGGTGTTCGCTGTCCCGCTCGGCGGCCGCGGCGAGCCCCAGGACGGCGTCGTCCCCGACGGTGTCGACGACCTCCGGCGCCCCGGTCGTGAGCGTGCCGGTCTTGTCGAACACGACGGTGTCGACGTTCCGCATCGCCTCGAGCGCGAGCCGGTCCTTCACGAGGATCCCGGCCTTCGCGGCGCGCTCGGTGGAGATCGCGACGACGAGCGGGATCGCGAGACCGAGGGCGTGCGGGCAGGCGATGATCAGCACGGTGACGGTGCGGGTGATCGCCTCGGTCGGGCTGCCGAGGAGCAGCCACACCACGAAGGTGATGATCGCCGCTCCGGTGGCGAAGTAGAAGAGCAGCGCCGCAGCACGGTCGGCCAGGACCTGCGTCCGCGACGACGACGACTGTGCCTCGGCGACCATCCGCTGGATGCCCGACAGGGCGGTGTCGTCGCCGGTCGCGGTGATCCGGACGCGGATCGAGCTGTCCGTCGCCACGGTGCCCGCGACGACGCGGTCACCCGAGGTCCGCTCGACGGCTGCGGACTCCCCCGTGATCATCGACTCGTCCACCTGCGCGCGTCCGTCGACGACCTCGCCGTCCGCCGGGACGCGGCCGCCTGGGCGGACCACGACCGTCTGGCCGACCTGGAGGCTCGACACCGGCACCCGGGACACGTCGCCCTGGTCGTCGACCACGTCCGCCTCGTCGGGCAGCAGGGCCGCAAGCGCGTCGAGGGCACTCGACGCGACGCCCATGGCGCGCATCTCGATCCAGTGTCCGAGCAGCATGATCACGATGAGGAGCGCGAGCTCCCACCAGAAGTCGAGGTCGAGCCCGAACAGGCCGAGGCTCGTGATCCACGACGCGACGAAGGCCACGACGATCGCCATGCCGATCAGGAGCATCATGCCCGGCCGCTTCGTCCGGGCCTCCGACCACCCACCGGTCAGGAACGGCCAGCCTCCGTACACGAACAGGACCGTGCCGAGCACCGGGGAGACCCAGCCCGCCCAGGCCGCGTCGGGAAGTGGATAGTCCAGGATGTCGGCGAACATCGTGCTGAACGCCACGACCGGGACCGCGAGGACGAGGCTCCACCAGAAGCGGTCCCGGAACATCGCCGCGTGGTCGCCGTGTTCGCCGTGCCCGTGGTGCATGTGGTCGTGCCCGCCGGGCCCCGCGGTTCCGCCGTGATCCGCGTGGTGGTCGTGGCCGGCGTGCTCGTCGTGCTCGTGGTGGGCATGGTCGTCGTGCACGTGTCCCTGGTGGTCCGCGTGCTCGTCGACGGTGGTTCCGTGGCGGTGCTCGTCCATGCCGTCCACCATACCCCCTAGGGGTACCTAGTGGCGGTGACGACGGCGAGGGCGCACCATTGCCGCATGAGACGACCCGAACTCGTCCGGCGCACCCTGGCTGCCGGATGCACGATCATCGCCGTCCTCGCGGGGTCCCTGATCCCCGCGGCGACCGCCGGCGCAGCGACGACCCCGGCGACCCCGGTCACCGCGCTGCGCGTCACGAAGAACGTCATGGTCGACCCCGCCGGCAAGGCCGTCAAGCTCCGCGGCGTGAACCGGTCCGGCACCGAGTACAACTGCCAGCAGGGTGGCGGGATCTTCTCCGGCCCGACCGACCAGGCGTCGATCGACCTGCTCCGCTCGTGGAACGTCAACACCGTGCGGATCCCGCTCAACGAGCACTGCTGGCTCGGTATCGACTGGGCACCGCAGTCGACGGGCGAGCCCTACCGCGCTGCGGTGCAGGACTACGTGAACCGGCTGGCCGCGAACGGCATCCGTTCGATCCTCGACCTGCACTTCACCGGTCCGGTCGCGATCTGGGGCGAGCAGGAGAAGGAGATGGCGAACACGACGTTCTCGTTGCCGTTCTGGACCTCGGTCGCGAGCCGGTTCGCCTCGAGCCCCGCCGTCCTCTACGAGCCGTTCAACGAACCCCACGACATCTCCGAGGCGTGCTGGCTGAACGGCTGCACGATGCCGGAGGGGTGGCAGGCGGCCGGGTACCAGCAGCTCGTGAACACGATCCGGGCCACCGGCGCGAAGCAACCGATCATCGTCAACGGTCTCGACTGGGGCCACGACATGTCGCCGATGCTGCGCTCGCTGCCGAAGGACCCGGCGAAGGCCCTCGTCGCCGGGCAGCACCTCTACAACTTCAAGAGCTGCGTGACGGCGTCGTGCTGGTCGGCGAACTTCGCCCCGGTCGCCGCGCGGATGCCGATGGTCGCCGAGGAGATCGGCGTGAACGACTGCTCGACGGCCATGCCGCTGGCGTTCATGCGCTGGATGGACGCGAACGGCGGTGACGGGTACGTGTTCTGGAACTTCGGCACGACCGGCTGCCCCGACGGCGGCCAGTACGGCGGTTCGGCGCTGATCAGCGACTGGAACGGCACCCCGACCCCGTACGGTGATGCGATCCGGCGGTACTTCCTCAGCCGCCCGATGTGATCAGCCGCCCGGTGTGATCAGTCTCCCGGGCGGATCGACCCGGCGGACGCGACGGTCGTCGTCGGGGTGGACGCGAGTGCACCCCGGCGGCGGATCGCGCCGGTCGTGACGAGCACGATGACGACGAGCGCGAGCACGATCCATCCGCCGTACCCGAGCGGACTGCGCGCCACGTCGGACACGTCGACGCCCGAAGCGACGAGGACCGCCCCCACGCCAGCCGCGCCGTTCACACCGGCGTGCGCGAAGACGGCGGGCCAGACCGATCCCGTGCGGAGTCGGAGCCACCCAAGGACGATGCCGAGCAGCACGCACGCGACGACCATGAACACGACGCCGAGCCAGTCCGTGCGACCGAAGTTGTAGCCGAGCAGGATGATCGGCGCGTGCCAGACCCCCCAGACGACGCCGGACCCGACCAGCGCGACCCCGGTGCCGTACCGCTCGAGCGCCGGGACGAGGAAGCCCCGCCACCCGATCTCCTCGCCCACCGTGGCGAACGCGTTGAACACCGAGACGAAGGGCACCTGCGCCAGCTGCACGGCGACGAGCAGCCCGATCGGCATCGGCAGCTCGCGGAGGCCAGCCGCGGCGAGGACGTCCCGGTAGCCGGAGAAGCCGACGAGGTCGACCGGGAACCAGCCGGCGAGCACCGCGACGACGAGCGCCGCGACCGGGAAGAGCACCCCGCCGAGGTACGCGAAGACGGTCACCCAGATCGTGCGGCGGACCGGGCGGAGCGGCCACACCCCGAGGAACCGCAGCACCGGACGCGGACGCCGTCGCCCGAGCAGCGCGAGGACGACGACCGCCGAGAGCAGCGGGGTGAACATCATCCCGACGATGAACAGCGTGGCGAACGGCGTCCCGAGCCCGCGCCCGGACAGCCAGAGCGGGAGCGTCACCGCCCACGCTCCCCCGAGTGCGAGCACGACGAAGAGCGTGGTCGCCCACCCCGGGACGCTGCGGTCGACGGTCGACTCCCCCTGGTGGATCATGCCGGAATGCTACCGGCCACGACCGTCACGCCGCGGGCGGACCGTCCTGGGCGGCCTGCGGGTCCATCCACACGTACTCCCAGCGGTGGCCGTCCGGGTCCGTGAAGCTCCGCTGGTACATGAACCCGAGGTCCATCTCCGGCCGGTCCTCGGTTCCACCCGCTGCGACGGCCGCGTCGACGATGCGGTGCACGTCGTCCTTCGAGTCGGCACTGAGGGAGTTGATCACCTCGATCGTCGAGGGGTCGGCGATCGCCTTGTCCGTGAACTCGGCGAACTTGGCCGCGGTCAGGACCATGACGTAGATCGTGTCGCTGACGACGACGCACGCGGCGGTCTCGTCGCTGAACACCGGGTTGATGGAGTACCCGAGCGCCTCGTAGAAGGCCTTCGAGCGGTCGAGGTCGGCGACGGGCAGGTTGATGAAGACCATGGTCGGCATGGACCCAACCTGGCCCTCCCGGGTGCGCACCGCAACCGTTTCGTCGCGGAACCCCACGGACGGGAGGCACGGTGCCAGCTGGCACCGTGCCTCCCGTCCGAGAGGTGGTACAGGATCAGGCGAGCTCGCGGCCCTCGCCTGCAGCCTTCTGGTTCGCCTCGGCCTCGGCCTGGCCGATGATGTCCTCCGCCGGGACGGGCGCGAGCCGGTCCCAGAGGAAGAAGAGGAGCCCGCCGGCGAGCATCGAGAGCCCGACCCAGAGGTTGATGTGGATGCCGCCGGTCTTCTCCGGGTCGGTGTCCCAGTGCACGATCCCGACGATCGTCGTGATGATGCCGTAGAGGACGAACAGGCCGCCGAGGATGCGGCGCAGGTCGAGACGGCGGGTGGAGCGGACGAGCGCGGCCTTCTGCTCGTCCGTCATCGAGGTGGTGGTGTCACTCATGAGCGGTGATCTCCTTCGGATCAGAGGAACGGCAGGTAGAGGACGACGCAGAGCACGAGGGCGATCGTGCCGAGGAGCGCCGGCGAGCGGTACCAGGCGGTGTCGGTCGCGACGGCGTCACCGTGCATGTCGATCTTGCCGACGCCGTAGACCAGGCCGCCGAGGTCCTTCTCGGCCTTGGGCTTGGTGAACATCGACACGACGAACCCGACGACGAGCACCGTGACGAACGAGATGATCGCGCCGTACAGCGTCTCGGCGGTCCCGGTGGCGAACAGCTTCGGGTTGACCAGGTACGCGATCCAGGTGATCGTCGGCGTCACGATGCCGAGGATGTAGCCCCACAGCGCGCCCTGGGTGGTCATCCGCTTCCAGAGCAGACCGAGGATGAACACGGCGAACAGCGGCGCGTTGAAGAACGAGAACAGCGTCTGCATGTACGTCATGATGTTCCCCGCCTGGGCGGCGATGAACGCGGTGGCGATGCCGACGAGGACACCGACGACGGTGACCCAGCGACCGGTCTTCAGGTAGTGCACGTCCGGCATGTTCGGCTTGATGTAGCGCTGCCAGATGTCGTAGGTGAAGACCGTGTTGAACGAGGAGACGTTCGCGGCCATGCCGGCCATGAAGCTCGCGAGGAGCCCCGTCACCGCGACGCCGAGGACGCCGGTCGGCAGGTACATCTGGATGAGCTTCGGGATCGCGTCGTTGTACGTCAGCGTGCCGTCGGCGAACTGGTTGCCGACGACCGCGGCGGCGATGAGACCGGGGATCACGACGATGAAGGGGATGAAGAGCTTCGGGATCGCGGCGATGAGCGGGGTGCGGCGGGCGGCGGACATGTTCTTCGCCGAGAACGCGCGCTGCACCTCGGTGAAGTTCGTCGTCCAGTAGCCGAAGCCGAGCACGAAGCCGAGGCCCAGGACGATGGCGAGCCAGTTGGCGCCGATCGGGTTGGTCACGTCACCGAAGCCGGTGCCTGCCCACGCCTGCAGGTGCTGCACGCCCTGCGTCTCGATGATCGCGGACTTGAGGCCGCTCCAGCCGCCGACGCGGTGCAGGCCGACGATCGTCAGCGGGACGAGCCCGGCGATGATCACGAAGAACTGCATGACCTCGTTGTAGATCGCGCTCGAGAGCCCACCGAGGGTGATGTACGCCAGCACGAAGCCCGCGGAGACGATGATGGCGAGCCACTCCGGCCAACCGAGCATCGCCTCGATGACGATCGCCATCGCGTAGAGGTTGATGCCGGCGATCAGGACGTTCGACACCGCGAACGCGATCGAGTTCACCAGGTGCGGCGCCTTGCCGAAGCGGCGGAGCATGAACTCCGGCACCGACCGGACCTTGGAGCCGTAGTAGAACGGCATCATCACGAGCCCGAGGAACACCATCGCCGGCACGGCACCGACGAGGTAGTAGTGCAGGGTCGCCATGCCGATCTGGGCACCGTTGGCGGCCATGCCGAGGATCTCGGTCGCGCCGAGGTTGGCGGACACGAACGCCAGACCGGTGATCCAGGCGGGCATCGAGCGGCCGGACAGGAAGAAGTCCATGCTCGTCCTGACCTGTTTCCGGGCGGTGAACCCGATCCCGATGACGACCGCGAAGTACACGATGATCATCAGGTAGTCGACCCAGCCCAGGTTGAGCTGGATCCCGTTGTTCGCTGCAGCGAGAACCATGTATTGACTCCACGTCGATGTGCTGTGATCCGCGTCTGCGCAGATCCATCGGGGGACACTACCCGGGTAGTACCGTTTTGTAACTTTTGCGCCGATCCGCGCGGTGGCCTATTGTGACCGTTCACATAGCCATGGCATGTGTCATGCGAACCGGGGGACGCCGCAATCCCCGCCGGTAGGCTCTGGACATGACCGAGCAGTCGCGCATCCTCGTCCTCAACGGCCCGAACCTCGACATCCTCGGCCGGCGCGACCCGGAGCAGTACGGCGCTGTGACACTCGCCGAGATCGAGGCGATCGTGCACACCGAGGCAGCGGTCCACGAACTCGAGGCGGACTTCCGCCAGACGAACCGTGAGGGCGAGCTCGTCGAGTGGCTGCACGAGGCGCTCGACGACTTCGTCGGCGTCGTCATCAACCCCGCGGCGTACGCGCACACCTCGGTCGCGCTGCACGACGCCGTCGAGGCACTCTCGGTCCCGGTCGTCGAGGTGCACATCTCGAACACCTGGAAGCGGGAGCCGTTCCGCCACGTCGACCACGTGGCCACGGCGGCCACCGCGGTGATCGCCGGCGCCGGCGCGGACGGCTACCGCCTGGCGGTCGCGCACGTCGCGTCGCTGCTGACGCGCTGACGGGGCGGCCGCGGCGCGGCTAGAAGTCGGCGGGTCGGGGGACGTCCGTCGCGGCGGCCGTGACGAAGCCGCCGCGGATGATGGGCAGTGCGCGGCGGACGGCCTGGTCGATGCGCAGCTCGAGGTCGATGTTCGAGATGTCGTAGCCGCCCTCGCGCTTGGTGAAGTCGCGCTCGTTGCCGAAGACGCCGATCGGGAGCGTCGTGGACTGGAAGAAGCCGAACAGCGGACGCATCTGGTGCTCGACGAGCAGTGCGTGCCGGTCGCTCCCGCCCGTGGCGGTGAGGAGGACCGGGGTGTCGACGAGGTCGTACTGCCCGATCCAGTCGAAGAAGAGCTTGAACGCGCCGGAGTACGCGGCACGGAACGCCGGACTGCCGACGACGAGCACGTCGGCCGACTCCACCGCCTCGAGGGCGGCGACCGTGGTCGGGGACATCGCCGAACGGTCGGACGCAGCACCGAGGTCGGCGAGCAGCGGTCCGATCTCGACGGTCAGGGTGCGCGCGTCCTCGATCTCCTCACCGAGTCGCGCGACGGTGGCGGCGACCAGGGTCGAGGTGCGCGACGGGTCGGATGGGCTGCCGCTGACGCCGACGACGAGTTCTCCGCTCATGCGTTCGATGCTCACACGCTCCCGGGTACCCCCGCACGGTTGTGACGACATGTGTCGCCCCAGGCACCCCCGCGTACCGTTCGGCGCATGCAGACGTTCCTGCCGTTCGCCGACTTCCACGCATCGGCCAAGTCCCTCGACGACCGGCGGCTCGGCAAGCAGCGCGTCGAGACCCTGCAGGTGATGCGGGCCCTGACGCTGCCGGACTACGGATGGCAGCACCACCCCGTCGTGGCGATGTGGCGCGGGTACCGGCCGGCGCTGATGGCCTACCAGGACGCCGTCTGCGCCGTCTGGCTGGACCGCGGGCACGTCGACACGTGTCTCGCGAAGACGCTGGCCGACCTCGGTCGCTCCCCCGAGGACCTCGACGCCTACGAACGCGGCGATTACCCGGTGCCGCCGTGGAACGACGACGAAGCCGTGCACCGGTCGCATCGGTCGAAGCTCGTGCAGAAGGACCGGGAGTACTACCTGCCACTCTTCCCCGACGTCCCCGACGACCTCGACTACGTCTGGCCGGTGCCGTCGGCGGGGGCTACGCGATCGGCGTCCACTTCCCGCCGTCGCGGCGCGTGACCCGGTCGGAGCGGATCTCCACGGTGTCCCGCAGGCCGGCGACCGCGAGCCTTGCGACCGCGATCGCGACCTCGTCGTCACCCGCCTCGTAACGGACCACCGCGCACGGGACGCCCCGGATCAGCCGGACGTCCTGCGCCTCGACGACCACCTGCTCGGCGACGAGTCGAGCGGCAGCCGGGAGCACGGCGTCGGGGGCGACACCGGGCGCCAGGGCACCGACGGCGAGGGTCCCACGGTACGAGGGCACAGGCCAACGGTAGCGACGCACGGCGCCGCACAGCGCACGGGGCACGGCGCACGGGGCACGGCGCACGGGGAAGCGCACCCGGTCCCGCCACGGACGGAGGGGATCCGGGGACGTCGTACAGGGATGACGTCCCGCGATCCGTGGCGGGGCTCCGGGTGCTGCGGGGCACGACGACAGGGGATGTCGTGACCCGCTCCGGACGCGTGCTTCACAGGACGCGTCCGGCTGATCGCGCCGATCGGATCCCGAGGGGGGAACCGGATCCGGGCGGCGCGGGTCTTCAGCGGTGCTCGGTGTCCTCTCGGTACCGCTCCGACTCGGTCGGGGCGGGCATCGATCGACACGTCGCAGCGGGGCGGATCATCGGGAGCACCGCGCTCCCGATGGTCGCGAGCGCCCCGATGACGGCGATGAGCCCGAGGGGCGCCGAACCGAGATCGTGCCCTGCGGCGACGGCGAGTGCGAGGACGGTCGCGGGCGCCGGCAGGAGCTGCACCACCCGGAAGCGGTCCTCCCGGGCGACTCGAGTCGTCATCGCGTTTGCCATGTGAACACTCTGGCCGAGATCGCGTGTCCGCAAAAGGGGGGACAGGTCCCCAGTGATGGAGTAGAACGTCTAGTACACCCTGAGACGGCGGCGGAGTCGAGGGCTCAGCCGAGGGCCCGGACCGCCGCGACGGCGTCGGCGACCGACCCGACCACGACGGGCACATCGGCGTCCGACAAGGACGCGTCGAACGTCAGCCGCACGGCGCTCCGCGCCACGTCGTCGGACAGCCCGAGCGCCGTGAGTACGTGCGACGCCTCGGTGCTGCCGGCCGCGCAGGCACTCCCCGACGACGAGACCACGTCACGCTGTTCGAGCTCGAGGAGCACCGTCTCGCCGTTCACCCCGGGGAAGCAGAACGACGCGTGTCCGGGGAGCCGGTGCTCGCGCGACCCGGTCACGAACGCCCCGGGAACCCGCTCGAGCACCCCGTCCAGCACAGCATCACGCACCGATGAAGCCCCCGCGGCAGCCGAATCGGACGCATGCCCGACCGACAGCGCCGTCGCCACCGCCACTGCCCCGGCGACGTCCTCGGTCCCGGACCGTCGCCCGCGCTCCTGTCCCCCGCCGTGCACGAGCGGCTCCATCGGCACGCCGGGACGGATCGCGAGGACGCCGGTGCCCTTCGGGGCGCCGAGCTTGTGCCCGGAGAACGAGAGCGCGTCGACCCCGAGCGTGTCGAGCCCGATCGGCAGCCACGGCGCGGACTGCACCGCGTCGGTGTGGAAGCGCGCGCCGACACCGTGCGCGAGTGCGGCGAGTGCCGGGATGTCCTGCACGGTGCCGATCTCGTTGTCCGCATGGGCGATCGACACGAGGGTGGTGTCCGGTCGGAGCGCGGCGGCCAGCACGGCAGGGTCGACCCGACCGGACGCGTCGACCGGCAGCACGGTCACCGTGAAGTCGTGGAAGCGTTCGAGGTACTCGCAGCTCGCCAGGACGGCCTCGTGCTCGATCGCACTCGTCACGACGTGCCGCCCGCGCGGGGTCGCGAGCGCGATGCCCTTCACCGCGGTGTTCGCCCCCTCGGTGCCACCTGCCGTGAAGACGACCTCGGCCGGACGGCACCCGAGCACGTCGGCGACGGACGCCCGCGCCGCCGCGAGCCCGCGCGCGGCCTGGTCCCCGATGCCGTGGGTCGACGACGGGTTCCCGAAGCCGCCGGTCAGCCACGGCCACATCGCTTCGAGCACATCGCGGCGGACGGGCGTCGTCGCGGCCCGGTCGAGGTAGAACACGTCAGCCCGCAGAACCGGAACCGGAACCGGAACCGGAACCGGAACCGGAACCAGAACCAGCACCGGCACCGGCACCGGCACCGGACACGGACACGTCGAGCCCGAGATCGAGTGCGCGGGCGGAGTGCGTCAGGGCCCCGACCGAGACGATGTCGACCCCGGTGGCCGCGATCGCCGCGACGGTGTCGAGGTTCACCCCACCGGACGCCTCGACGAGCGCGCGTCCGGCCACGAGATCGACACCCGTCACCAGGTCGTCGATCGAGAAGTTGTCGAGCATGATCGTGTCAACTCCGGCGGCGACGACGGGTTCGATCTGGTCGATGCGGTCCACCTCGACCTCGAGGTGCACGGTGTGCCCGAGTCGCTCCCGGGCGTCGCGGATCGCCTGCCCGATGCCGATCCCGCTCGCGAGCAACACGGCGAGGTGGTTGTCCTTCGCGAGCACGGCGTCCGACAGCGACGTCCGGTGGTTGTGGCCGCCGCCGCACCGAACCGCGTACCGCTCGAGCGCCCGGAGCCCCGGCGTGGTCTTCCTGGTGTCCACGATCCGCGCCCGGGTGCCGGCGACGGCCGCGACGTACCGCGCCGTCGAGGTCGCGATGCCCGACATCCGCTGCACGAGGTTCAGTGCGACCCGTTCGGCCCGCAGCACCGCTCGCGCCGGCCCGGTCACGGTCGCGAGGACGTCACCCGGCTCGAACGGGTCGCCGTCCGCGATCAGGACCGTCGCCGAGATGAGCGGGTCGACCGCGTGCATCACGGCCACGAACACCCCACCTCCGCTCAGCACGCCGGGTTCCCGCGCGCCGAGCGTCGCCGTCGCGATCGCGTCGACGGGGATGAGCGTCTCGCTGGTGACGTCGCCCCACGGTGCGTCCTCCTCGAGCGCGGTCTCGATGACGCGTCGGAGCGCGTGCGGCGGGATGGTTCCTGGGTCGGTGGTCATGCGAGTGCTTCCTCGGGGACGGGATCGGAGACGGACGAGCGGACGGCGACCCAGCCGGTCGATGCCGGAGCAGCGGGGTCGGTGTCCGGGTGGTCGGTGCGGGCGTGCGCGCCGCGGGACTCGGTGCGGGCCTCGGCAGCGCGGGCCACCAGGCGGGCGAGGTCGAGCAGCGCGCGGTCCTCGTGCTCCCGAACCGTTCGGGGCGCCTCCACGGCGAGCGCCGCGAGCTCGCGACGCGCGGCCGCCAGTCCACCGGCGTCACGGAGCAGGCCGACGCGCTCGGTCATGACGGTCTGCACCGTCTGGCGGACGTGCGCCTGCGGGTCCGGGTGATCCGGGCCTCCAGGACGGCACTGCCGGGAGGACCGGATCGCCTCCGCCTCGTCGGGCACCGTGGTGACGGGGAACGTCGCATCGCCGCGCAGGCGGAGCAGACCGGGTCGCGCCGCGTCGACCGCGTCCGCGGCGCGGACGGCGAAGACCAGTCCTTCGAGCAGCGAGTTCGACGCGAGTCGGTTCGCGCCGTGCACACCGGTGCAGGCGGCCTCGCCGATCGCGAGGAGTCCGGGGAGGCTGGTGCGTCCCTCGGCGTCGGTGGCGATGCCCCCCATGAAGTAGTGCGCTGCCGGGGCGACGGGCACGCCTTCCCGCGTCCAGTCGAAGCCGGCTGCGCGGGTCGCACGGGTGAGGCCGGGGAACCGTGCGACGAGGAAGTCCGGCTCGAGCCCGGTCGCGTCGAGGAACACGTCGCCGCCGTCGCGCATCGCGGCCGCGATCCCCCGTGCCACGACGTCACGCGGGGCGAGTTCGGCATCCGGGTGGACGTCCGGCATGAAGCGGTGCCCGCGTGCGTCCCGGAGGACGGCGCCCTCGCCGCGGACGGCCTCGGAGACGAGGCCGCCGCCCGGGACCGCGAGGCGGGTCGGGTGGAACTGCATGAACTCGAGGTCCGCGAGGACGGCTCCGGCACGCCAGGCGGCCGCTGCGCCGTCGCCGGTCGCCACGAGCGGGTTCGTCGTCTCGCGGTACAGGTGCCCGGCTCCCCCGGAGGCGAGCACGACGGCGTCGGCGTCGATGCGGCGCGGCTCGCCCAGCAGGTCGAGCACGTCGATCCCCACGACGGTGCCGTCCCGCACGACCAGGTCGGTGAGGCAGGTGCGCTCGAGGATCGTCACGTGCTGGCGGTGCAGCGCGCGGATGAGCGTCTGCTCGATCGCGGCTCCCGTCGCGTCCCCGGCGGCGTGCACGACCCGCCAGCGCCCGTGTGCGGCTTCCCGTCCGCGGGCGAGGTCGTCGCCGTACCGGTCGAGGCTCGCCGGGTCGTCGGTGCGGTCGAACGGGACGCCGAGCGCGAGCAGGTCGCGGACCCGTGCCGGCCCGTCGGAGCAGAGGACCTCGACGGCGCGGGCGTCGGCGCTGCCGGCCGCCGCGACGTGCGTGTCCGCGGCGTGCAGTGCCACGGTGTCGTCGGCGCCGAGTGCGACGGCGATGCCGCCCTGCGCATGGCTCGTCGCGGCGTCCGCCAGGGCACCCTTCGTGACGAGGGTGACGTCGTGGCGGGCGCTCGCACGGATCGCGGCGGTGAGGCCGGCGATGCCGGAACCGACGATGACGACGTGCACGGCGTCGTCCTAGTCCCGCGGCTTCGCGGCGAGCATGCGTTCGAGGGCGACCTTGGCGTCGGCCTTGACGTCGTCCGGGACGACGATCTCGTTGAGGACCTCGCCGCGCACGAGCGCCTCGAGCACCCACGCCAGGTACCCGGGGTGGATGCGGTACATCGTCGAGCACGGGCAGACGACCGGGTCGAGGCAGAAGATCGTGTGCTGCGGGTACTCGGCCGCGAGCCGGTTGACCATGTTGATCTCGGTGCCGATCGCGAACGTGGTGGGCTCGGTCGCGGCGGCGACGGTCTTCCGGATGAGGTCGGTGCTGCCGGCGGCATCGGCGGCGTCGACGACGGCCATCGGGCACTCGGGGTGCACGATCACCTGGACGCCGGGGTGGTCGCGACGGGCCTGGTCGATCTGGTCGACGGTGAAGCGGCGGTGCACGGAGCAGAAGCCGTGCCAGAGGACGACCTTGGCCTCCTGCAGGTCCTCGGCAGAGTTGCCGCCGAGGGGCTTCCGCGGGTTCCACATCGGCATGAGGTCGGTGCTGATGCCCATCGCCTTCGCGGTGTTGCGCCCGAGGTGCTGGTCGGGGAAGAACAGCACGCGCTGCCCACGCTCGAACGCCCACTCGAGCACGGTCGCCGCGTTCGAGCTGGTGCAGACGATGCCGCCGTGACGACCGCAGAACGCCTTGAGGTCGGCGGCGGAGTTCATGTACGTGACGGGGATGACCGGCACGCGGCCGTCGGCGTCCGGTTCGGTGCCGTAGACCGATTCGAGCTCGGCCCATGCCGCTTCGACGCTGTCGATGTCGGCCATGTCGGCCATCGAGCAGCCCGCGGCGAGGTTCGGCAGGATCACGCGCTGGTCGTCCCGGGCGAGGACGTCGGCGGTCTCCGCCATGAAGTGCACGCCGCAGAAGACGATCGCCTCGGCATCGGGCTTCGTCAGCGCGGCGTTGGCGAGCTGGAACGAGTCGCCGAGGAAGTCCGCGTGCCGGACGACCTCGTCGCGCTGGTAGAAGTGTCCGAGCACCACGACCCGGTCCCCCAACGTCGCCTTCGCCCGCTCGATGCGCTCGTGCAGTTCCTCCACCGGCGCGTGCTTGTACTCGTCCGGGATCACGCCCTGCCGCGGTGCGGAGGTCGGGATGACGTCGGACATCGACGAACCGGGGCCGTAGCCGGGCCGGGCGTCGAAGTCCCACGTCGGCATCGCGAGGTCCGGCGTGCAGGTGCTGCCGTCGGCCTTGCCGTTGGAGATGAGTTCGATGGTGGTGGCGATGGACACGGTGGTTCCTATCGGTTCTGCGGTCGTGTCTGGTTCTCGGTCGTGGTGCCCCGTTGCAGCGGGGCCGTGGTGCCCTGCTGTGGCGCGGCCTTGCTGCCCTGCTGCAGCGGGCCGTTGTCCGCGTAGGCGAGGTCGGGGTTCGAGCGGTACAGCCGGGCCGGCCGGTGCCGGTCCCCGCTCGTGGTCTCGTCGGTGGCGATCACGGCGTCGGACTGCGCGACCTGCCGGCGGAAGTTCGCGGGGTCGAGCGCACGCCCGAGCACCGCTTCGTACACGGCACGGAGCTCGGCGAGGGTGAACCGGTCGCCGAGGAACGCCTGTGCGATCCGGGAGTACGACATCTTGTTCCGCAGACGCCAGAGTGCGTATTCGGCGATGTGGTCGTGGTCGAACGCGAGCGGCGGGTGCTCGTCGGCGAGGAACCAGCGCACGTTCCAGTCGTCCGGCACGACGCTCGCCTCGTCCGGGCGGACCAGCGCCCAGTACACGATCGACACGACGCGGGTCGGGGACCGGTCGACGTCGCCGAACGCGTAGAGCTGCTCGAGGTAGCGCGGCTGGACGTTGGTGGTCTCGCGCAGGCGGGCGGCGGCGGAGTCCTCGAGCCCTTCGTCCGGACGGACCCAGCCGCCGGGGAGCGCCCACGATCCCTCGTACGGCTCGGCGGTGCGGCGGACGAGCGGCATCCACAGCGCCGGCGCCCCCGTGTCGGGGTGGGGGCGCAGCGCGACGATCACGGTCGAGACCGCGACGCGGATGGCTGCTTCGTCCATGGCTGGTGCCTTCAGGTTTGTTTGACCTTAAGTGTTCTGGTTCCAGTGACTCTATCACTGCTCCCACATCCGGGCGACACGTTGCCGAAACAATCGGTCACGGCCCCGAAAAACCCTGGTGATGCCCGGGAAACCCGGCCCGCATACATTGGGCGACATGACAACGGTGACCAGGGTGCACGCCATCGTCTCGGGGACGGTCCAGGGGGTCGGGTTCCGCTACTGGACGGCACGCAAGGCAGACGGGCTCGAGTTGACGGGCTACGCGCGGAACCTCTTCGACGGCACGGTCGAGGTCGAGGCGGAGGGGCCGTCGCCCGCCGTCGACGCCCTCGTCGAGATGCTGCACACCGGGCCGCCGTCGGCGAGCGTGACCGAGGTCTCGACGCGCCCTGTGGTCCCGCACGGCGACGCCGCGTCGTTCGACATCCTGCACTGAGCGTTCACCGCGGGTGTCGGTGGATCGCGGAATAATCGAGTCCGTTCAGGTGCTGCACACCCAGTGCCCGGCGTGATGCCTGGTCACGCGTCCGCTCGTGCGGACTCCCCACAATCCACCGTTCGGAGCCGCCACATGACCGACCACGCCCTCGACACCGCACCACGGACCGGCAGCGTGCCGGCGCGCACGGCTGCCGACGACCGCCTGGTCATCGGGCTGCTGCTCGTGTCCGCGTTCGTCGTGATCCTCAACGAGACGATCATGGGTGTCGCGCTGCCGCGGCTCATGGACGACCTCGACATCAGTGCGGCGACCGGGCAGTGGCTGACGACCGGGTTCCTGCTGACGATGGCCGTCGTGATCCCGATCACCGGGTTCCTGCTGCAGCGCTTCAACACGCGGCCGGTCTTCGTGTGGGCGATGAGCCTGTTCTCCGCCGGCACGCTGATCGCGCTCCTGGCTCCCGGGTTCGCCACCCTGCTCGTCGGGCGCATCGTCCAGGCGAGCGGCACGGCGATCATGATGCCGCTGCTCATGACGACCGTCCTGACCCTCGTCGACCCGGCACACCGCGGTCGGATCATGGGCAACATCTCGATCGTCATCTCGGTCGCCCCCGCCGTCGGCCCGACCATCTCCGGGCTCATCCTCAACGCGTTCTCGTGGCGCTGGCTGTTCGGGTTCGTGCTGCCGATCGCGATCGCCGCGCTGGTCCTCGGCATGGTGAAGGTCCGGAACGTCGGCACCCCGCGGCCCGCCCCGCTCGACGTGCTCTCGGTCGTGCTCTCCGCCTTCGCGTTCGGTGGCGTCGTCTACGGCCTGTCGAGCATCGCCGAGATCGCCACCAGCGGTCCGGTCGTCCCGATCACGGCCCTCGTGGTCGGTGTCGTCGGGCTCGTGCTGTTCGTCCTCCGCCAGACCCGGCTCCAGCGCAGCGACCGCGCTCTGCTCGACCTCCGCACGTTCCAGAGCCGGGGCTTCACCGTCCCGATCGTCGGCATGGGGCTGAGCTTCCTGGTCATGCTCGGCACGCTGATCCTGCTGCCGATCTACCTGGAGCGCGTCCTCGGGCTCGAGGTGCTGAACGTCGGGCTCCTCCTGCTCCCGGGCGGCCTGCTCATGGGCCTGCTCTCCCCGATCGTCGGCCGCATCTACGACCGGCGCGGGCCGCGGGTCCTCCTCATCCCGGGCACGATCATCATCAGCGTCGTGATGTGGGGGTTGTCCACGGTCGGTACGGACACCAGCGTGTGGTTCGTCCTCGGCGCCCACGTCGTGCTGAGCATCGGGCTCGCGCTGACCTTCACGCCCCTCTTCACCGCGGCGCTCGGCGTCCTGCCGCCGAAGCTCTACTCGCACGGCAGCGCGGTCCTCGGTACGACGCAGCAGCTCGCGGGCGCTGCCGGCACGGCGTTGTTCGTGACGTTCCTGACGATCGGCGCGGCGACGGCGACGGCGGGCTCCGGGGCAGAGGGCGTGGCGCTCGCGACGGCCTCCGGCGTGAAGACGGCGTTCCTCGTCGGCGGCGTCATCTCGCTCTTCGGGATCCTCACCGCCTGCTTCGTGCGGAAGCCCGAGCTGCCCGAGGGCGCCCCGACGCCCCCGCCGGCGCACTAGCCCGCCGCCGGCCCCAGCGCGCCCTCGGCGCTGCGCGCGCGATCGCACCCGGTCGCGAACATCGCGCCCCGCCACGACGGGGCGCGATGTTCGCGACGGGGCGCGACCTGTGGTCAGCCCGCCCGCGCTCCCGCCGACCCTCTGGCCTCCGCGGCACGAATCGCTTGCGCACAACCGAAAGCCGTCCGCGCCGCGCAACGCCGCGGCGCGGACGGCTTTCGGTTGTGCGGGCGCCGCGGCCGGCGGGCGCCCTGGCCGGGCGCCGCTCCCCGCCGCACAGCGCCGCGGCGCACGGCCGCGCGTGGCATCGTGGGCGCATGCGGTCGACGACGAGCGAGCTCAACTGGTCCGGCACGGTCACGTACACATCGGAGCGCGTCGAACGCCCGAGCACGCTGGACGAAGCCGCCACGATCGTCGCCAGGGAACCCCGCGTCCACGGCCTCGGCACCCGGCACTCGTTCAACGACGTCGCGGATGCTCCCGGGGTGCTGCTCGACCTGACGGCGATCCCGACCGACCTGGTGATCGACCGCACGCCCGACGGCCACGCGACCGCCACACTGGGCGCCGGCACCCGGTACGGCGACGTCGCCCCCGCCATCGACCAGGCGGGCTTCGCCCTCCACAACATGGGGTCGCTCCCGCACATCTCGATCGGTGGTGCGATCGCCACCGGCACGCACGGCTCCGGCACCGCACTCGGGTCGCTGTCCACGGCGGTCCGCGCCCTCGAGCTCCTGGGTCCGGACGGCGAGACGCGCACCATCACGAGCGACGCCCCCGACGGAGCCGGCAGCATCCTGCACCTCGGCCTGCTCGGCATCGTGACCCGGGTGACGCTCGACCTCGAGCCGACCTACGCCATGCGCCAGGACGCCTACGGGCCCTTCCCGTGGCGGACGTTCCTCGACCACGCCGCCGAGATCCACGCCGCCGGCACCTCGGTCTGCTCGTACACGCGCTTCGGCGACGAGATCAGCGAGGTGCTCGTCAAGACCCGCAGCGAGCACGTGCCCGACGAGCTCGTCGGCGCGCCGCGGCTCCCTGGCACGCCAGGCGACGAGCACCGCACCGCCCGCGACGGGTCGATGGGTCCGTGGTGGGATCGACTCCCGCACTTCCCGATCGGCACCGTCCCGTCGCACGGGTCCGAGGTGCAGAGCGAGCACTTCGTGCCGCTCCGTCATGCCGCGGCCGCCCTCGACGCCCTGCGCGGGCTGGCCGACCGGATCCAGCCGCACCTGCACGTCGCCGAGCTCCGCACGATGGCGGCCGACGACCTCTGGCTCTCCCCCACGCAGGACGAGGAGGTGTTCTGCATCGCGTTCACGTGGAAGAAGCACCCCGTCGAGGTCGCGGCACTCCTCCCCGACCTCGAGGCGCGACTCGCCCCCTTCGGCGCCCGTCCGCACTGGGGCAAGATGAGCTCGCTCGACGCGGATGCGGTGGCAGCGCTCTACCCGCGGCTGGCCGCGTTCCGCGATCTGGTCCGCCGAGCCGACCCGGACCGGACGTTCGCGTCCGCCTTCGGCGAGCGCGTCTTGCGGACCTGACCCGGGCCTCCCGTCCGAGCGCCGGTCTGGAGGCTCCGCACCGGCCCGCCACCCCGCTCACGCCAGCGGGGTGACCACCTTCGCGTCGCCGTCCCAGTGGCGGAGACCGCCGACGGTGAGCGTCTGCGGGAGGGGCCCGATCGCTGCCAGCGCCCGGAGCGCGGCGGGCAGGTCGACGTCGCGGATGCGCCGGGCGAGCGTGACGTGCGGCGCCCACCGTCCGGGTGCCGAGGGGTCGAGCGACCCGGGCGAGAGGCGGTGCACCGCCTGGTGGAACCGTGCGAGGGGCTCGTCGACGACCACGCCGAGGCCGAGCACGTGCCGACCGGGTCCTGCGGGGAAGAGCAGGATCCCCGCGACACGGAGCACTGCCGGCAGGGGCACGTCGAAGCCCTCCGGGACGGGCAGGGACTCCCCGGCCGCCAGCGTGACGTGCGGGTCGTTCGTGCCGGAGCGCCCGAGGCTCGGCAGGTCCGCCTCGGTCAGGGCGTTCCACGCGGCACGGACCACGCGATCCGAATCGTCGTCCAGGACCAGCTCGATGCTCCGCACGGATCGAGTCTGCCCACGCACGCCTGCGCAACGGATGTAACACGGCGGAACGCAAGTCGCCGCGGCTCGGTCTGCGCGTCACACTCGTGGTCAGTCACGACCGTGTGACCCCGCAGCACGGCCCGCGAGGCCCCCGCCCCACGAGGAGCACCCATGACCGCCCCCGCACTGCCCCAGAAGCCGAAGCGCAAGCGCCCGATCGGCTGGATCGTCGCCGCGGCGATCGTCGTCGTCGCGATCATCGTCGCCGTCGTCGCCGTCGCGGTCCGCTCCGGCGGTGACAGCGACGGTGCCGCATCGGGCGCCGCTCCGAAGACCGTGACGATCGGCGTCTCCGACAAGTCGCTGCCGTACTGGAACACGTACGTCAAGCTCGCGAAGGACAAGCTCAACGTCACCGTGAAGCTGCAGAACTTCTCGGACTACTCGCTGCCGAACCCTGCGCTCAAGGACAAGCAGATCGACATCAACCAGTTCCAGCACATCCAGTACCTGGCGAACTACAACGTCACCTCGGACGACGACCTGCAGCCGATCGGCGCGACGGCCGTGTACCCGCTGCCGCTGTACTCGACGGAGGTCTCCAAGGTGTCGGAGTTCGAGGACGGCGCGAAGATCGCGATCCCGAACGACGCCATCAACGAGGCGCGTGCACTGCTGGTGCTGCAGTCGGCCGGTCTGCTCGAGCTCAAGGACGGCGGCAGCGCCTTCTCCACGACCGCCGACATCACCTCGCACAAGGTCGACGTGCAGACGCTCGACGCCTCGCAGACCGCGAACGCGCTGCAGCAGGGGTCCGTCGAGGGCTCGATCGTCAACGTGAACTACGCCACCTCGGCCGGGCTCGACACGAAGGACGCGATCTTCCAGGACGACCCGAAGAGCGCCTCCGCCAAGCCGTACGTGAACGTCTTCGCGGTGCGTGACGCCGACAAGGACAACACGACGTACCTCGACCTGGCGAAGCTGTTCCAGGACGACGCCGTGCAGAAGGTCTTCGCGAAGGACTACCCGGACGCCGTGTCGAGCGACGAGAGCGCTGCGTCCCTGCAGCAGGAACTCGTGTCCGTCGAGAAGGACGCGAAGGCGGCAACGAAGTAGTGGCTGCCCTCGTCGAACTCCGCGGCGTCTCGAAGCACTACCGCCGCGCCGACACCGGCGAGACCGTGGTCGCCGTCGAGGACGTGTCCCTCGACGTCGAACAGGGCGAGGTCCTCGGCGTCATCGGGTACTCCGGTGCCGGCAAGTCCACCCTGGTCCGCCTGGTCAACGCCCTCGAGCTGCCCTCCTCGGGCACCGTGACGGTCGCCGGCCAGGAGCTGACGGCGATCCCCGAGCGGGATCGCCGTCTGGCGCGTCGTCGCATCGGGATGATCTTCCAGCAGTTCAACCTGTTCCGGTCGCGCACGATCGCGGGCAACGTGGCGTACCCGCTCAAGGTCGCCGGTGTGGCGAAGGAGGAGCGGGACCGCCGTGTCGCCGAGCTCCTCGACTTCGTCGGACTGCTCGACCGGGCGTACGCCTACCCCGAGCAGCTGTCCGGCGGGCAGAAGCAGCGCGTCGGCATCGCCCGTGCGCTCGCCGGCAACCCCGACCTGCTGCTCGCCGACGAGGCCACGAGCGCCCTCGACCCGGAGACCACCTCCGAGGTGCTGGCCCTTCTGCGTCGCGTGAACCGGGAACTCGGCGTCACGATCATCGTCATCACGCACGAGATGGACGCCGTCCGGCAGATCGCGGACCGGGTGGCCGTGATGGAACAGGGACGGGTGGTCGAGGTCGGCGACGTGTACGACGTCTTCTCCACGCCGACCAACCCGGCGACGAAGCGGTTCGTGCGCACGGCACTGCACGACCGGCCGTCGCCCGAGACCCTGGCGCGGTTGCGGGAACGCCACCCGGGTCGGCTCGTGACCGTGCAGATCACCGACGAGGTCGGCCTGCAGAACCGGATCGACCAGGTGTTCCGGTCCGCCGGGGTGACCGCAGAGCTCGTGTACGGCGGGGTCGGTGAGATCCGGGAGCGCCGCATCGGTTCCCTGACGTACGAGCTGTCCGGCGACTCCGCCGCGACGATCGACCGCGCCGTCGCCGCACTCCGCGCCGACGGGGTCACCACCGACGAGGAGGACCGAGCGTGAACAACTCCTTCCAGAGCGTGATCGACACGTTCGACGTCTTCCTGTCCTCGGTGCGCGACACCATCGTCATGTCGCTCGTCTCGCTCGTGATCGCCGGGCTCATCGGCCTGGCGCTCGGTCTGGCGCTGTACGCCACCCGACCGGGCAGCCTGCTCGGCAGCCGGACGGCGTACACGATCATCAACCTGGTCGTGAACATCGTCCGTCCGATCCCGTTCGTGATCTTCCTCGCGGCGATCGCACCGCTGTCCCGCGTGGTCGTGCAGACGACGATCGGCGTCCCCGCCGTGACGTTCGCGATCTCGCTGGCGGCGGCGTTCGCGGTCGCCCGCATCGTCGAGCAGAACCTGCTGTCCGTGGACCCCGGCGTCGTCGAGGCAGCGCGGGCCTCGGGTGCGCACCCGATCTCGATCCTGCTGACCGTGCTCATCCCCGAGGGCCTCGGGCCGCTCATCCTGGGGTACACGTTCATCTTCATCGGCATCGTCGACATGACCGCGCAGGGTGCGCTGATCGGAGGCGGCGGCCTCGGTGAGTACGCGATCACGTACGGCTCGCAGCGGTACGACTGGTGGATCGTCTACGTGTCGGTGGCCGCGATCGTGGTCATCGTGCAGCTCGGGCAGTTCATCGGCAACCGCTTGGCGCGGGCGACGCTCCGGCGCTAGTCGGGCCCCCCTGAGATCGCACTTCGTGTCGCCTCCCGTATGACGGACGCGACACGGAGTGCGATCTCGTGCGTGCGGGTGGACGCGCGGGACGTCGGTCGAGACGTGGGGGGCGGAGGTGGGGCGTGCCTCCCGTCCGGGTCTGGGCGCGGTTCCACGACTCGCCGCTCAGTTCCGTCGAGATGCCACGACGCGCGTGTAGACGCCCTCGAGATGCCGGAATTTCGGAACCTCGACGGACCGCGCACGGGACGGCACGGGATGGCACGGGACGGGACGCGCAGGACGGGAAGCGGGACGCGGCCCGTGCCCGCGCCCGTCACGCGGCGGAGTCGGCCTCGACGGAACGGGACGACGACGCTGCCGGGGCCTCGTAGTGCGCCCGCACCAGGATCGGGCGGTGGTCCGAGATCCCGGCCGGCAGCGTCTCCACCCCGGCGATGTGCAGCCCGACGCTCGTGGCGAAGTCGAAGTGCCCCGTGAACTTCCGGTACCGCAGGTACGTCGGTTGGTCGGAGAGCGAGAGCGCGAAGCCGTGCGACTCGATCTTGCGGCGGAGGTTCGTCTGGAACCAGGGGTAGTTGAAGTCGCCGACCATGATCGCGGGGGCCTCGCTCGACAGGTCACGGACGAACTGGTGCGCTGCCTCGATCTGCTTGCGGCGGAGGGAGTTCGTCGCGGTCAGGGGCGAGGCGTGGAACGACGCGACGATCACGTCGGTCGATGCCTCGCGGTCGCGGAGGTGCATCGCGATGAGTCGTTCGTGCGCCGGCGCGAGGACCCGGTCGTGGAGCGACTTCTGCAGCGAGTGGATGCTGAAGTCCTGCACGTCGAAGCGGTCGTCGCGCTTGTAGATCGCGAGGCCGAGCCGGTTCGCCTTCGTCGACGCCGCGAGCGTGAGCCCGCCGACGGACGGCGCGAGGTCGTTGCTGTCGCACTCCTGCACGCAGATGACGTCGGCCTCCGATGCCTCGGCCAGGGCGGCGAGTTCGCCGTTCGCGGTGTGCTCCCGCAGGTTGTAGCTGACGACGCGGATGGTGGTGGGTCGGACGTCGGTGTCCGTCGGGATCGTCCCCTGCTGGTCTGGCACGGCCATGCTGCCTTCCTTCCGGAGTGGGGTCCCTGCGTCCCGCTCAGTCTGCCGCGGCAACGGTACTCGTCGACCTCAAGCAGTTTCTGAGACTGTAGCGCCTGCGGGGTTTCGTGCGCGTGACGGCGACACGAACGGTCGTGGCGACGTGAGACCCGGACGCGGGCCTCATGCGCGCACCCGTCGTGCCGGTCGGACGGTCTCCCCCGCCGTCCGGCTCATCACGACGCCCTCGATGCACGCCACCACGAGCAGCGCCGCGATCACCCAGAACGTCAGGACGTACGCGCCGTCGCCGGCGAGCCCGGCACCGGCGCGGATGACGACGGCCGCGACGGCGACACCGAACCCGGCGGCCGTCTGCTGCAGCGTCGAGGACAGCGTGTTCGCCGGGGTCATGTCGGCCTGCTCGACGTCGGCGAAGGCGATCGTGTTGTACGCGGTGAACCCCACCGAGCGTGCCGCGCCGCTCACGACGAGCAGGACGGCGAGCAGCCAGAACGGGGTGTCCGGCGTCAGGAAGGTCATCGCGACGACCGTCAGCGCCGCGATCGCCGACGACACGATGATCACCGGCCGGTACCCGAACCAGCGGAGGAACGGCGTGGTCGCGGGCTTGATGCCGAGGTTGCCGACGAAGACGAACAGCACGGCGCTCCCGGCCTCGACGGCCGTCCACCCCCAGGCGTCCTGGAAGAGCAGGGGCAGCACGAACGGCACCGCCGACACGGCCAGGCGGAACAGGCTGCCGCCCGCGTGCGACACCCGGAAGGTCTCGAGCCGGAACGCGTCGAGCCCCATGATCGGGTGCTGTGCCCGCCGGAAGTGCCGGATCGCGAGCCAGCAGCAGGCGGCCCCGACCACGCCGGACACGATCGTGGCGACGACCGGCACGGTGTCGAGCGCGAGGAGCGACGCCATCACGACGACCCCGCCGAGGCCGACGCACGCCAGCAACGACCCCGGCCAGTCGAACGGCACGCGCTGGGCCGCCCGCTCCTGCGGCACGAGGACGAGCGCGGCGATCAGGGCGATCACCCCGAGCGGGATGTTGACGAGGAAGATCCAGTGCCACGACAGGGTGTCGACGAGCACACCGCCGACGAACGGCGCGATGATCGGCGCCGCGAGGGCCGGCCACGTCAGGATCGCGATCGCCGTGACGAGCTGTTCGCGCCCGGCGCTCCGCAGCACGACGAGCCGTCCGACGGGCACCATGAGCGCCCCGCCGATCCCCTGTACGATCCGCCAGATCGTCAGTTCGACCAGTCCGGTCGACAGCGCGCAGAGTCCGGACGCGATCGTGAACACCGCGATGGCACCCACGAACACCGTGCGCGAGCCGAACCGGTCGGTCAGCCAGCCGCTCACCGGGATGAACACGGCGAGCGTGACGAGGTAGGCGGTGATCGCGATGCCGATCGCCGCCGAGTCCACCCCGAGGTCACGACCCATCGCGGGCGCCGCGGTGGCGAGGATCGTGCCGTCGAGGAGCTCCATGAAGAACGTCCCCGCGACGAGCACGGCGACCGCGGTGCTCCCGGTGCGTCGGCGGGCAGGGGCTGCTGTCGATGTCGTCCTCGTCATGTCAGACCGAATGCTATGCCCGCCACCACCACAACACGTTCTGCAATGTGGAACGGTGGACGTGACGACGTTGTCCGCGCGAGCGCCGCTGGACCAGCGTGGGACCCGTCGAAGGAGGATCGATGCCGACCACCCCCGCCACCGTGACCGCGAAGGGCTCGTGGGAGCCGAGCGCTCCGGCGCCGCACCACGTGCTCCAGGACGCGCACCTGCCCGTGATGACGCTCCGCGAGTCCGCCTTGACGAACAACACCGCCGTCATGCAGGCGTACGTCGAGCGGCACGGGCTCCTGTTCGCGCCGCACATGAAGACGCACATGGCGCCGGCACTCGCCCAGCGGCAGATCGACGCCGGCGCGTGGGGCGTCACGCTGGCGTCCGTGCAGCAGGCGATGGTCGCGTGGGAGCACGGGCTCCGGCACGTCCTGATCGCGAACGAGGTCCTCGACCCGGCAGGGCTCCGCTGGCTCGCGTCGCGCCGCACCGTCGACCCCTCGTCGGACGTGCTCTGCTACGTCGACTCGACCGCCGGGGTCGAGTCGGCCGCCTCCGCCGCGTCCGAGGTCGACGGCGAACTCCACGTGCTGGTCGAGGTCGGGTTCCCCGGCGGTCGCACCGGCGCCCGATCGGCGGCGGCAGCGGCGTCGGTCGCGGAAGCCGCCTCCGATGCCGGTCTCGTCCTCCGCGGGGTCTCCGGGTACGAGGGCGGTCTGCCCGGCGTCGACGAGGCCCGCGCGTACGTGGCCGGCGTCCTCGACGTGGCAGCAGCCGTCCGCCCGCTCATCGCCGGCCCGCGTGCCCTGCTGAGCATGGGCGGCAGCGCCTGGTTCGACGCCGTGAGCGAGGCCGTCGCGGCCCGCCCCGACGACCTCGACGTGCTGCTCCGCTCCGGCGCGTACCTGACCCACGACGACGGCTTCTACGAGGAGCGCACGCCGTTCCACCGCCACCCGACGGAGGGCGCGCTCCGCGCAGCGATCGAGGTATGGGGGCGGGTCACGTCGTGCCCCGAGCCCGGCCTGGCACTCGTGGCCGTCGGCAAGCGCGACATCTCCTTCGACGAGGGGCTGCCGGTGGTCCGGCAGATCCGGCCGGCTCGGCCTGGAGGCTCGGCGCAGGATCCTGGGACCGCGCCCGTTCCCGGGTCGGTCACCGTCACCCGTCTCGACGACCAGCACTGCTACCTCGCGCTGGCGACGGGGGTGGCCCTGACGCCGGGCGACGTCGTCGTGTTCGGCATCTCGCACCCGTGCACGGTGTTCGACAAGTGGCGGCAGGTGCACGTCATCGACGACGACGACACCGTGCGCGAGACGATCGCGACGTGGTTCTGATGACCGTGACGGACGCGCAGGAGCTGCCGGCCCGCAACGCCGCCCTGTCGTTGCGCCGCGGCCTGCGCATCCTCGACCTCGTCGCCGACCGCACCAGGAACGGCGAGCCGTCCGTCAGCCTCACGACCCTGAGCGTCGAGCTCGGCACGTCGAAGTCGACGGTCCTGCGGCTCACGGCGCCCATGATCGAGAACGACCTGCTGCGCCGGACCGCGGACGCCGGGTTCACGCTCGGGCTCGGGGCGCTCCTGCTCGGCCAGAGCTACCTCGAGGGCATCGACCTCCGCGCGGCCGCCGCACCGTTCCTGCGACGCACCGCAGAACGCACCGGGCTGACGTGCCACCTCGTCGTGCCGGACGGCACCGACATCGTCTACGTCGACAAGGTCGAGACCCGCGGGACCGTCCGGATGGGGTCCAGGATCGGCAACCGCCTGGCGATGCGCAACACGGCTTCCGGCAAGGCCATGGTCGCGTTCGGGGACCCCGAGCTGCTCGACCGCGTGCTCGCACACCCGGCGACCGCGATGACCGAGCACTCGATCACCGACGACGACCGGTGGCGGCAGGAGATCGGCAGGACCCGGGAACGCGGGTACGGCATCGACGACCGCGAGAACGAGCCGGACATCCGCTGCGTCGCCGCCCCGGTCTTCGACCACGCCAACCAGGTCGTCGGGGCGATGAGCATCTCGGGCCTCGCCTCCCGCTTCCGCACGACGGCGGTCCGCGAGCTCGGTGACGGTGTCGTCCGCACCGCGCTGGAGATCTCGGTGGCGCTCGGGTCGTCGTCCGCGCAGCTCGCCCTCGCGCGGGGCGCCCGGTGACCGGCGTCCTGACCTTCGGCGAGACGATGCTGCTCCTCGCCGGACGCGGAGCGCTGACCGACCTGGACACGATGCGCGTCGACACCGGCGGCGCCGAGAGCAACGTCGCGATCGGTCTGGCCCGCGCCGGGGTCGACGTGACCTGGATCGGCCGGGTCGGCGCCGACCCCGCCGGTGACAGGGTGCTCGCCGACGTCGCGGCCGAGGGCGTCGACGTGGTCGCGGTGCGGGACCCCGAGCGGTCGACCGGGATCATGGTCAAGGAACGACTGACGGACGGCCGCACCCGTGTGACCTACCACCGGCGCGGCTCGGCCGGTTCCGCGTTCACGCCGGCGGACCTGCCGTCGGGGCTGGTCGAGCGCGCGTCGCTCCTGCACGTGAGCGGGATCACCCTGGCGCTCTCCGAGACCGCTCGGGAGACCGTGCACGCCGCGGTCGTCCGGGCACACGACGCCGGAGTGCCGATCGCGTTCGACGTCAACCACCGACCGAAGCTCGTCGACGACGTGACCGGACGCGGGTACTACCGCGCGGTCGCAGCGCGGTCGTCGGTCGTGTTCGCCGGTGACGACGAGGCACGGCTGGTCCTCGGACGGGACGCGGACGACGGCGACGAGGAGTCGCTGGCGCACGAGCTGGCCGCGCTCGCGAACGGTCGTGCCGTCGTGAAGCTCGGGTCGCGCGGTGCGGTCGCCTCGATCGACGGCGTGCTGCACCGCCGCGCGGCGAGCCCCGTCGCCGTGGTCGACCCGGTCGGCGCCGGTGACGCGTTCGTCGCCGCCTGGCTCGCCGCCGACCTGGCCGGCGACTCCCCCGACCAGGCCCTCGACCGGGCCGCGGACGCCGGTGCGCTCGCCTGCACGGTGGACGGCGACTGGCGCCGTCCCGACCCTGCAGCGCTCGGCGTCGTGGACCCGGCCGGCATCGACCACGCCGTCCACGACCGCGTCGACCGCTGACCACGATCCGAAGAAGGAACGCACGATGACCGACACCGCATCCCCCGCCACACGCCCCCAGCGGCACCGTCACGACGCCGGCCCGACGATCGCGATCCTGCGCGGCGGAACGGGTGACCACGTCGAGGACGTCATCCGCACGCTGGTCGACAGCGGCGTGAGCGCGATCGAGATCACCACGAACACCCCGCGGTGGCGCGAGGGCATCGCATGGGCCGCCGAGCGCTACGGCAGCGCCGCGTCGATCGGCGTCGGCACCGTGCTCGACACACGACAGCTCGACGAGGCAGTGGCGGCCGGAGCGACCTTCGCCGTCAGCCCGCACACCGACCAGGCGATCGGCGAACGGGCGCACGAGCGGGGGCTCGGCTGGTACCCCGGCGCCGCGACACCGACCGAGATCGTCCGTGCGTGGCGGCTCGGTGCCCGGGCCGTGAAGGTCTTCCCCGCCGCACCGCTCGGCGGCCCCGCGTTCCTCAAGCAGGTGCTCGCGCCGCTCGACTTCGTGGACGTCATCCCCACCGGGGGCATCGGGGTCGACGACGCGGCCGACTACCTCGCCGCCGGTGCGGTCGCGGTCGGCCTCGGCTCCCCGCTCGTCGGCGACGCGCTGACGTCCGGCGACCTCGACGCGCTCCGCGGACGGGCCGAACGGCTCGTCGCCGGGTTGTCACGGTGACGAGCGTCCTGCTCCGCGGCGGGTCGGTCGTCGGCGAGACCGGGGTGCTCCGAGCGGACGTCCTCGTCGAGGGCGGCCGGGTCGCCGGGGTCGGGACCGACCTCGACGTCCCGACCGGCGCGACCACCGTCGACTGCGGCGAGCGCCTCGTCATGCCGGGCTCCGTCGACGCGCACTCGCACGGCGGGTCGCTGGTCTTCGAACCGGAGGTCCAGCACGCGCTCCTCCGCCAGGGCGTCACCACGATCGTCACCGGGCAGGACGGCGTCGGGCCCGCCCCGGGGGACGGGTCCTACGCGGACACGTACTTCGCCGCGATCGACGGCCCACACCCGACGTACCGCGGCGGCGGCATCGGCGCCCTGCTGGACACGTACGACGGGACGACCCCGGTGAACGTCGCGACGCTCGTTCCGGCCGGCACCGTCCGGCAGCACGTCATGGGCGACGTCGACGGTCCCGCGACGCCCGAGCAGCTCGCGGCGATGCGTGTCGAGGTGCGTGCTGGCCTGGACGCCGGTGCCGTGGGGCTCGCGACCGGGCTCGACTACGTGCCGGGGCTCTTCGCCGACACGGCGGAGCTCGCCGCGCTGTGCACCGAGGTCGCGGCCGTCGACGGGCTCTACGTGTCGCACATGCGTGGCGGCTACGAGGCGAACGCCCGCGCGGGGCTCGACGAGATCGCCGCGATCGTCCGGTCGTCAGGGGTCCGGGCGCACGTGTCGCACCTGCACGCCCCGGTCGACCTGCTCCTCGAGGCGCTCGCCGACCTCGAGCGGACCGGCACCCCGATGTCGTTCGACGCGTACCCGTACTCCCGGGGCTGCACGATCCTGTCGATGCTGCTCCTGCCGGCAGCCCTCGCCCGCCCGGGGACGCCGGACCTCGCCCGGGCGATCGCCGACGAGGACGGTCGTGCCCGTGTCCGTGGCGCGGTGCTCGACCGGGTGCTCGGCCGCGCCGACCTCGGCACCGGGTGGACCGAGCAGATCACGCTCTCGCACGTGCCGGCCGCGGAGTTCCACGCGCTGCAGGGCCGGACGCTCGCCGACGCGGCCGAGGCCACCGGGACCGACCCGGTCGACCTCGCCCTCGACGTGCTCGTCGACTCGGACCTGCAGGTGACCGTCGTGATGCGGGTTCCCCGGCCGCGGACCGCCGACGACCTCGCTCCGCTGTTCCGGCACGAGGGGCACACGGCGGGCTCCGACGGCATCTTCGTCGGCACGCACCCGCACCCGCGCGCGTACGGCACGTTCGCGCGGTACCTCGAGGAGTACGCGGTCGCCGGTCGGCTGACGTGGCCACAGGTCCAGCGGAGTCTGTCGACCACCGCCGCCCGGCGCTACCGGCTCGGCGACCGCGGACGGGTCGCCGTCGGGGCGGTCGCGGACCTCGTCGTGGTCGATCCCGGGACGGTCTCGGCGCAGTCCTCGTACGGCCACCCGATGCGCGTCGCCGAGGGCATCGACGACGTCCTCGTCGCCGGGGTGCGGGTGCTCGCCGACGGTGCGCTGACGCACGAGACCCCCGGTCAGGGTATCCGTCGGGGTCGGTGACGGGACTCGCTGACCGGGGGTCGCTGAGACTGGACTCAGCTGCGCGGGATCAGGCGTCCTCGACGTCGGTGACGCGGGTCTTCGTCGGCAGGACCGCGACGACGTCGATCTCGACGAGGATGTTCGCGAGGTGCGACTGCACGGTGGTCCGGACCGGGTACGGCTCGGAGAAGTGCTTCGCGTACTCCTCGTTGAAGGCCGGGAAGTCGCGGTCCGACTGCTCGAGGTGCACGGTCGACTTGACGACGTCGTCGAGCGTCGCGCCGTGTTCGGCGAGGACGGCGGCCACGTTCGCCAGGACCTGGGCGGTCTGACCGGCGACGTCGTCGGCGAGCTCCCCCGTCGCGGGGTCCTGTGGGCCGAAGCCGGCGGTGTAGATGAACCCGCCCGCGACGATGCCCTGGCTGTAGGGTCCTGCGGGCTTGGGGGCGTTGTCGGTCACGATGGCGGTCTTCGTCACGGTGGCTCCTCACGGTGGGGGTCGAACGGGGCCTCCAGGCTAGAGCGCGCCACGGGGGCGTGCCCGGCCGTCCGCGGGACCGGTTCCGGCCTGCACAACGCACCACGAGCCTCCAGTGCGAGCACCACTCAGCCATCGTGACTATCGTCGTGTCGTGCCGTCCGCCCCGTCGTCGATCGCTGCCGGCCGTCGCCGCGCGGTCGATCTGGTCACGAGTCTGCCCACCTGGGCGACGGTCGTGCTCGTCTGGGTCGGTGGGCGCGTCCTCTCCACGCTGTGGCTCGCACTCGCGTACCCGCTGATCGGACGGTCGCAGCCGGACAACGCGATCTGGACGAACGACCACGGGTTCCTGCGGTTCCTCACCGCGTGGGACGGCCAGTACTACGAGCAGATCTCGCTGCACGGCTACCCCGCCGCACTGCCGCTCGATGCCGCCGGGCACGTGGCGCAGAACCCGTGGGCGTTCCTGCCGGCGTTCCCGTTCACGATCCGGTTCGTGACCGTGTGGACCGGGATGACGTTCGAGGTCGCGGCACCGCTGATCGCGCTCGTGGCGGGCATCGTCGCCTCGTTCCTGCTGCACCGACTGGTCCGGGAGCGCGCCGGGGATGCCGCCGCGCTGTGGGCCGTCTTCTTCTTCACGTGCGGTCCGCTGTCGTTCCTCCTGCAGGTCGGCTACGCCGAGAGCATGTTCCTCGCACTGACCTTCGGTGCGCTGCTCGCGATCGAACACCGGCGGTACGGGCTCCTGACGGCCCTCGGGGTCGCCGCTGCCTTCACCCGGCCGGGGGCGCTCGCGATCCCGTTGACGCTCGGCATCGTCGCCTTGGTGCGCTGGGTCCGGCTCCGTCGAGCCGGCGACCGCGTGCTCGACCGGTTCCCGCTGCGGGAGCAGCTCACGGTCGTGGTGTCGGGGCTCGTGATGGTCGCGGCCGGGGTGGCGTGGCCGGTGATCGCGTCACACGTGACCGGGCGCCCCGACGCGTACCTCGCGACCGAGATGTCGTGGTGGGTCAACTTCATCGGGCGCGTGGACTTCGTGCCGCTGACGCCGTGGTTCCTCACGACGCTCCAGTGGGTCGGCATCGGCGGGATCCCCATCGTGATCGGGCTCATGGTCGGGTACCCGATCTGGCTCCTCCGCCGCTCGACGAGGAAGCTCGGGCTCACGACGCTGGTGTTCTCCGGCGGGTACGCGCTCTACGTCTTCGCGGTGTCGCTGCCGATGGCCTCGACGCCGCGGCTGCTCATGCCGCTCGCACCGCTGATGGGCTCGCCCGAGCTGGTCGCGAGGCCCTGGATGCGCTGGACCCTGGTGTCGTGCGCGCTCGTCGGGCAGCCGGTGCTCGTCGCCGTGCTCTGGTTGCTCGGCCCCCCGTGACGGCCGCTCGGTCCGTCCTCGTCATCCGGACGGACCGAGCGCTCCGGCACTAGAGCTCGACGGTGCCGTGACTGCCGACGTCCGGTTGGGACTGCCCGCCGAGTGCGGCCTTCATCGTCTGGACGAGGCTGCCGACCGCGCCGGTGTCCTGCGTCCAGTACTCGACGGAGTCACCCTCGACGGTGAGCAGCCGGATGGAGGGGTCGTCGCGGCCGTCCGGGAACCACGCCTCGGCGAACGGCGACCAGAGCTCGTCGATCACCGAGTCGTCCTGTGTGACGGTCGCGGTGCCGGCGATGGAGAGGTACCCGCCCTGCGACTCGATCGCGACGTTCACGTGGGGGTTCCTGGCGATGTCCTCGACCTTCTCGCTGCCGTCCTGCACCAGGAAGCGGAGTGTGCCGTGGAAGGCCTTGTCCTGCACGGCGAGCGGCCTGGCGTGCAGGGAGCCGTCCTCGCTGACCGTGGTCAGCAGGGCGGTTCGGGCTCCGTGGACGATGTCCGAGATGGCGGCGCGCTGGTCCGTCTGGTTGTCGGTCATGGTGCTCCTTCGCATCGTGCGCCCCGCTGCCCGACGTGCGGCCTGGCGAGCGGGGCCGTACCGTTCGATCCAGTCTGCCCCCGATCCCTGGACCGCGTCCGAACGGGTCAGGCGGGCTCGTGGATCGTCGTCTCGACGTCGACGACCTGCGGGATCCGCGGCATCGACGCGAACCCGAACCGGACCGGCGGGTCGAGCGGCACCAGGGAGCCGAGCGGTTCGTCCGCCCACGTCCCGCGGACGCCCGTGACGTCATGCGCTCCGGTCACGCCGTAGTACTCGCGTCGGCCGCCGCCCGCGGTGCCGGCGGTCCCTGCCCCCGGTGCCACGAGCCGTGCGATCGGGTCGATCGCGCGCAGCCACCGCGGGTCGCGGGCGATCGGCTTCGGGACGACCCGCAGCACACGACCGAGCGGCGAGATCGTGCCGACGTCGATCGTGGCGCGGAGCGGACCCGCGTCGAGCTCGATGCCGGAGGCGGTCCGCCGGGCGGTGACGTCGACAACCTCGACGGCGTCGAAGCGGTACGTGCCGGAGACGTACGCGGCGACGATCTCGTCGGGGGCGAGCAGCACGCTCGACCCGTCGGGGAGCTCCACGAAGACGTCGGTGAACGCACCGAACGGGGACCGCTCCCACATCCCGACGACGAGCCGCACGCCGGAGCTCGTCCCGACGCCCGTGATGCGTCCGCGGAAGCGGCGTTCGACGATGGCAGGGCGTGACGACATGCCCTGGACCGTACGCGGCGCTGCCGTGAGCCGACATGTCGGACCCGCACCGGCCCTCCCGTCAGCGCCCCCGCGCCCCCGCGCCACGCACCCCCGGACGGCATCGAGGGAACAGAAGACGTCGGGTGCAGGATGCCGACCCGACGTCTTCTGTTCCCTCGACGCCACGGCGGGCGCGCGCGAGCGCCGACGGCACTACGGGACGGGGACCGGCTCCGCCAGGAGCTCGCGCACGCGCGGGGCGACCGCGGTGCCGTACAGCTCGATCGAGCGCATCATGTCCGCGTGCGGCAGGCGCCCGGTGGCGTAGCGCATGTCGAAGCGCGTCACGCCGAGGATCCGCATGTTCCGCGCGATCTTGCGCGCGACGGTCTCCGGGGACCCGACGTAGAGCGACCCGCCGGCCGACAGCCCGGCCTCGTACTGCGCCGAGTCGAGGGGCGGCCATCCGCGCTCGCGTCCGAGGCGGTCGGTGACGGCCTTGTGGTACGGCCAGTAGCGCTCGGCCGCCTCCTCGTCGGTGGCGGCGACGAACCCGGGCGAGTGCATCGCGATCGGCTGCTGCGGGAGTTCGAGCTGTGTCAGGGCCTGCCGGTAGAGCCGCGAGAACGGGGCGAACTGTGCGGGCTGCCCGCCGATGATCGCGAGGAACAGCGGCATGCCGTAGGACGCCGCACGGATCACGGACTGCGGGGATCCCCCGACGCCGATCCACGTCGGGATGGGACCGTGCTCGAGCTTCGGGAAGACGTCCTGGTCGGTCAGGCTCGCGCGCTTGGTGCCGCTCCACGTGACGGGGTCGCCGCCGCGCAGTGCCGCCCAGAGCTGGAGCTTCTCCTCGAACAGGACCTCGTAGTCCGCGAGCTCGTAGCCGAAGAGCGGGAACGACTCGGTGAAGGAGCCGCGCCCGAGGATGACCTCGGCGCGGCCGTTCGAGATCGCGTCGACGGTGGCGAACCGCTCGTAGACGCGGACGGGGTCGTCGGACGACAGCACCGTGACGGCGGACCCGATCCGGATGCGCTCCGTGCGGGCGGCGATCGCTGCGAGGACGACCTCGGGCGCGCTGACCACGAAGTCCTCGCGGTGGTGCTCGCCCACGCCGATGAAGTCGATGCCCACCTGGTCCGCGAGGACGGCCTGGTCCACGACGTCGCGGATGCTCTGCGCGTCGGACTGCAGGGAGCCGTCGGCGAGTTCGGTGACGTCGCCGAACGTGTCGATGCCGAGCTGCACGGGGCCGACGCGGTCGGGTGCGGGCGGCGGGACGTCCGACGGACGACCGGTACCGAATGCGTTGCTCATCGCGCCCTCCAAGTGAATGCGTTTGCATGAATCTAGCACAGTTGCGTGTCCTCGGACAGTCCGCGTGTACGGTCTCGCGCATGCCCAAGATCCCCGACCAGACCGGCCGTCGCATCGTCGTGACCGGAGCGAACAGCGGCACGGGCAAGGAGACCGCCACCCGGCTCGCCGAGGCCGGTGCCTCCGTGGTGCTCGCCGTCCGGACCCCGTCGAAGGGCGAGGCCGCCGCCGCGTCGATCCGACAGGCACACCCGGGCGCCGACGTCGAGGTGCGCGAGCTCGACCTGGCCGACCTGTCGAGCGTCCGTCGGTTCGCCGCGGGGATCGTCGACGAGGACCGACCGCTCGACGTGCTCGTGAACAACGCCGGCGTGATGATCCCGCCGAAGCGCTTCGAGACCGTCGACGGCTTCGAGCTGCAGTTCGGGACGAACTTCCTCGGGCCGTTCGCGCTGACGAACCTCGTGATGCCGGCGCTGCTCCGGGCGTCGTCGCCCCGGGTCGCGACGATGTCGAGCCTCGCGGCGATCCCCGGGAGGATCCGGTTCGACGACCTGCAGTGGCTCCGCGGGTACTCCCCGTGGCGGGCGTACGCGCAGTCGAAGCTCGCCGACCTGCTGCTGTCACTGCACCTCCACACGCTGTCGGTCGAGCTCGACTGGCCGCTCGTGAGCACCGCCGCGCACCCCGGGTACACCCGCACGAACCTGCAGTCGTCCGGTCGCTCGCTCGGTCGTTCCCGGCCGGTGTCGTCGAAGCAGCGGGCGTGGCCGTTCACGCAGGACGTCGCGCAGGGCAGCGAGCCGCTGTTGTACGCGGCGGTCGGGCCGAACGCCGTCGGCGGTGCGTACTACGGACCGTCGGGGATGTTCGGCATGGTCGGTCCGACCACGAACGCCCCGATCCCCCGCTCGGCGCAGAGCCCGGAGCTCGCCCGCAGCCTGTGGGCGGTCGCCGAGGACCTCACCGGCACGCACCTCCCCGCCTGACGCGGGGCGCGGGCCGCGGGCTCGGCGCGGCGCGGCGCGGTCCGGCCGGGAGGCTCGGCGCACGTCCGCCCCGCCGGCTCAGCCGGCAGCGGGGCCGGTGAGACCCCCGCACAACGGAAAGCAGTCCGCGCCACGGCAACGCGTGGTGCGGACTGCTTTCGGTTGTGCGGGAGCACCCCGCGCCGGCGGCGCGGGCGGCGGCGCGTGGCGCCGGCGACCGCGTCAGGCGTGGTGGAGCTCGACGCTGCCGTCGATGTCGCCCGGGTCGGCCAGGCGCGCGTGCTGCAACACGGTGCGCCCGGGCCCGACGGCCGCGGCCACGATCGACAGGGTCGCGAAGTGTCCCTCGGGCTCGCGGGCGTCGCGGAGGATCGCGTCGGGGTCGTCCGACGGCAGCGCGGCCGAGGCGGCGAGGACCCCGAACCAGGGACTCCACCCGTCCCCGGCGTCGGTCCCGGCATCGGCGGCGCGGAGCTCGTCGAACGGGGCGAGCTCCGGCGGCCCGACCGGTGCGTCGACGGCGCGGAAGGGCTCGAGCCAGCGACCGATCCGTGGCGCTGCCGGATCGTCGGGTTCGCCGTGCGTGATCATGTGCACGCCGGGCTCGAGCACGGTCGTCCGGACCCGTGAACCGTCCCATGAGATCACCGACGCCCCGGACGACGTTGCACGGACGAGGTTGAACGCCCTGGTGGTCGGGACCGTGTCGTCGTGGCCGGGCAGCACGCCGTCGGCCACCGCGTCGACCGGCAGCACCCCACGCGTGGTCCACGTGCCGTCGGCCGAGGGGACGTCCTCCCAGCGGTTCAGCACGACCGCGAGCCCGCCCTCGTCCGAGGCCGCCAGCCAGGCACCGCCGGCCTCGCGGTCGCGGACACCGCGCAGCCCGGGGTCGCGGTCGGGCCACCACGCCGCGGGCGGGTCCCAGGGACGGGTCGGGGACTCGTCGCGCATGGCGAGGACGGTGACGGGCCACGCCGAGCCCGGTTCGACACGGACGACGACGGTGCACATGGAACCGATCCTGCCATGCACGCCCGAGCGCACGCCCGTGCCCGGACCCGAGCGCACGCCCGTGACGGTCACGCCCAGCCGGGTAGCGTGGCCGACGTGACCAACGCACCGCAGCAGCGCAGGACCATCGTCGTCGGGATCACCGGGGGCATCGCGGCGTACAAGGCCGTCCAGGTCGTCCGGGAGTTCGTGAAGGCCGGCCACGACGTGCACGTGGTCCCCACCGAGGGCGCCCTGCGCTTCGTGGGGCTCCCGACGCTCGAGGCGCTCAGCCGGAACCCCGTCTCGACGAGCGTCTTCGAGGAGGTCGCCGAGGTCCGCCACGTCTCGCTCGGACGTCGGGCCGACCTCGTGGTCGTCGCACCCGCGACCGCCGACTCGCTCGCGCGGATGGCCGCCGGCCTCGCCCCCGACCTGCTCGGCACGACCCTGCTGGCGACCGAGGCACCCGTCGTCGTCGCGCCGGCGATGCACCCGCAGATGTGGGAGCACCCCGCGACCCGGGCGAACATCGCGACCCTCCGTGAGCGCGGCGTGCAGGTCGTCGGCCCGGAGGTCGGGGCCCTCACCGGCGACGACTCCGGCATGGGGCGCATGTCGGAACCCGACACGATCGTCGCGGCCGCCCTGGCGGTGCTGGAGCAGACGACGGACGCGGGACGAGCCGGCGGGGGCGACCTGAGCCTCCAGACCGGAACGACCGGAACGACCGGAGCGACAGGCACGACCGCCCGCGGCGAGCAGGGCGACCTGTCCGGCGTCCGCCTCGTCGTCAGCGCCGGCGGCACCCGCGAACCGTTCGACCCCGTCCGCTTCGTCGGCAACCGCTCGAGCGGCCGACAGGGCATCGCGATCGCCACCGCGGCCGCCGCCCGTGGCGCCGACGTGACCCTCGTCAGCGCGAACGTGGACGGCAGCCTGACCGCGGGACTCGACGCGCTCGTCGTCCAGGTCGGGTCGGCGCTCGAACTCGCCGAGGCCGTGCACGCCGCGGCGGCGGATGCGGACGTCGTCGTGATGACCGCCGCCGTCGCCGACTACCGACCCGCCGAGGTCCGCGCCGAGAAGCTCAAGAAGGACGCGCAGGGCGACCGGATGACGCTCGAGCTCGTGCGGAACCCCGACGTGCTCGCGGACCTCGTGGCGAACCGCCGCACCGGGCAGATCGTCGTGGGCTTCGCCGCCGAGACCGAGCCGGACCGCGATGCCCGGATCGAGCTCGGTCGCGCGAAGATCGCGAGGAAGCCGGCCGACATGCTCGTGATGAACCGGGTCGGCTGGTCAGAGGGGTTCGAGCGCGAGGAGAACGCCATCGAGGTGATCGTCCCCGGCGGCGAGGTGGTGCGCGCCGCCTCCGGCACGAAGGCGGAGGTCGCAGCCGTCGTCCTCGACCTCGTCGCGACCGCGCTGGCCTGACGCAACCCGCCCCCGTGCCCGCCCGACCTGGTCGGATCCTGGGCCGGCTCTGAGAGCATCGACGGTCGCGCGGGCCACGATGGTGCCATGGGACGACGCTCAGCACGCGCCAGACGCGCCAACCGGACGGCGGCGATCCTCGCCGTGATCCTCGGCAGCGCCGGCGTCACGCACTTCCTCCGCCCGCGCGGCTACGACCGCATCGTCCCGGAGGGCCTGCCACCACGGACCACGACCCTGGCCTCCGGCATCGCCGAGCTCGGGATCGCGGCGGGACTCGCCGTCCCGGCCACCCGCCGCGCAGCCGGGATCGCAGCCGCCGCCCTCTTCGTCGCGGTCTTCCCCGCGAACGTGAAGATGGCGAAGGACCTGCTCGACAGCCCGCGGTCGACCCGCACCATGCGGATGGTGTCGGTCCTGCGACTGCCCCTACAGGCACCGCTCGTGTCCTGGGCGCTCCGCGTCGGCCGGTCCGCGCCACGCCGATGACCCCCTCGCCGGACGGCCGGGCCGCGGAGCCGCTCCTGCACCGTCCGGTCACGGTGCACGCGTGGGAGGACGTCGTCTTCGCGCACTGGCGGCACGACCCGGCGTCGCTCGCCCGGCTCGTCCCCCGCGGGACCCGACCGGACGTGGTGGACGGGAGTGCTTGGGCCGGGCTCAGCGCGTACGTGTTCCGCGAGACGCGCGTGCCGCCGTTCCCCCCGTCGGGTCGTCTGGGCACGATGACCGAGGTGACGATCGAGATCCTCACCGTCGACGACCGTGGTCGGCACGGGGTCGCCTACCGGACGATCGACACGGCGAACGTCCCGGCCATCGTCGCGGCGCACGCGTTGCTCGGGGTCCCGTACGCGTTCGCACACGCCAGGGGCAAGCGGCGAGGGGATGCGCTGCGGTACCGCTCGGTGCGGCACCCTGACCGGTTGCGTCGCGCACGGCCGGGAGGCCCGGCTCGCCCCCGCCACGCCGCGTTCGTCCGTGTCGTGGCCGGCGCCACCGACTCCTCACCACTCGCCGCCGAGCTCACCACGCGCGCCGGGATCCACGCCAGACACCTCGCGCAGACCGTCTTCTGGCAGCGGGAGCACCAGCCCCTCCTGCTCCGCTCGGCGACGCTCGAACGGCTGGAGGGCGACCTGCCGGACGCCGTCGGCATGCCGGGGCTCTTCGACCGGGCACCGGATTCGCTCCTGGTCCTCGACGGGACGACCGTCCGGTACGGCTGGGGTGACGTCGTCCGATGAGTGACACGTTCGCACTCGACCCGTTCGGCCTCGACCGCTTCGTCCGCGCGCAGGACGGCGTCCAGGACACCGCGCTCGCGGAACTCGCCCGAGGCCGGAAGTCGTCGCACTGGATGTGGTTCGTGTTCCCGCAGCTGCGCGGCCTCGGACACAGCCCGACCGCCGAGCGCTACGGCATCTCGGGCGCCGAGGAGGCCCGCGCCTACCTCGGCCATCCCGTGCTCGGCGCGCGACTGCTCGCCGCCGCCGAGGCAGCACGCACCGCCCCCGCGCGCTCCGTCGAGGAGCTGGTGGGCGGCGTCGACGCGCTGAAGCTCCGGTCGTCGATGACGCTCTTCGCCGCCGTCGCCGAGGATCCCCGGCCGTTCCGATCGGTGCTCGAGCGGTGGTGGAGCGGGGCCGAGGACCGCCGGACGACGGAGCTGCTCGGACCGAACCCGTCGACGGGTACGTGACACTCCCGGAACCGACCGGAACGCCGTTCGCATATCAGGTATCGTGACCGATGCGTCCGCACCGATCCCGAACGGGTGCGGAACCCCCGATCCGAAGGACACCACATGCCGGTCCCCAGCAGCGCCCCGACCGAACACCAGCTGCTCCGCGACACCGTCCGTCAGAAGATCCACGAAGCGATCATGGACGGCACGCTCGAGCCCGGTGAGCGGCTCAACGACGACGAGCTCATCGCATGGCTCGGCGTCTCACGCACCCCCATCCGCGAAGCCCTCAGCCAGCTCGCCCGCGCCGGGCTCATCGAGATGGCGCCGAACCGGTACACCCGGGTCACGACGCCCGACCCGTCCGAGGTCGTCGAAGCACTGCAGACCCTCGGCGTGCTCTTCGGCGGCGTCGTCCGCCTCGCGGTCCCGCGCCTGGGCACCGCCACGCGCAAGAAGATCCTCGCGGCGCTCGACAAGACGATCAAGGAGCTCGAGTCGCACGACGTCAAGGGCGTCAACACCGACGCCCTCGGGGTCTTCGCCCTCTACGTCGAGGAGTGCGGCAACGAGAACCTGCGGCGCGTCTGCATCGACACGATGGACGGGCTCGCCTTCCGTCTGCGCCTGCCGAACCTCGACGAGCTCGTCGACTGGGACCGCATGACGGCGGACTTCAAGCGCCTCCGCACCGCGACCGAGAACGGCGACAACATCGAGGCCGAACTCGCGACCGAGGCGATCCACCAGCTCCCCGGCGAGAAGCACTGAGCTGCATCGATCTCGTGGTGCACGTCAATCCCGTGTTGCACTGAGCAGCCGTACAGGAACCGCCCGTCCCGGACCCCGGGGCGGGCGGTTCGTCCGTCCGGCTGGTCCGAGTGGGACGCCCCGGGCTGGCTCTCAGCAGCGGGATCCGGACAGCCGGTAGCATCGCCAGGACCGCTCGACGACGACCCCGGAGCAGCAGATGACGCAGCGCCAGCCCGAACCGCACACGGGGCAGACGGACCGCACCGAGATCGCCGCGCGCCTCGCCGCAGCGGTCGGCCGCATCAACCGACGAGCACGCACCGATTCGGCCGCGCTCGGGTACGGGATCGTGTCGGCCCTCGCGACGATCCAGCGGGATGGACCCCTGCGCCCAGGCGACCTGTCGCGGCTCGAGGTGGTCACGAAGCCCACGATGACCCGCATCCTCACGGAGCTCGAGCAGCGCGGGTTCATCGCCCGGGAAGCCGACCCGACCGACGGCCGCGCGTTCATGGTGAGCGCCACTCCGGAGGGCATCGCAGCGGTCGAGCTCGCCCGCTCGGAGCGGACCGGGATCGTCGCGTCGCTGATCGCCGAGCTCCCCGCCGAGGACGTCGACGACATCGCCCGCGCCCTGGGAGCACTCGAGCGCGTCGCCCAGGGCCAGGTCGCCCAGGAGACCCACAGCTCGACGGCCTGATCGCGCCGTTACCGAACCGTTACCGACGGGTGGACGGACGGTTCTGCCAGTGTTCCCGGACGGACCGTCCAGGGTGACCCGTCATCGTTGCCGCTTCGCCATCGCGGCTGCCGCCCCACACGGCTGCCCACTCGGCGAACGGACGGGCCCCACACCACCGTCCGGTCTCACACCGGCTCTCGGTGCTCTCTCGCGATGACGCAGTGCGCACACACGAACCGCCCGAACCACCGGAATCGATGACAGGACACAACTCCGACCTCCCGACCACCACCACGACCGGCACCCGCCGAGCAGCCCTGGACTCCCCCAGCCGCCGGATCCGACGAACCCTCCGCAAGCGCGGCGTGCTCATCGCCAGCGGCGCAGCGGTCCTCGCGATCGCCGGCGGAGCACTCACGGTCACGACGCAGCCGGCGCTCGCGGAAGCCGTCGGTATGCCGACGTCGAGCCCCACCCCCGGGCTCAGCGGGACCGCGCTCGACCGTGCCCAGGCAGCGGCGACCGTCGCGACCGCGAAGACCGTCGTGGAGAACGCCAACGACAAGACGGACACCTCGAAGCTCGAACAGCAGATCTCGTCGCTGTCGAACCCCACGAAGCTCTCCGGCGGTGCCCTGTCCGAGCGGATCGCGTCCACGGTCGACACGACCCAGGACGTGGCCCAGGCAAGCGCCGACCAGGACAAGCGGGACGCCGACGCGAGGGCCGCAGCAGCGAAGGCGGCGGCGGACAAGGCTGCCGCGGACAAGGCAGCGGCCGATGCGGCAGCGGCAGCGCAGGCCGCCGCGGCAGCGCAGGCAGCGGCGAACACCCCCGCCGGGGCGAAGGCCACCGCGAGCGCCCTCGCGTCGTCGAAGTACGGATGGGGTTCCGACCAGTTCCAGTGCCTGAACAACCTCTGGACCAAGGAGTCCGGTTGGAACTACAAGGCGTACAACCCGTCGGGAGCGACCGGCATCCCGCAGGCGCTCCCCGGCTCGAAGATGGCCACCATCTCGTCCGACTGGGCCGACAACGCGACCACCCAGGTCACGTGGGGCCTGCAGTACATCAAGGACGCGTACGGCACGCCCTGCGCGGCGTGGAGCCACTCGCAGGCGACCAACTTCTACTGATCGGCTGACCGGGGACGCGACCAGAGCCGGACGGGAGGCCCGGGGCGGCGCCGCACCGTGCCTCCCGACCGCCGCCGGGCGCGACCACAGCACTCGGTGAGACCACAGGTCGTGTCGCCATCGCAGACGGTGCCCGCCGTCGTGTAGGCATGCACGGTGACGACGATCGGACTCCGCCGCATGCGGCCGCGCGACCCCGCAGAGGGGCACCGGGCCGCCAGCCCGCTCGAGCTGCTCTTCGACCTGGTCTTCGTCGTGGCCGTCGGGTTCACCGCGACGAACCTGCACGAGATCGAGGCCGAGGGGCACATCAGTTCGGCGATCACGTCGTTCGCGCTCGTGTTCTTCTCGATCTGGTGGGCGTGGTTGAACTTCACGTGGTTCGCGACGTCGTTCGACACCGACGACTGGCTGTACCGCGTGATGACGTTCGTGCAGATGGCCGGGGTCCTCGTGCTCGCCGCCGGCGTGGGCCCGGCGATGCAGGACGGGTCGTTCACGATCGTCGTCATCGGGTACGTCGTGATGCGGCTCGCACTCGTCGGGCAGTGGATCCGCGTCGCGGCATCGACGTCCGAGTACCGGTCGACCGCGCTCCACTACGTCGTCGGCATCACCGTCGTCCAGGTGCTCTGGGTCGCCATGCTGTTCCTGCCGGAGGGATGGCCACGGTTCGTCGCGCCGGTGCTCATCCTGCTCGAGGTCCTCGTGCCGGTCTGGTCCGAGTCCCGGGCCGCGACCACCCCGTGGCACACGCACCACATCGCGGAGCGGTACTCGCTCTTCACGCTGATCGTGCTCGGCGAGGGGCTCGTCGCATCGGCGAGCGCCGTGATCGACGGGCTCAGGCACGCTGAACACCTCGGGCCGTTGCTCGTCCTGGCCGCGGGTGGTCTGGTCATCGTCGCGGGCCTCTGGTGGATCTACTTCTCGCACGAGCAGCACGACCACATCCGCGGCCTGCCGAGCGCACTCGTGTTCGGGTACGGCCACTACTTCGTGTTCGCCGCTGCTGCCGCGCTGCCCGCCGGGATCGAGGTGGCGGTCAGCGCCGACGCGGGCGAGGCCGACCTGTCCCACGCGTCCGTCGCCGCCACGATCGCGGTCCCCGTCGCGCTGTTCGTCCTCGCGATCTGGGCGCTGGCCCTGCGGCCGTCGCTGTCCGTCGGGTGGAACACCGCGGTCGTCGTGTTGACGCTCGCCGTCCTCGCGACCATCGCGGTGCCGGAGGTGTCGCTCGTCGTGACCGCGCTGCTCGTGGCCGCGATCGTCGTGGTGCTGGAGGTCGCCGACGCGAGGGCGCGTCGCTGACGGGTGTGCCGGTGGGCGCGCGGGTCAGCCGACTCGCGCGACTCGGACGTCGATCCGAGCCAGCACCATACCGTTGCGCGCCGCCTCGGCGAGGGCCGCGTCGTGCACCGCTCGTGCGACCTGCGGTGCCGGGACGACACCGTCGGTCCCGATGACGACACGCAGGACGTCGCCGTCCACGACGACCCGCGGCGCCGAAACCGGCGTCGTCAGGTGACGGACGGACCTGGCGGTGCTGCCCAGCGTCGGCTTCGCGTGGAACAGGTCGGCGACACCGGCCACCCCCAGCACAGCCGTCTCGATCGAGGCCAGGGAGGCCCCCGTGTCCGTCGTCTCGGACTGCATGTCCTCGTCCCGCGTCTCGCTCATCGTTCCTCCTCCGACGTCGTCTCGATCAGGTCACGGACGACCACGTCGATCGCCTCGACCACCAGGTCCGTCTGCTCGGCGAGCGCCGAGTCCACCGCGGCGCGGACCAGATCGGCGGTCGTCGGGATGGACGGGCCGGCGACGATCGCGACCTCGACGGTCACGCGCACCGGCGCGGCGAGGACGGTGACGTCGCCGTCGATCGAACAGCGTGCCACGACGATGCCCGGAACGGCGTCACCGGCTCGACGAACCAGTGAGCGGATCGCTCCCTCGGTCATGACCGGGTGCTCCGTCGCCGCCTCGGCACGCAGCGGGACGTCGCGGCCGGAACGGGCCTCGAGCGAGATGTTGGCGAGGACACCGCCGATCCACGACTCGTCAGCGGGTGCTTCTGCCAGGGCGGCCGCCTCGAGCGAGCCGAACGACACCTGCCGCAGTCGGATGATCGCTGCGAGCGCGTTCTGGCAGGCGGGCGAGTCGTCGATGTCCGGGTCAGCAGGCTGCATGCCGGCGTCGAGGTAGTCGGCGAGCTCGTCGATCGTGTGTCCGTCGAGGTCCTCCGGCTCGAGGGCGGCGAGCACCACGCGGTCGGGCTCGAGCGGTTCGGGTGCGGCGGTCATCGCCATCCCTCCATCAGACGGATCATGTTCTTCCTGGCGCGGGACAACAGCCCGCGGACGGTCGAGAGCGGCACGTCGAGTTCCTCGGCGATCTCCTCGTAGCGGTACCCGAGCACTTCCTTCATCAACCAGCACCGCCGCTGCGCCTCCGGGAGCTCGGCGAGGGCGACCTCGACGGCGTGCTCGCGGTCACGTGCCTCGGCGACGCGTTCCGGGGCGTCGTCGGACGGAGCCGCGACCTCGAGCTCGGTGACGTCGTCGTGATCCCGACGCGCTCGGATGCGGTCGATGCACTTCCGGCTCAGGATCCGCATCAGCCACGCCTTCACGTGCGCGTTGTCCTGGAGCGCGTCGAGGCGGTTCCACGCCGTGATGAAGGTCTCCTGCACGACGTCGTCCAGCTCGTCCGTCGAACCGAGGGTCCGGCGTGCGTAGGCGCGGAGCAGCGGCGTGTGTCGGCGGATGAGGACCTCGAAGGCACGGACGTCGCCGTCGGCCGACCGTCCGGCGAGGACACCGTCGTCGAGGTCGACGAGAGCCGTCCTGGGTGGTGGGTGGTGCACGGTTTCCTTCTACTGGTCGGAGTTGCGAGCGGGCTGCGCTCACGGATGTGACGCGTCCAGACTGCACTTCGTCACACATCTCGGGCATCCTGGTCCCATGTCGCTCGTCACCGCCGTCTGCCGCGTCGACCGCCTGCTGCCCGACTCCGGCACGATCGGGATCACCGCGATCGACAAGCGCCCGGTCGAGGGACCGGTCCGCGTCCGACCCCTCGGCCTGTACGCCGACGTGCAGGCGGACCGGAAGCACCACGGCGGCGAGGACCAGGCCGTCTACGCGTACGCCGACGAGGACGCCGCCCACTTCGCCGACCTGCTCGACCGTCCGATCCCCGCCGGGCTGTTCGGCGAGAACCTCAGGACGTCCGGGATCGACGTCACCGGCGCCGTGACCGGCGAACGCTGGCTCGTCGGCGACACCCTGCTGCTCGAGGTCACGATCCCGCGGATCCCGTGCGGCACCTTCGCCCGCCGACTCGGCGTGGACAAGTGGGTGAAGCGGTTCACCGAGGAGGGCCGACCCGGCGCCTACTTCCGGGTGGTCAAGTCCGGGCCGGTCGCGGCGGGCGACCCGATCACGGTGCTCGAGCGCCCCGACCACGGCGTCACGATCGGCGACATGTTCGCGGGGCTGACGCCGGACCAGGCACGGGCCGTCCTGTCGAGCGAACGGCCGCTCGCGCCGAAGGTGCAGCGCGACGTGGCGAAGGTCCTCGCCAGGGTCGCCGTCTAGACCACCCGGAAGCGGACGACCTCGACCAGGTCGTCGTCGCGCAGCCGTGGGTAGTGCCCGGAGAGCCCGTCGCGCAGCGCCGCCACGTCGCCGACTCCTTCGTCCCGGGCATCGGCGTCGTCGATCTCGCGGACGCGCTTCACCGTCACGGAGTCGACCACGGCGTCGGCGGTCACGAACCCGTCGGCGTGCTCGTCCTCGAACACGAACGTCGTCGGGCCGATGCCCTGCGGATCGCGGAACCGGATCGTCGCGGTCTTCCGCCCAGCGAGCACGTCGTCGTGGTACCGCCCGGCGAACCGCACGACCCGCTGGGCACGGGCGTCCGGCCAGTCGTACGCGCCGGGGAGCAGATCGCGCACTGGGGTCCCCACCGGGTCCTCGTCACCGTCCCCCGGCATCAGCACCAGCACCTGGGGCTGCAGGTCGAGCAACACCTGGCGGCACCGGCCGCAGGGCGGGATGACCCCGCGTCCGGCATCGGCGACCGCGACGATCGTCATGATCGGGTCGTCGGACACCGCTACTGCGGCGCCGAGGACCGCGAGCTCCGCACACGGGCCGCCGGTGAAGTGCGAGACGTTGACGGCGGTGTGCACGCGGCCGGACAGGTCCATCGCGGCCGACGCCACGGTGTGGGTGACGTCCCCGCCGAGTCGTTCGGCGACCGCCGTCGCGGCTTCGAGCACGGTCCGGTCATTGCGCCATTGCATGAGCTCAGCCTGCCAGATCGCCCGGCACCGTCAGTCCGACGCGCGCCGGCGTGCCGGGTCGATCGGCCGCTTCGCCACCGGCAACCCCGCGACCACGAGCTCGTAGGCGTTCGCCACGAGGTCCTCGACGACGGTCTCGTCGATGCCGTTCCCCGGTGCGAGCGTGATCCAGTGCCGCTTGTTCATGTGCCACCCCGGCGTGATCTCCTCGTGGTCGCGGACCAGTGCGGCGCCGTGCGGAGGCGCGCACTTGAGGTTCACGATCGGCACGCCGCGGAGCTCGGAGGTCATCACGAACATCTTGCCGACGACCTTGTAGACGAACGCGCCTTCGCCGAAGGGCTGGGTCTCCTCGGTTGCCGGGAGCGCCAGCGCGGTGCGGGCAGCGACCTCGTGCAGCTCCGTGCCGTCCATCCCCCCAGCATGCCCCACACCGCCGACAGCACCCCGTTCTGGGGCGCGACGTCGCGGCACGACGCTGCCTACCATCGCTCCTGCCGCGTGCTCGATGCGGCGATCTCGATCCAGGGGGAACCATGCGCGTCATCCGTACCATCGCCGTCGCTGCGGCCACCACCGTCCTCGCCGGGACGGTCGCGCTCGGCGGCGCGACCTCGGCGCAGGCGGCCACCACGACGTACAAGAACTGCGACGCCGTCCACAAGGCGTACTCCGGCGGCATCGCGCTGAAGGCAACGAAGGACAACACCGTGCGGTCGGGCGGCAAGGTCACCCACCGTGCGTTCAAGGGCACGGTGAAGAAGGACGACGCGCTCTACAACGCCAACAAGAAGCTCGACGCTGACGCCGACGGCATCGCGTGCGAGCTGAGCTGAGCTGAGCCGACCCGCGGGCCTACAGCGTCGGGACGCCCTCGCCACCGGACCGCGGGCGAGCGGTGCCGGCGACCCCGGTGACGACCGAGTGCGGCGGGACGTCCTTCGTCACGACGGTGTTCGCGCCGACGACGGAGTCGTGCGCCACCGTGATGTCCCCGATCAGGGACGACCCTGCTCCGAGCACGACGCGGTCGCCCACGGTCGGGTGCCGCTTCGCGCCGGGGCCGTGGGCTCCCCCGCGACCGCCGAGCGTCACGCCGTGGAACATCAGGACGTCGTCACCGACGACCGCGGTCTCCCCGATGACGACACCCATGCCGTGGTCGATGAAGAACCGTCGTCCGATGCGTGCCCCTGGGTGGATCTCGATGCCGGTCAGGGCACGGGCGGTCTGCGCGACGACCCGTGCCGCGAACCGGGAACCGGGCAGCCCCTCCGCGATCCAGAGCTTGTGCGCGAACCGGAACGCCCAGATCGCGTGCAGCCCCGAGTAGACGACGGCGTTCTCGAGGTCCCCGCGAGCAGCGGGATCCCCTCGGCGTGCTGCGGCGAGGTCCTCCCGGACGGTCCGCAGCACGCCACGTCGGCGATGCGTCACGCAGTGAGCCCTTCGAACAGCACGGTCGACAGGTAGCGCTCGCCGGTGTCGCACACGATTGCGACGATGCGCTTGCCCGCGTTCTCCGGACGTGCGGCGATCACGAGCGCAGCATGGATGATCGCGCCGGACGAGATGCCGGCGAGGATGCCCTCCTGCGTCCCGAGGTCTCGGGCGACCCGCAACGCGTCGTCGAGCTCGACGTCGAACACCTCGTCGATGACGGACTGGTCGAGCACCTCGGGGATGAAGTTCGCACCGATGCCCTGGATCTTGTGCGGGCCGGCCTTGCCCTCCGTCAGCAGCGGGGAGTCCTTCGGCTCGACCGCGACGATCTGCACGCCGGGCACACGCTCCTTGAGGACCTGCCCGACACCCGTGATCGTGCCACCGGTACCGACGCCCGCGACGAACACGTCGACGTGTCCCTCGGTGTCGCGGAGGATCTCCTCGGCGGTGGTCTTCCGGTGGATCGCGGCGTTCGCGGCGGTCTCGAACTGGTGCGCGAGGATCGCACCCGGGGTCTCCTCGACGATCGACGCGGCCTTGGACACCGCACCCTTCATGCCCTCCGGTCCCGGGGTCAGCACGATCTCCGCACCGTACGCGCGGATCAGGGCACGACGTTCGACGCTCATCGTCTCGGGCATCGTGATGACGACCCGGTACCCACGAGCGGCCCCGACGAGCGCGAGTGCGATGCCCGTGTTGCCGGACGACCCCTCGACGATCGTGCCGCCCGGCTTCAGGTCGCCGGATTCCTCGGCCGCGTCGATGATCGCGACGCCGAGGCGGTCCTTGACGCTGGCACCGGGGTTGTAGAACTCGAGCTTCGCGAGGACCTCTGCCGCGCCTTCGGCCGGCAGCCGGTTCAGCTTCACCAGCGGGGTGTTGCCGAAGGCCTGGGAGATGTTGTCGTAGATGGTGCCGCTCATCCGGTCCGTCCTCACTCGGGTCGAGTCCGCGACCCTTCCTGGAGGCGCGGTGTGCGATGCGATCCTAGCCACCGGACCCGACTCGGCCCTGTCCATGACGTGCCCCACCCACCCAGGTCGGCTCGCGCCTCCAGTCCGCTACCCGACCGGCTCGTCCTGCCGGCCGGGCACGAGTCTCGGACTGAGCGACAGATCACGCGCTGTGGAGCCCGAGAACTGTCGCTCAGCTCGAGACTCGCGGACCGACCCACACGCGATGTCGACGAGCCGAGTACTTTGCGCGGCAACGACGAGGAGGTCGGCATGTTCCAGCAGGCACAACCCGAGGCCGCCCCACCGGTGGTGGACCGTGCCACGTTCGACGCGGCACTCGACGCGCAGGTGGAGGACGAGAAGGAACTCACCCGGCACGGGGACCGGGTCGCAGCCGCACGACGGCGGCTCCCGATGGTGCGGGTCGACGACTACGAGTTCACCGGTCCGGACGGCCCCGTCCGACTCACCGAGCTCTTCGGCGACAAGTACCTGCTGCTCGTGCAGAACGTCATGTACGCCCCGGAGTGGGACGAGGCCTGCCCGGCGTGCACGTGGGGCGCCGACAACCTGCCCGCCGACATGGGTCGGCTGGCGGACGAGGGCATCGCGTTCGCGATGATCGCGCAGGCGCCGATCGAGAAGCTCGAGGCGTGGAAGGCGGCGCGGGGCTGGCCGCACACGTGGGTGTCGTCCGGCGGGACGAGCTACCACGACGACTGGGGCTGGACGCAACCGGAGGGGCCGGTCCCCGGGTACTCCTGCTACCTGCTCCGGGACGGCGTGCCGTACCTGACGTACTCGACGACCGCGCGCGGGACGGAGGCGATCATGCCGGTCGCGCACGTCATGGACCGCACGGTGTACGGCCGGCAGCAGGACTGGGAGGACAGCCCCGACGGCTGGCCGCAGTTCCCGACGTACGGCTGAGCGGGTTCACCCCGAGAAGCCGCTGAACCGGTCGTCGGTGGCCTCGAGCACGCGGAGGACGTTGCCGCCGGCGAGCGCCTCGAGCTCCGCGGCGCTCCAGCCCCGGCGTTCGAGCTCGGCGGCGAGGACCGGGTAGCGCGAGACGTCCCGGACGTCCGGCGGCAGGACGGGGGTGCCGTCGTAGTCGCCGCCGATGCCGATGTGCGCGGCTCCCGCGACGTCCCGTGCGTGCTCGACGTGGTCGGCGATGTCGGACACCGTGACGAGGGGGCCGTCGCCGACGGAGCCCGCCTCTTCCCAGTCTGCCCAGGCCCGCGACACGAACTTCGGCACGAAGGTGATCATCACGACGCCGCCGTTGTCGGACAGTCGCGCGAGGACGTCGTCGGGGACGTTCCGCGGGTGGTCGTTCACGGCGATGGTCGAGGAGTGGCTGAAGACGACCGGCCGGGTGGCGACGTCGAGGGTGTCCCGCATCGTGGACGGCGCGGTGTGGGACAGGTCGACGAGCATGCCGATCCGCTCCATCTCCGCCACGACCTGTCGGCCGCGGTCGGTCAGCCCGCCGTGGGCGCGGGCGCCCGTCGCCGAGTCGGCCCACGGGGTGTCGTCGTTGTGCGTCAGGGTCATGTACCGCACGCCGAGTCGAGCGAAGTCGCGGAGCACGGCGAGGTCGTCCCCGATGGAGTGCCCGCCCTCTGCGCCGAGCAACGACGCGATCCGTCCCGACTCGACGGCGGCTCGGACCTCGGCGGCGGTGCGGGCGAGCGCGAGGTCATCCGGGTACCGCGCGATGATCCGGTGCGCCAAGTCGATCTGCTGCAGCGTCGTGCGGACCGGGTCGGGGTCGTCGGCGGGGACGAACACGGACCAGAACTGCCCGACGACACCGCCGGCCCGGAGCTTCGGGATGTCGGTGTGGAGCGACGACTCCTCGGTGTCGATGCCCTCGACTCCGGAGTCGTGGGACTCGCGCCGCTCCCACGGCAGGTCGTTGTGGCCGTCGATCACCGGGAACGCGAAGCTCATGCAGTCGACGGTACCGCGGCCTCCAGCCCGCCGGCGTGCGTCGCCGGCGCGCCTACAGCGAGCCGGTCAGCGCCATCAGCCCGAGACTCGATCCGGTGACGACGACCCAGAGCACCAGCCCGAGCACCAGCGGTCGGAACCCTGCCCGACGGAACCCGGCGATGTCGGTCGAGAGCCCGATCGCGCTGAGCGCCACCGTGATGAGGAACGCGGCGACGGTCGAGATCGCGGGGTGCACGGGCCCTGGGAGGATCCCGGTGGAGTTCACCGCGGCGGCGATCACGAAGCCGGTCAGGAACCACGGCACGAGCTTCCAGACCCGCCGGAGCGACCAGCGAGTCGGCGCCGCACCCTCGACCGTGACCGCTGCCGCCGACCGCCTCCCCACCAGCCACGCGAGCCCGAGGACGATCGGGATGATCATCAGCGTCCGGACGAGCTTCACGACGACCGCGAAGTTCGCCGCCTGGGTGCCGTAGGTGCTCGCGGCCGCCACGACCGACGACGTGTCGTTCACGGCGGTGCCGGCGAAGAGCCCGAACGCGTGCTGGCTCATCCCGAGCGCGTGCCCGACGATCGGGAAGACGATCACTGCGGCGACGTTGAACAGGAAGATCGTGGAGACGGCGTACGCGACCTCGACCGACACCGCGCCGATCACGGGCGTCACGGCGGCGATCGCCGATGCGCCGCAGATGCCCGTCCCGACGCCGATCAGCGTCCGCAGGTTGCCGACGACGCCGAGCAGCCGCCCGACACCCCACGCCGCGAGCAGGCAGATGACGAGCGTGCCGAGCATCACCGGCAGCGACTCCACGCCGACGCGGGCGACCTCGGCGAGCGACAGCTGCGCACCGAGGAGCACGACGGCCAGCTGCAGCACGAACTTCGACGCCGTCGTGATCCCGGGCTTCAGCGAGTCGGCCGGACGACGCACCATCCCGATGACCGCGCCGAGCACCACGCCGCTGACCGGCGCCCCGACGACGGGGAGGAACCGGCCGATGACCGTGGCGACCACGGCGATGCCGGTCGCGAGTGCGAGACCGGGGGCGAGCCTCCTGGCGGTTTCCGTCGTCGATGCCACGTGACCATCCTGCACTGCGGGAGGATCGGGGCATGACCGTGTCGTTCCGCATCGTGACCGAGCTCGATGCGTCAGCCGAGCGCGCGTTCGCGCTCTCGCTCGACATCGGGGCGCACGAACGCTCACTCGCCGGCACCGGGGAGCGTGCCGTGGCCGGCACGACGAGCGGCCGGATCGCGTTGGGCGAGACCGTCACGTTCCGTGCGCGGCACTTCGGGATCGTCTGGCGGCTCACCAGTCGGATCACCGCATTGGAGGCTCCACACCGGTTCGTCGACGAACAGGTCCGCGGTCCGTTCGCCCGGTTCCGGCACGAGCACCGGTTCGAGCCGTCGGGTCGCGGCACACGGATGGTCGACGAGATCGCGTTCCGGGCACCGCTCGGCCCGCTGGGCGTGATCGCCGAGCGGGCCGTGCTGGCGCGGTACGTCCCCGCGCTGATCCGCTCCCGCAACGCGGCGCTGGCCGCCGAGCTCCGCGGGCCCGCGGGGCCGAATCGCGCGTAGGAGGCGGAATCGCGCGTAGGAGGTCGGACGTTCCGGCCTCCTACGCGCGATTCGGCTTCCCATTGCGGGCGTGATGGGTCGTTCCGGCGCCGAGCTCAAGCCACCGTCAGGAGCCGGCGAGCTCCCCGAGGGTGTCGTACGCCGCAGCGACGGCATCCACGTGTGCGCGGCCGGCGGGGCCCGAGGCCTCGTAGACGTCGTTCGCGATCGCGGCGACCACGGCGAACAAGGCCGCGAGCGAGTCGAACGCGGACGGCGAGTCCACCGGGCAGAGGATCGTCGTCGCAGCCGGCGCAGCGATCACGGCGGCCGTCGGGTCCCCGATCACGACGACGTCGGCACCCGATGCCACGCAGTGCCGCACGAGTCGGTCGATGCCCGCCGCGTGCCGACGGACGGTGACCACGATGACGAGGTCCCGGCGGTCGAGGTCCGCCACCTCCTCCCCGAGTCGCTGCCCGGGTGCCGGACCGACCCGGACATCCGGCCGGACCTGCGCGAGCTGCGCGCGGAGCTGCAGCGCGATCGGGTGCGCGCCACGCTCCCCGAACACCAGGACCCGGCGCGCCCGGATGATGCGCCGGGCGAGACGGGGGCGTTCGGCGCGGGCCAGGGAAGCGAACGCGGCGTCGAGGTTTCGCGACTCGACGGCACGCTGGTCCACGTGCGCGGCGTCCTCCGCGGCCCAGGGCAACCCGCTGCCCCGTGCCGACATGAGTTCCTGCCGGACCTCGGCGGCGTCCTGGAACCCGAGGGACCGGACGAGGCGCGAGACCGTCGCCTTCGAGGTACCGGACTCGGCGGCGAGCTGCGCCGAGGTCCCGACGAGCAGGAGCTCCGGGTCGTGGCGGACCATCGCGGCGACCCGGCGTTCGGCGGGTGAGAGCTGCTCCCACACCGCGTCGATGCGCCCGCGCACGTCGGGCTGGGCGGTGGTCACGAGGGCTCCGCTGCAAGGGTCGTGATCGCGGTGACGAGGGCGTCGAGCCCGAGGGCGATGTCGGCCTCGGAGACGAACTCGTCCGGGTGGTGGCTGATGCCGTCGGGGTTCCGGAGGAACAGCATCGCGACGTCGGTGACGAGCCCGAGCGACATGGCGTCGTGCCCCGCGCGGGAGAACAGCTCCATCGGCTCGGGCGACCCCGTGGCGACGATCCCGGCCCGGACGGCGTCCATCAGCCGCGGCGCGCAGAACACGGCAGGAGCCCGGTGCACCTCGGTCGGCTCGACGCTGACACCGCGACGCTCACCGATCAGCGCGAACGCCTTCGTGATCTCGTCCCAGACCCGGTCGCGTCCGTCGTCGAACTCGCCCCGCAGGTCCACCGAGAAGTGTGCGAGGCCCGGGACGACGTTCACGGCACCCGGTTCGACCGTCATCGTGCCGACCGTCCCGACGTGCTGCGACGCCCGGCAGATCCGCTCGACGGCGAGTGCGGCCTCGGCGGCGGCCAGGAGCGCATCGTGTCGGCGCTCGTACGGGGTGCCGCCGGCGTGCCGGGCCTCCCCGACGGCCTCGACCGTGAAGCGGCGGGCACTGGCGATGCTCGTGACGACACCGAGTGCCTGGTCGGCCTGTTCGAGGTACGGCCCCTGCTCGATGTGCGCCTCGAGGTACCCGACGAGCCGCGACGGGTCCACCGCGGCGTCCCCGACGCGCGAGGGGTCGAGCCCGAAGTCGGTGAACGCCTGCCGGAGGGAGACCCCCTCGGCGTCGGTCAGCTCCCACCAGGCGTCGTCCCAGACCCCGGCGACCGCCGAGGACCCGAGCAGCGCCTTGCCGAAGCGCGTCCCCTCTTCGTCGGAGAACGCGATCACCTGGATGCCGAACGGCAGCGTGCCGTGCTCGGCGCGGATGCGGGCGACGGCCGCGATGCCCATGAGCACCCCGACGATGCCGTCGTACCGGCCGGCGTCCACCACGGTGTCGAGGTGCGAACCGACGAGCAGCACGGGGGCGTCGTCCGTGGCACCGGGGACGCTGCCGTGCAGGTTGCCGGCGTCGTCCTGCCACGTGGTCATCCCGGCGTCCTGCATCCAGCGCGCGACGATCGTGTTCACCCTGGCGTGCTCCGGCGACAGGTAGACGCGGGTGATCTGGCCCGGCGTCGCGGTGACGGCGGCGAGCTCGTCACACCACGCGACGATCGTCGCGGCGTCGACGGTCACGGCCGTGCTCCCGCGTAGGTGTCGAGCGCCGCGTCCACGCCACCGCCCTGCGGTACGGGGAACCCGCCGCGACGCAGCGACTGCTCGAGCGCCGAGAGCGTCGTCACGACGGCGTCCTTGCGGGCGTTGTAGCCCATCGTCCCGATGCGCCAGACCTTGCCGTGCAGGGGCCCGAACGACGTGCCGATCTCGATGCCGTGGTCCTCGAGCAGCGACGCCCGCACGGCGTCGCCCTGCACCGACGACGGGATCGAGACCGCGACGACGTTGTGCATCTTGTGCGCGACGTCGCCGAACACCTCCAGCCCGAGCGCTTCGACCCCGGCGAGCATCGCGCGGCCGGCCAGCTCGTGCCGCGCGATGACGGCGTCGCGTCCTTCTTCGAGCAGGATGCGCGCGCACTCGTTCGCGGCGTAGAGCATCGACGCGGCTTCGGTGTGGTGGTTCAGGCGTCGCGGCCCCCAGTAGTCGAGGATCATCGCGAGGTCGAGGTAGTTCGACCGGATCGGCTCGTCGGAGACCTCGTCGCCGGGTTCGCGGATGCCGGCTTCGACACTGCGCCGGCCGTCGAGCACCGAGACGGCGCGCGGCGACAGGGTGAGCGGTGCACTGCCCGATGGTCCGCCGAGGCACTTCTGCAGCCCGGCACTGACGGCGTCGATGCCCCACGCGTCGACCTCGAGCGGGTTGCCGCCGATGGTGGCGGTGGCGTCGGTGTAGAAGAGCACGCCGTGCCGGTCGCAGATCGCACCGAGCTCGTCGAGCGGCTGGTTCATCGTCGTCGAGGTGTCACCCTGCACGATCGCGAGGACCTTCGGCTTCGTCGCCACGATCGCGTCCTCGATCACCGAGGTCGGGAACACCTGCCCCCACTCGGTCTCGATCGTGTGGACGTCTGCCCCCGCGCGTCCGGCGATCTCCGCGAGCAGGTGTCCGAAGCGCCCGAACACCGGCACGAGCACGCGGTCCCCCGGCGCGAGCAGGGACACGAGCGCGGCTTCGATGCCGGCGCGCGAGGTGCCGTCGACGAGTACGGTCGCGTCGTTGACGGTGCCGAACACCTGCCGGTACAGCGCCTGCGTGTCGTTCATCGCGGACGTCATCCACGGGTCGTACTGCCCGACGAGCGGGGTGGACAGCGCACGCAGCACACGCGGGTCGGCGTTGATCGGCCCCGGCCCCATGAGGAGTCGAGCGGGCGGGTTCACTGGCAGCATCGGTACCTCCGTTCCGTTCACGAGCATATCGGAACGATCGTTACAACAGTGTTTCGGCGAGCGCGACCAGGGCTCGATCCGAGCCGACAGGACCGACGAAGCAGACCCCGACGGGTGCACCGTCGACGGTCAGGAACGGCGCGCTGACGGCGGGCAGCCCACCGATCCCGGCCACGGCCGTCATCCGCAGGGTCGCCACGCGGGTCCGCAGCACGGCGTCGCCGGTCGCGGTCCGCAACGGGGCCGGCCCGGGAACGGTCGGGAGGCACAGCACGCCTCCGCCGATCACCTCACGCACGCGGGTGCGCAGCTCCGCCAGCCGCCCACGAGCGACCGTCTCGGCTTCCGTCGTGATCGTGGCAGCTGCGGCGAACCGCGCTCGGACGTCGTCCCCGAGTCCTCCGGGATGCGCCTCGATCCAGGCGCCGTCGTTCCGCCACGCCTCCGCCGCCTGGACCACGCGGAGGGTCTCGGCGAGGTCGTCGAGCGATGGCAGCTCGATCCGGCGGACAGGACGGCGGGTCCGGTCGAGCCAGGCCGTGAACGCGGCGGCCGTCGCGGGCTCGGCGGCGTCCAGCAGTGCGTCGCTGACGAGGAGCTCGCCGTCGTCCACCCCGACGCAGGCACCGGGCACGGACACTCCGGCGGCGGCCGCCAGCACCGATGCCGAACGGGCGACCCACCCGACGGTGTCGAAGGACTCCGCGAGCGGCAGGAGACCGTCCCGCGGGACGCGGTCGTGCGTCGTCCGGAGTCCCCAGAGCCCCTGGTACGACGACGGCACGCGGAGACTGCCCGCCGTGTCCGTCCCGAGCCCGAGGTCCGCGGTGCCGAGGGCGACGGCCGAGGCGGAGCCCGACGTCGATCCGCCGCCGATCCGCGTCGGGTCGGCTCCGTTCGGCGGCGACCCGAAGTGCGGGTTCCGACCGGCGAGGGCGTAGGCGAACTCGTCCGTCCTGGCGATCCCGGTGACGACCGCGCCGGCGTCGAGCAACGTCTGCACTGCGGACGCCGACGCGGTCTCCGCCCGGGCCGAGCGTTCCCACGTCGGGTTGCCCGCGCCGATGACGTGCCCCTGCACGGCGAAGAGGTCCTTCACGGCGACGCGCACCCCGGCGAGCGGCCCGGCATCGGCGCCGTGCACGAGCGGGTCGCCGACGACGCGCCAGACCGATCGGTCGAAGGCCCTCGGTCGACCGGTCACGTGCGCGGTCCGGATCCGCCAGACGCCGTCGGTGCAGCACCAGAGCTGGGTCTGCAGCCCGCGACCACCGCCGACGAAGTGCGACTCCCCCATGACCAGGACGGTGTCCGGTGCGAGCTGCTGGACGTCCACGGCGGCGATCGTCCGACGCGCCACCCCACCACGGCCGGACCGGAAGGCGCTGATCGCGTCGTGTCCCCGCAGCAGTCCCGAGTCGTCGCCGCGGAGCGTCCGCTCGCCCGCTTCGAACAGGTCGTCGAGCACCGCGGTGTCGTCCTGCATCAGGGCCTCCTCGTACGCGGTGAAGGCCTGCTCGAGCCCGTCGGGCCACCCGCCGTGCACGATCACGCGCCGACCTCCGCGAAGTCGGCCTTCCGGATGGTGGCGTGCGCGCCGCACACCAGGTCCACGACCTGCGAGATCCGGAAGTCGGTCGCGGCGCTGAGATACGCGTACGCGATGTGCTCGTCGACCCCCCAGCGCGCCCGGAGCAGGGCGATCGCCGCGCGGACGCAGCGACGGACGGCCTCGTCGAGGTCCTCGTCCATGCCGGTCGGCACGAGGTACTCGGTCGTCTCGGCGATCGGGCCGACGAGATCCCCGAACCGGTCGAGCGCCGTCGCCCGTTGCACGAGGTCGAGCCGGAGGACGAGCCGGAGCGATGCCTCCATCGCGGTGAGTGCGACCTCGCCGTCCCCCTGCGCGAAGTGCGGGTCGCCGACGTACACGCCCGCTCCCGGCACGAACACCGGCAGGTGCAGCGTCGACCCGGCGGTGAGCAGGGCGATGTCGACGTTCCCGCCATGGGGTCCTGGCGGCACCGAGTGCGCGCGCTCGTCCGAGTCCGGCGTGACCCCGACGATGCCGGGGAACGGGCGCAGCGGGAACGTGATGGTCCGGGGACCGCCCTCGACGACGGGCAGCCGGCCGTGGTCGACGCCGTCGCGCCGGACGACGTCGGCGAACACGGACAAGGACTCCTCCGCACGGGGCAGCTCCCCGGGCAGGGCTCCTCGGCCGTGCCGGTTCGAGATGACCCCGTACGGCACCCGCGGCGTCGCCTCGAGGATCGTCACCGAGACGACGTCACCGGGTTCCGCGCCGGCCACCGCGATCGGCCGGGAGACCACGTGCGGGCCGTCGGCGGGGTCGCGCGTCAGGGTCCTGGCGATGTCCGCCGCGTCCGCGAGCACGTCGCCGGCGTCCACCCCGTACCGACCGAAGTACGCGAGCGGATCCTGACCTTGGTCGGGCAGGATCCCCTCGTGCGACACGGTGTCGACCGTCACCACGGCCCCGGGTGCGACGGTCAGCGCAGGGACGTCCAGGCGCGACGGCAGCCGCCCCCAGAGGACGTCGTCCGGTGTCGACCCGAGTCGCGCCTCAGCCACGGGTCACCAGCTGTCCGGCCACGGACGTGGCGGTGACCCGCTGCCCGCGCAACCAGGTCTCGGTCACCCGGCCCCGAGCCTCCAGTCCGGCGAACGCGGAGACCGGGTTCCGGTGTGCCAAGCCGGCCACCTCGATGACCTCGGTGGCAGACGGGTCGAACACGGCGAGGTGGGCGAGCGCTCCCGGCGCGATGCGGCCGCGGTCGGCGAAGCCAGCGAGCGCCGCCGGTCCCGTCGTGAACCACGGCAGGATCGTCTCGAGCGACAGACCACGGCGGAGCGCCTCGGTCCAGACGGCGCGGAACCCGACCTGCAGACCGGCGATCCCGCCCCAGGCGAGGCCCCAGTCCTCGGTCTTGAGGTCGGCTGTGGACGGCGAGTGGTCGGACACCACCATGTCGATCGTGCCGTCCAGGAGCCCCTGCCAGAGTGCGTCGCGGTTTGCGTCGTCGCGGATCGGCGGGCAGCACTTGAACTCGGTCGCGCCGTCGGGGATGGTCGACGCCTCGAACGCCAGGTAGTGCGGGCAGGTCTCGACCGTGATCCGCACGCCGTCGTCCTTCGCGGCGCGGATCATCGGCACCGCCCCGGCGTCCGACAGGTGCAGGACGTGCACCCGCGCCCCGGTTGCCCGTGCGCCGTCGATCACCTGCGCGATCGCGGACTCCTCGGCCGCGGCCGGACGGGTCGCGAGGAAGTCCTCGTAGTGCCCGCCGAGTGCCTCGTGCGGCACGAGGTGTGCGGGGTCCTCGGCGTGCACGATGAGGAGCGCGTCGACGGCGGCGACCTCCTCGATCGCGGCACGGAGCAGTGCCGGTTCGAGGTGCGGGAACTCGTCGACGCCGGACGGCGCCGTGAAGCACTTGAACCCGAAGACGCCCCGCTGGTGCATCGCGTCGAGACTCCCGAGGCTGTCGGGGACGGCACCGCCCCAGAACCCGACGTCGACGGCGACCCGGCCCTCGGCACTCGCGCGCTTCGTGGCGAGCGCCTCGACCGTGGTCGTCGCGGGGATGGAGTTGAGGGGCATGTCGATGATCGTCGTCACGCCGCCGAGCGCTGCGGCACGGGTGGCGGACGCGAAGCCCTCCCACTCGGTGCGCCCCGGCTCGTTGACGTGGACGTGCGTGTCGACGAGCCCGGGGAGCAGCACGTGCCCGTCGGGGACGACCTGCACGTCCGCGTCGGCGGGAGTAGCGGCGTCACCGGGCAGGACGTCCGCGATCCGGCCGTCCTCGACGACGACCGTCGCGGGTCGGAACGCGCCGTCGATCCACGCGTGCTGCGCCCGGAACACGGTGCCAGTCACGCGACGGCTCCGAAGTCCTGCAGCAGGCCGGTGAAGGCCTTGCGGGGCGGCGTGGCGTACTCGCCGTGCTTGCCCGTCGCCAGGCCGAGCCGCACGAGCGACTCGGCGAGGACGGTCGCGGCGGAGACGCCGTCGACGACCGGGGCACCGATCGCGCGGGACACCTCGGCACAGAAGTCCGCCATCCCGGCGCAGCCGAGCACGACCGCGTCGGCACCACCGGCGATGACCGCGCGGCACTCCTCGATGACGAGCGCACGGGCACCGGACGCGGGGTCGTCGAGTTCGAGGACGGGGACCTCGCACGCGCGGATCTCGGTGACGAGCGGGGCGAACCCGTACCGGTCCGCGAGCTCGTGCGCCCGGCCGACCGTCCGCCCGAGCGTCGTCACGACCCCGAACCGGTGGCCGAGCATGGCGGCGGTGTGGAAGCCCGCCTCGGCGATGCCGATCACCGGGCCCGTGGCGAGCTCCCGTGCCGCGTCGAGTCCCGGGTCACCGAAGCAGGCGACGACGTACGCGTCCACTCCCTCGGACTCCCCGACCGCGATCTGCTCGAGGAGGCCGGGGACCGCGAGCGCCTCCTCGTAGTGGCTCTCGATCGAGGCCGGCCCCATCGTCGGGTTCACCGCCTCGACGATCGTCCCGGGGCCCGCGACGGCCGACGCAGCAGCGCCGACCGTCCGGGTCATCGCGGTGGTGGTGTTCGGGTTGACGACGCGGATGCGCATCGGGGTCCTTCCGGTGGAGCAGTGGAGCGGGTGTTGCGGTGACTCTGCGGTTCTGCGGTCCTGCGGTTCTGCGGTTCTGCGGTTCAGGCTCGGCCGACGGCGGCGCCGTCGTCGACCGTGGGGTCGTCGGCGTCCAGGACCGGCATGCTCGGCCGAGCACGTTCGAGTGCCCAGAAGACCACGAGTCCCAGGCCGCAGCCGATGAACCAGCTGTAGTTGCTCAGCCACGGCACGACCCCGAGGGCCGGGGGCAGCACCGCGCAGGCGACCGAGACCACGCCGGTACCCACGAGCGTCCAGATGGCGTTCGGGTTGAAGCCGCCGCTGTACCAGTACCGTGCGCCGGTGTCCTTCGTGTACATGTCGTCGACGGCAACGCGCTGCTTCGCCACCAGGTAGTAGCCGGCGATGAGGATGCCGAACAACGGGCCGATCAGGGCACCCAGCACGCCGAGCGTGTAGAGGATCGCCTGGTCGTTGCCGTACCAGTTCCACGGGGTGAGGAGCACGGAGCCGACGGCGGCGATCATGCCGCCCATCCGCCAGCTGATCTTCCGCGGGGCGACGTTCGAGAAGTCGAACGCGGGGCTGATGAAGTTCGCGACGATGTTGATGCCGACCGTCGCCGTGACGAACGTCAGACCGCCGAGCAGGATCGCGAACGGGGCGTCGATCGCCTGGACGGTCTCGATCGGGTCGGTGATGAGCTTGCCGAACACCGGGACCGTCGCGCTGGCGCACAGCACGGTGAGGATCGAGAAGAACAGGAAGTTGACCGGCAGCCCCCACATGTTGCCGCGCTTGACGGCCCGGAACGACTTGCCGTACCGGGAGAAGTCGCCGAAGTTCAGCATCGGGCCGGAGAAGTAGCTCACCACGATCGCGATCGCCGACAGCATGACCGGGATGCTCGCACCGAACGACAGCGGCTCCCCTGCTGACAGGTTCAGCGAGATGTTCCCGATGCCCGCACGGCTCACCAGGTAGATCGCCAGCGCGATCATCACCACGTAGACCGCGGGCCCGGCCCAGTCGATGAACTTCTTGATCGCCTCCATGCCCATCGAGAACAGCGCTGCCTGCGCCACCCAGAGGATCGCGTACGAGATCCACTCGAGCGCCGAGAGCCCGAGGAACGAGTGCTCCAGCAGTCCGGCCGACGCGGGGATGAACTTCAGGAAGATGATGTTGAGCGACTGCGCCGCCAGGAACGTCTGCACGCCGTACCACGCCATCGCGATGAGACCGCGGATGATCGCGGGGACGTTCGCCCCGAGGACGCCGAACACCGCGCGGTTGATCACCGGGTACGGCACGCCCGTGCGCTGGGACGGCTTCGCCACCAGGTTCGCGAACACCTGCACCACGAGGATGCCGACGACGAGGGCGATGAGCACCTGCCAGCTGGCGATCCCGAGCGCGAACAGTGAGCCGGCGGTGACGTACCCGCCGACGGAGTGCACGTCGGACATCCAGAACGCGAAGATGTTGTAGCTCGTCCACGACTGCTTGCGGAGCGGAGCGAGGTCCTCGTTGGTGAGGGCCGGGTCGTACCCGGGCTTGACGACGCCGGCGCCGGCGAGGGCATCCGACGTGACGGGGGCGTGGGGCGCTGCGACGGGTGCCGCGGTCTCTGTTGCCAAGACGTCCTCCGATGGGAGTGGGAAGCGGGGGCGGTGCTTGCTTGTGCAGAAAGCTACGGACCCTGTTCGCCCTCGCCGTTTCCCCCGTGTAACGACCGTGTGTCATGACACCCGTTCTGAAACGCTCGTTCCGGCCCCTGCATCCTTCGATGCAAGTCGCCGAGGTGCGTCCCTCGGCCGGTCGTCGCGCGGACCGCTGGTTTCTAGCGTCGACGGCATGACGACAACGATCCGGGGGCTGGTCACGCGGTACCCCCTCCGCACCTTCTTCACGCTCGCACTCGCGCTCAGCTGGCTCGCCTGGGTGCCGTACATCCTGTCGCCGCACGGGCTCGGCGTGTGGGACATCCACTTCCCCGAGTTCCTCGGCACCGCGCAGTTCACCGGCGTCCTGCCCGGCGCGCTGCTCGGCCCGCTCGGCAGCGCGTTCCTCGTGACGGCCATCGCGGACGGTCGCCCCGGTCTCCGGCGGTGGGTCGGACGGCTCTGGCGCTGGCGTGTGGCGTGGCACTGGTACGCGGTCGCGCTCGTCGGGGTCCCGGCGGTCATCGTCGCGTCCGGGCTGCTGTTCTCCGGCGGTCAGGTCCAGGCGCCGTCGTGGATCGCCGTCGCGATGCTCGTGCCCGGCCTCGTCGTCCAGCTCGTCACGACCGGTCTCTCCGAGGAGCCGGGCTGGCGTGACTTCGCGCTCCCCCGCCTCCAGTCGCGGTTCGGCGCGCTCGGTGCCGCAGCGGTCCTCGGGCCGATCTGGGCGCTCTGGCACATGCCGCTCTACCTGAGCGACTGGGGCGGGTGGCCGAACGCGCACTGGACCGAGCCGCTCGTGTTCACGGCCTTCACGATCACGTTCAACGTCGTGATGATCTGGGTCTTCAACCGCACCGGGGAGAGCCTGCCGCTCGCCATGCTGCTCCACGTCGGCGTGAACAACACCATCTCGACGCTGTGGGCCGACATGTACCCGGGCATGACCGCCGGCACGATGATGCTCGGGTTGACGATCCTGTCGACGATCGCCGCCGCGGTGCTCCTCGTCGTCACCAGGGGCCGACTCGGGTTCGACCGCCGTGGACCCCTCGCCGCCCCGATCGTTCCCGACGCCCCGGCCGCCGCCCTCGTAGGATCGAACGATGGCACCCGCTGAGCCCCGCGCGCGGCGGACCGACGTCCTCGTCGCCCTGGGGACCGCCGTCTTCGCGATCGGTCTGCAGCTCGCACTGCCGCCGCTCGACCGCGCCGATCCGGACGGCACCGGGTCCAGCTACCCGGACGTCGTGAGCGTCCCGTGGATCGTCCTCGCGGTCGCGATGCTCGTGCAGTCGGCGCTGTTGCTCGGCGCGCGACGCCGACCCCGGACCACCCTGCTGCTCACCGCGCTGGTCCCCGTCGTCGCCGTGGTGCTCGCGCCGAGCACCCTGTCCGGGCTCGCGATGCTGCCGGTCGTCGTGGCCGTCGTCCTCGCCGGTCTCCGCGTGCCCCTCACGCAGCTCTGGCCGACGCTCCTCCTCGCTGCCGTCCCGATCGTCGCGACGCAGACGGTGTTGGCGTTCGCCGTGCTGGGGGCCGGTCGTGCGAGTGTCGCCACGGGATTGGCGACCGGACTGGGCACGGGGGTCCTGCAGGCCGTCGGCGCCGTCGGGCTCCCGGCGCTCGTCGTGCTCGTGATCCGCGCACGACGTGACGTCCGCGCCGCACGGTCCGCGGAGGCCACCGCCCTCGACCGGCAACAGGACGCCCAGGTCGATGCCGCCATCGCCCGCGAGCGTGCGGCCATGGCGCGGGAGCTGCACGACATCGCGGCCCACCACCTCTCCGGCATCGCGCTCATGTCCGCCGCGATCGACCGGCAGATCGACACCGACCCGGATCGTGCCCACGACGGCGTCCGGCAGGTGCGGGCGCAGAGCACCGCGGTCCTCGACGACCTCCGCCGGCTCGTGGGGCTCCTCCGCGAGGACGCGCCGGCCGAACGGCTCGTCGAGACCGTCCCCGGCATCGTCGACCTGGTGGAGCGGGCCCGGCAGCGCGGTGCTGCCGAACTGGAGCTCCGCACCGGCTCCGCCGCCACCCTCGGCAGCGGGATCGGACCGCTCGCACAGCTCGCCGCGTACCGCACCGTCCAGGAGGCACTGGCCAACGCCGCCATGCACGCACCGGGGGCACGGTGCACCGTCACGATCGACGACCGCCCCTCGGATCGGCTCACGATCTCCGTCCGGAACGGAACGCCGACCGTTCCGGCCGACACCGCTCAGATGGACGACTCGCGGGTGGGCGGCAACGGGCTGCGCGGCATGCGGGAGCGTGCGGAGCTCGTCGGCGCTCGGCTCGAGACCGGGCCGACGGACGACGGCGGCTGGCGCGTCGTGCTCGTGCTCGACCGGGAGGCATCGTGAGCGACCCGATCCGCGTGCTCGTCGCCGACGACCAACCGCTCGTGCGGGCCGGGGTGTCCGCGCTCCTCGACGCCGAACCCGACATCGAGGTCGTCGCGGTGGCTTCCGACGGCGCCGAGGCGCTGGAGCTCGCGCGGAGCACGGTGCCGGACGTCGCCTGCCTCGACATCCGGATGCCCGTGCACGACGGCATCACCGTGACCCGCGCGCTCTGCGGCCCCGATGCCGATCCGGCGATCCCGGTGCTCGTCCTCACCACCTTCGACCTCGACGACTACGTCTTCGGCGCGCTGGAGGCGGGTGCGAGCGGCTTCCTGCTCAAGGACGCCGAACCGGACGTCATCGTCGACGCCGTCCGGCAGGTCGCCGCCGGCAACGGGACGCTCGACCAGGCCCTCACCCGCCGGGTGCTCCGCGAGTTCGTGTCACGGCGTCGTCTGCAGCCGGTCACCGGTGACCGCGCCGACGAGGTCCTCACCGCCCGTGAATGGGACGTGCTGCTGCTCCTCGCGCAGGGCATGTCGAACGAGGACATCGCCGCGGCCCTCGTCGTCGAGGTGTCGACCGTGAAGTCGCACCTGGCGCGGATGCTGCCGAAGCTCGGGGTCCAGTCGCGACTGCAGGCGGTCGTCTGGGCGTACCAGAACCACATCGTGAGCGTCCCCGAGCGGGACTGACCCGCCCGCGGACGTTCCACGTCGGCTCGCTCAACTTGCACATGTGTGTGCACGAAGATGGGCCCATGTCTGACCCCATCCGCTACGTCGCCATCGGCGACAGCTTCTCCGAGGGCATCGGCGACGTCGGCGACGCGACCGGCACCCCGCCCCTCCCCGGATGGGCCGGACGCCTGGCGACCGGCCTGGCCGCCGCGTACCCGGATACGCCGGTGTCCTACGCGAACCTCGCCGTCCGGGGGCGCCTGCTCGCCGGGGTCCTCGACGGGCAGCTCGACGCGGCACTCGCCCTCGACCCGGCACCGACGCTCATCACGTTCTGCGCCGGCGGCAACGACCTGCTCCGCCCGTCGTTCGACCCCGACGCGCTCATCGCTCCCCTGGAGACCGCGGTCGAACGGGTCCTGGCGCGCGGCATCCGGTTCGCGCTCCTCAGCCCCGCCGATCCGAGCGCTCGACTCCCCCTCGGATCGCTCATCAACAACCGCGGCAACGCCTGGGCCGGCGCGCTCGGGGATCTCGCCCAGCGCCGCGACCTGCCGTTCGTCGACGTCTCCCGCGATCGCCACCTGGGCCGTGCGGAGTTCTGGTCCGACGACCGCCTGCACATGAACGCCACCGGGCACCAGCGCGTCGCCGACCTGGCGCTGCACGCGATCGCCGATGCCCCGGCCGCGCCCGAGCCCGTCGACGCCCGGGCAGCCAGGGCTCGGCTGCCGGAGGAACTCCGGTACTACCGCGACCACGTGCTGCCCTGGGTCGGCCGACGGGTCACCCGCCGCTCGTCGGGCGACGGTCGCTCCGCGACGTTCCCGACGTGGACGCCCGTGCGCCGGACCCCGGACCACTGAACGCCCGCTCAGGGAGTGGTGATCACGCAGGATCGCAGCGGTTCCCCGCACGCCGCCCCGTGCGTGGTTGCCGGTCGACAGACCTGACGGTCCACTGGACGGGTCCACGCCAGCCGACGTCAGGGGAGACGGCCATGACGACCTTTGCACCGAGCGCAACAGCGACTGCTGGTGCAGCCGTCGCCGCACCCGCCGTCCGCGGGATCGACCACATCGGCCTGACCGTGCCGGACATCGACGCGGCCTCCGACTTCTTCGTCAGCGGACTCGGCGCCGTCGTCCTCTACGACCGGTTCCTCAGGAGCGATCCGGTGCGCAGGACCCCGGACGTCCAGCAGCGTCTGGGCATCCCGCACACGATGGCGCAGGGAGCGCTCCGGATGCTCGCCCTGCCGAACGGCCCGGGGCTGGAGCTCTTCGAGTACCACGGGCGGGGGCAGCGAGCGGCGGCACGGCCGAGCGACATCGGGTGGCAGCACGTCGCGTTCTACGTGGACGACCTCGACTGCGCACTCGCGGGCGTGGAGACCGCCGGCGGGCACCGGTACGCCGACCCGCGCGACCTGGGCGGGAACGAGAGCGGGTTCGGCAACCGCTTCGTGTACGTGGGGACACCGTGGGGCTCGACCCTCGAGCTCATCTCCTACCCGACGCTGCAGGAGGCCGAGATCACCGCGCCGCGCCGGAAGTGGCGGGTCTGACCGCGGGTCTCGTCAGCCGGTGACGTAGGTGCGCGTCGGTGCACCGCTGAGCGCGTGCGCGAACTCCGTCCCCGTGGGGCGGAAGCCGACCGCCTCGTAGAGCCGGACTGCCCTGGTGTTCCCGGTGAGGGCGTGCAGTGCGACGGACGGGTGTCCGGCTGCCCGTGCCGCGTCGATCCCGGCGACGAGCAGTGCCCGCCCGACCCCTCGTGCCTGCAGATCCGGTCGGACCGCCAGCAGGGACAGGTACGCCGCATCGTCGGGGTCGCCGGCCAGGCCGGTCCCCGGCGCGGTGACCAGGACGAAGCCGTCGAGTCCGCCGTCGTCCGACCCCGCGACCAGCAGCGCGACCCGATCCACCAGGAACTTGGTGCCGGCACGCGCCCGCACGGCCGGGTCCTCCGCGACGCCGTCGCGCGCGGCGACGGCGGCGCACCACAGGTCGATGCAGTCGGCGCCCTGGTCCGCGGTCGCAGGACGCGGGACCACCGACGACTCGACCACCCGATCAGCCTACGACCGCGTCACTCCCGATCCGGTAGCCGGCGCCACGGTGTTCCCCGGGCAGCCGGTCCCCGCGCCCGTGCAGCTTGTGCCGCAGCGAACCGGACTCGTAGGCGTCCGGGTAGGCCCCACGGGCACGCAACTCCGGGATGACGAACTCGATGACGTCCTCCCACGTGCCGGGCGTCACCGCGTACGCCAGGTTGAACCCGTCGACGTCGGTCTGCTGCTGGATCTCCTGCAGCTGCGTCGCGATCGTCGCTCCCCCACCGACCGCGACCGGCCCGAGTCCACCGATCGCCGTGTGTCGGGCGAGGTCACGGATCGTCCACTTCGACCCGTCGGACCCCGTCGCCGCGGAGATGTTCGCCGCCGCCGACTGGATCGCGTTCGACTCGACGTCACCGAGCGGCTCGTCGAGATCCCACTGCGACAGGTCGACGCCCATCCAGCCGGAGTTGAGCACCAGCGCACCGAGTTCGGACGCGTAGGACAGGTAGTCCTCGTACTTCGCCTGCGCCAGCTCGTCGGTCTCGTCGGTGATGATCGTCAGCAGCGTGTAGATCTTCGCCGCGTACCGGTCGCGGCCGGCCGCTTCGAGTGCGTCGCGGATCTTCGTCACCGTCGCGGCGAGCTGCGGGACCGTCGGGGCACCGACGAAGACCGCCTCGGCGTTCTCGGCGGCGAACCGGATCCCGCGCGGCGACGCCCCCGCCTGGTAGATCACCGGCGTGCGCTGCACCGACGGCTCCGACAGGTGGATGCCCGGGACGTCGAAGTGCTTGCCGTGGTGCTCGATCGGGTGCACCTTCGCCGGGTCGGTGAAGACCCCGGTCTCCCGGTCCTCCACCACTGCGTCGTCCTCCCACGACCCCTCCCACAGCTTGTAGAGGACCTCGAGGTACTCGTCGGCGACGTCGTACCGGTCGTCGTGACCGAGCTGGTCGGTCTGCCCCATGTTCCGCGCGGCGCTCGGCAGGTACCCGGTGACGACGTTCCAGCCGACGCGGCCCTTCGTCAGGTGGTCGAGCGTCGAGACGCGGCGGGCGAACGGGTACGGGTGCTCGTAGGCGGTCCCCGCGGTGATCCCGAACCCGAGGTGCTCGGTCACCGACGCCATGGCGGACACGAGGAGGATCGGGTCGTTCACCGGGACCTGCGACCCCGTCCGGAGCGCTGCCTCGTTCGAGCCGCCGTACACGTCGTACGTGCCGAGGACGTCGGCGATGAAGATGCCGTCGAACGCGCCACCCTCGAGCGTCTTGGCGAGGTCGGTCCAGTACGACAGGTCGCGGTAGTTCCGGGAGCGGTCGCGCGGGTGGCGCCACAGCCCGGAGGACTGGTGCGCGACGCAGTTCATGTCGAACGCGTTGAAGCGGATCTGCCTGGTCGGGTTCGTCGAGTCCGTCACGGTGGCGACGCTACGTGCGGTTCCTCCGACGGTCACGCAAGGTGACGAACGATGACGTTGTGACCCGGTTCACTCGCCTGCTCCCCGCCGACACCAGGCGGCGGTCACCGCGATCGTCGTGCCGAACGCCTCGAGCGCTGGACGGTTCAGGAACGCGTGGCGCGTCCCGGCGAGGACGTGGTGCTCGACGTCGGTCCCCGCGGCGGCGAGCTCCGCCGCGAACAGGTCACCGGACGCCCGCATGTTGTCGTGTTCGGCGTTGACCACGAGTGTCCGCGGGAACCCTCCGAGCTCGTGTCCGCCGGGGAACGCGAGACGCTCGGCGAGCGCGTCTCTCGACCCCGCGTAGTTGCGGTTCACCACGTCCAGTGCCCACGGCGCGTGGGTGATCCGGCGATGTCGACGAGACCGGAGGCGGGGGTCTCGGCTCCTGGGATGCGTGGCGTGGAAGAAGCCGTACGCGAAGACGGCGCCCACCGGGGGCGCACCCTCGTCCGTCGCGCGGAGTGTCGCGGCCGCCGCGAGGCACGCACCGGCGCTCGCTCCGCCGAGGACCACGCCGCCGGGTGATGCGGCGTGCACCTCGTGGTACGCGGCGAGCACGTCGTCGAGGGGCACCGGGTAGCGGTGCCGTCGCGACGTCGCCCACCCGGTACCCGGCACCGGCGCCAGACGGTAGTCGCCGGTGGCGACGGTCACGCCCTGCGCGGCCAGGGACCGCGCGACGTCGTGTGCCTCGGGTTGGTCGAGACCGCCCCGGAAGAATCCACCGCCGTGCAGCCAGAGCAGCGTCGGCCCTCCGGTCGTCCCGACGTCAGGCACCGCGCGGTACCAGCGGATCGGAACCGCGTGCCGGTCCGCACCCGGGCGTGTGCCGATGGGGTCTGCCATGCGATCACCTTGGCAGAACAGCGGTCCGTCGGAGCGAGGGCAGGACAGGGGTCGCCGGAGCGAGCAGGGTCAGCGCACCCGTTCCACGAAAGGGTCGATGACCGCCCAGGTGGCATCCGGGGCTTCGAGGTGCGGGAGGTGGCCGGCCGCGCGGACCTCCGCGAACTCGGCACCGGGGATCGCGCGAGCGACGGCGCGACCGTACGGCGGCGTGACGATGCGGTCGCTCTCGCCGAAGACGACGAGCGTCGGCACGGTGATCGTCGCAGCGCGGTCCAGGAGCGTCGGGTCACTCATCCCGCGGCCCGCGAGGACCGCGATCGTCCGTCCGTTCGACTGCTGCACGGCCCGCTGCTCCGCTGTCAGACCGGCGGGGTCGACGTACCCCCGCTCCGGGTCGTGCCACGCCGCCTCGGCGAGCCCACGGGCGTCCAGCGCGAAGAAGTCCGCGATCGGCTCACCGTCGACGACGGCTCCGACGCCGTCGATGTCCACCGCGGCGCCGATCACCCCCGCGTACCGTTCGCTGCCCGCCGCCGCGATCGCCATCTCGAGCGCGAGCCACCCGCCGATCGACGACCCCACCACCACGACCCCGCGGGCGCCGCTGGTGACGAGCTGCTCCAGGTACACGCCGGCCAGGTCGGCGACGGAGGTCACGTCGTCCGGGAGCACGGTGCCGTTCCAACCGGGGTGGGTCGGGGCGAGGACCTGCATGGTCGCGGCGAGGTGGTCGACGATCGGGACGACCGTCTGCGGACCACCACCGCCGTGGAGCACGAGTGCGATGGATTCGGTTCGTCCAGTGGTCATCGGATGCCTATCTCAACATGTTTATCTACGGATGTTGATACGGTAGCACCGTGACGACGGATCTGGAAGCGCTCGGTCAGGCGGTCAAACGGGCGCAGTACCGCAACCACCGCACCATGGACGCCGCACTGCGGGACGTCGGCGTGAGCCTCGTGCAGTGGGATGCCCTGCGCGCGATCGACCGGCTGCCGGGAGCGTCGGGACACGACCTCGCCACGGAGACGTTCCAGAGCGACCAGGCGTTCGGCACCCTCGCCGCGCGCATGGTGGAACGCGGGCTGATCGAACGCACCGCCGGCCGTGGCCGCCGGATCGAGCACTCGCTCACCGAGGCAGGACGGACAGCGCTCGAGGGCGGACGAGATCGTGCCGCCGGGGTCCTCGACGAGCTGTTCGCGCCGCTCGACACCGACGAACGAGCGACGCTCCTCCGACTGCTCCGCCGACTCACCGAGCAGGAACGGTAGCGTCTCCCCATGCTCGCGCGCCTCCGACCCCAGGCCCCAGCACTCGTGCTCCTCCTCGCGGCCGGCGTCGCGGTGCTGGTCGCCGTGGTCGCGGATCACATCGCCTGGCCGATGGCCCCGGCCTTCCCGTGGCTCCATCACGGAGACTTCTCCTACGTCGCCACGAAGACCCAGTGGGACACGGCGACGGCTGCACGCTCGATCGCGCGGGTCGCCGTGGTCATCGCCGGCCTCTCCCTCATCGCATCGGTGGTCGCGTTCTTCCGCACGCTCCTCCTGAGCCGTCGGGCCTGACGGTGGCCGCGTGATCCCTCCACCTCCCGCCCGTGGAAACGCTCACGAAACCCCGCGCGCGCTGCACTGGGTACCGCGACCGTCACCGGGACGGTCCACCGGATCCAGGAGGCACCATGCTCGTCCACAAGAAGCTCGCCGCGGCCGCCATCGTCGCGACTACCGCAGCCGTCGCCGTGTTCGGCGGCGCGGCCGCAGCCACCGCCGTCGGCGGTGAGACCGAGACGGCACTGACCGTCTTCGAGACCGTCGCCGATGGTCGCTCCGCCATCGACGTCACCGTCACGTCCGGGGCAGACGGCGTCCCGTCGTCCCGCTCCGACACCCTGGACGATCTGCCGTCCGCCGCGTGGTGACGGAACCCGACACCGGACGGGAGGCTCGTGGCCGTGTCCGCCACGAGCCTCCCGTCCGGTGTGTGCAGGATCGATCCGGGTGACCGGCTCGGGGTACGTGGATCCGCGCAGGGCACAGCGGGGTACCGGTACAACTTCCACCATGACCAGTTCCTCGCGCTCACCGCTCGGCGTCACGCTCGTCGACGGCGGCGCCAACGTCGCCCTGTTCTCGACCACCGCCGACCGCATCGAGTTCTGCCGGTTCGACGACGACGGGACCGAGCACCGCACCGAGCTCACCCACCGTACCGGGTACACGTTCCACGACATCGTGCCGGACGTGGCCGTCGGCACCCGCTACGGCTTCCGCGTGCACGGCCCCTGGGACCCGGCGAACGGTCTGCGGCACAACCCTGCGAAGCTCCTGCTCGACCCGTACGCGACGGCGATCGACGGCACGTACGAATGGGGCCAGGCGCTGTTCGGCCACGACATGGAGCACCCGGACCGGATCGACGAGACCGACTCGGCGAGCGCGATGCCGAAGTCCGTGGTCGCCGACCGCACGTTCGACTGGGGCGACGACGTCCGTCCCGACACGCACCTGTCCGACACCGTGGTGTACGAGGTGCACGTGAAGGGGTTCACGCAGCAGCACCCCGACGTCCCGGAGGACATCCGCGGCACCTACGCCGGCATGGCGCACCCGGCGGCGATCCAGCACCTGGTCTACCTGGGCGTGACGGCCGTCGAGCTCCTGCCGACGCAGCAGTTCGTGCAGGACTCGACGCTCGCCGACAAGGGGCTGCGCAACTACTGGGGCTACAACTCGATCGGCTTCTTCGCGCCGCACGACGAGTACGCGTCCTCGGGAACGGCCGGACAGCAGGTCGCGGAGTTCAAGCAGATGGTCAAGGCCATGCACGCCGCTGGTCTCGAGGTCATCATGGACGTCGTCTACAACCACACCGCCGAGGGCAACCACATGGGCCCGACGCTGTCGTTCAAGGGCATCGACAACCCGTCGTACTACCGCCTGGTCGAGGACGACGGTTCGAGCTACTTCGACACCACCGGCACCGGCAACTCCCTCAACGTCGCCCACCCCGCGGCGCTCGGCCTGATCGCGGACTCGCTCCGCTACTGGGTCGAGGAGATGCACGTCGACGGCTTCCGCTTCGACCTCGCGACGACGCTGACCCGCCAGGACAACGAGGCGAGCCGCCGCTCCGCGTTCCTCGACATCATCCACCAGGACCCGGTGCTGCGGACGGTCAAGATGATCGCCGAGCCCTGGGACACCGCTGGGTACCAGGTCGGCGGGTTCCCGGCCGAGTGGTCCGAGTGGAACGGCAAGTACCGCGACGACATGCGCGCGTTCTGGCGCGGCGACGAGGGCGTCCTGGGCGACGCCGTCCAGCGGTTCCTCGGCAGCCCGGACGTCTACGAGGGGTCTCGCCGTGCGCCGGTCTGCTCGGTGGACTTCATCACCGCGCACGACGGCTTCACCCTCGCCGACCTGACGATGTACGCCGAGAAGCACAACGAGGCCAACGGCGAGGACAACAACGACGGCGAGAGCAACAACACGTCGTTCAACGGCGGCATCGAGGGTCCGACCGACGACGGCGCGGTGAACGACTACCGCGACCGGCAGCGTCGGAACTTCCTCGGCACGCTCCTGCTGTCGGCCGGGGTCCCGATGATCCTGGGCGGCGACGAGATCGCCCGGTCGCAGGGCGGCAACAACAACGCGTACTGCCACGACGACGAGATCTCGTGGTTCGACTGGGCCGCGGCGGACCAGGACCTGCTGGCGTTCACCCGGTCGGCGATCGCGTTCCGCAAGCAGCACGTCGCGCTCCGCCCGGAGTGGTACCGCACGGCACCCGGCGAGTCCGGTTCGACCGTCTCGGTCCTGCGCGCGGACGACGCCGGCTTCGAGGACGCCGACTGGGCCGACACCGGCAACCGGGCCGTGATGCTCGTGCTCGAGCACGGGGACGACGCGGTGGCGGTGCTGTTGAACGCCTCGGAGACGACCGTCGAGTTCAGGCTGCCCGAGAAGCCGGGCGGCGGGACGTGGTCCCTCGGCCTCTCGAGTGACCCGGACCAGCAGGTCGACGCAGGGGCCGAGTCCGTCCTGGTCCGGGACGCGTCCTTCACGGCGCTGCACTGACGGGCGCGCCGCGTCGGAACGCCGGGTCCGCGCCCGAACGCGCGATCCGGCCGATTGTTGCACCAGCGCGCTGCCGGACACAGACTCGTGGTGATGACTGCACTGACCTCACTCGTGTACATGTCCGTCGCCGCCGACGAGATGACCGATGCCGACCTGGTCGCGATGCTCCGGGAAGCACGCCTGCGGAACGACGCGCTCGGCGTCTCCGGTCTGCTGCTCGCGAAGGGTGGTCGGTTCCTGCAGGTCCTGGAGGGCCCGGTGTGGAGTGTCGAGGACCGGTTCCGTGCGATCGAGCGCGACCCCCGGCACCGCGAGGTCAAGACCCTCTCGCGTGAGGCCGTCACCTCGCGCCGCTTCGACGGCTGGGCCATGGCGTTCGCCGCGCCGTCCGACTCGGACGTCCGGGACGAACCGGGTTTCAGCACCTTCCTCGCGGACCGTTCACCGCTGCCGGCCGAATTGGCCGGCTCCCCTGCCGACTGGCTCCTCCGGTGGTTCCGCGGTCGTGACCTGCACGATCTGCCGGAGGAGCGGGTCACCCTGGGCCGACACGCCGCCTGACGACACCGGAGCGGGTCCGGCGACGGCCGGTGGTCGCCGCCGGACTGCCGATCAGGAGTTGTCGATCACGCGGACGAAGTCGACCCGCATCTGCTGCGGGAACTGCGTGGACCCGTCCGGGTAGCCCGGCCAGTTCCCGCCGACCGCCAGGTTCAGCACGATGAAGAACGGCTTGTCGAACACCCATGGGTTGCCGCCGGTGTCCGCCGTCGTGACCGTCTTGTACGCGACACCGTCGACGGACCAGGTGATCGATCCGGGCCTCCAGTCGACCGCGAACGTGTGGAACGTGTCCGCGAACGACCACCCCTGCGGGTGTTGGTAGCTCGACGTGATCCCCTGACCCCCGGAGTACCCGGGCCCGTGGATCGTGCCGTGCACGGTCGCCGGTTCGTAGCCGACGTTCTCCATCACGTCGATCTCACCGGAGTTCGGCCACCCGACCTGGGGCAGGTCGGAGCCCAGCATCCAGAACGCCGGCCAGATGCCCTGCCCCCGCGGGATCTGGATGCGCGCCTCGATCCGGCCGTACCGGGGTGTGTACTTCCCCTGCGTCGACAGCCGCGCGCTCGTGTAGGACCCGTCGGCCTCGCGCTTCGCCGTGATGACGAGGTTGCCCTGTCCGTCGAGCGCCGAGTTGTCGCGCGAGTCCGTGTAGTTCTCCAGCTCGTTGTTGCCCCAACCACCGCCTCCCGTCTCGTTCGTCCAGACCGAACGGTCCGGTGCGCTCCCGGCGGGGCCGTCGAAGTCCTGCGACCAGATGACGTCACCGTTCGCGGCGCTCGCCGGGCCGTTCGCGGTGACGGCCGGTGCGACGCCGAGGGCGACCGCGGCCGTCCCGGCGAGCACGAGTGCGACCGTGCGGCGCTTCCTGTTGCGTGTCATGTCCTCGGACCTCCTCAGTTGTACGACGCCAGTCGGTTCGGCGCCGTGTTGCCCGCCGGTGTCGGGACCGCTCCCCCGACGCCGTTGATCACGCTCGAGATGGTGCCTGTGTCCCCGAGGGAGACCGTCACCAACCCGTGCGCACGGACGCCGGACGTCTGCGGGACCTCGAACGCACGATCGGCGTGCACGGCCGGGTTCGTGTTGAAGAAGCAGTAGACGCCGCCACCCCAGATCTCGTGCGTCGTGACGGTCGACGCCACCTTGTACGCGGCGTACCCGGCTCCGGTCGGGCTCTGCCACGACGCGTTGTCCGGCACGTCGTACGGCATCTCGTTCTGGAAGAAGATGGTCTTCCCGTTGTTGCCGTTCCACTGCACCTCGTACCGCTGGTAGTGCTCGACGAAGAGCCCGGTGGCGAGGACGTCGTCCCCGTTCACCTCGACGCCCGTGGCGCCGGTGTTGACCGTCCATCCGGTCGCCGCTCCGCCGTGGTCGGCCCGCCACGCCCAGATGTGGTCGACGAGGGTGTCGTCCGCGTTCACCTGCAGGGTGGTCGAGGCCTTCCCCTGGATGCTCGAGCCGACGCGGAAGAACACGTCCTGGATGCTCTGCGGGTCGCCGGCGTGGTCGACGTGCGAGCCGCTCGTCCCGAGGCGGACGAGCTGGGCACTGTTCTGCGTCCCGGCGTCGACGACGAGGTTCGAGACGTTTACTCCCGCGACGTCCGTCGAGGTCAGGACGGCGTTGCCCTTCGTCGGCACGAGCGTCGGGAACCCGATGCCCGTCACGACGGTGTCCGCCCGGGTCACGGTGATCGGCGCGTCGAGCTGGTAGGTGCCCGGCGTGAAGAACAGGTTGAGTCCCTGGGACAGCGCGCTGTTGATCGTCGACGCCGAGTCACCGGGGTGCGCGACGTAGAAGTTCCGCATCGGGATGTCGGTGCCGGCGGTGTTCGGCCAGGTCACCCCGGACGAGTTCTGTCGGAGCGACGGCACGAACACGTGGTACTTGTTCGAGGAGTCCACGTACAGGTACGGCTTCTCACGCGTGGTCGGCGTCGTCGCGAGGGTCGTGTAGCTCTTCGAGAAGTCGTTCGCCGGGGCGCCGTTCACGCCCGAGAACGTCATGTTCCAGTTGCCGCCCTGCCACGACCCGATCGTGGAGTTCCGGGTGTACCACTGCTGCTGCGACCCGCTCGTGACGGTGCCGTCGACCTTCGAGTCGGCGATGTAGCCGCCGGAGGAGTACCCCTGTCCGCCGTCCTGGTTCGACGGCCCCATGGTCAGGTTGCCCGCGATGTGGACGCGACGCATCGGCGCGGCCTGGGACACCGCCCACCGGTCGGTGCCGCCTTCCGGTGCGATCTTCACGTTCTCGACCGATCGCCAGAAGTTCTGCGTCGCGTTCTTCTCGTCGCCGGCGTTCCAACCGGAGTCGACGTTGACCGCGCCGTTGATGGTGACGTCGTCGGGGTTCTTCCCGAGCCCGGCGACCGAGGTGTAGAACCCGAGGTTCGCCCAGACACGCCCATAGCTGCCCGGCTTGAAGAGGAACGCGTACCGCTGCGATCCGAACTGCGCGCTCGGGTTGCGGAGTTGGGCGTTGAACGCGGCGTCGACGTCGGCCTGGATGGTCGATGCCGGCACGGAGGGGTCGTAGATCTTGACACTGCTCCCGAAGTCGGGGGTGTCGCTCGTGGTCACCGCCTGAGCCGAGATCGCGGGGGCCAGTGCTCCCACGACACCGGCGCTCAGGGCGATCGCGACGAGTTGCTTCATCCGTCGTTGCATGATGCTCGATTCGTCGATGTGCGGCGACGTTGCCGCACGCAACAGAAGCTAGACCTGTTCGTCCGCTCAGACAGTCGGACGAATCGAGGACCAGTCATGTCCCCCGGATGAGGGGTGCAGACCGCGCGTCAACGACCTCGACGACGAACCGCCGACCGCGGCGGCGCCGCCCGGAGCTCCGCACTGACCCGTCCGAGGATCCGTGCGAGTTCGGCGGCGTCGTCATCCGTGAGGTGCGCGAAGAGCAGCCCGTGCACCGTGGCGATGTGCCCCGGGAAGACCGCGGCAAGGACATCGCGGCCGGCCGCCGTGAGCGTCACGACCGTGCTGCGCTCGTCATCCGGGGACGGTCCGCGGGTGACGAGCCCGCGCTGCTCGAGCAACTGCGCCTGGTAGGTCAGCCCGCTCCGGCTGTAGACCACGCCGTCCGCCAGGTCCGTCATGCGCAGGTGCCCGTCCGGTGCGTCCCCGAGCCGGGCGAGCAGCTGGAACTGCACGTAGCTGAGCTGCCCGACGTCCTTCAACTGCCGCTCCACTGCGGGCCGCAGCAGCGCTCCGACCTCGGTGAAGGCGAGGTAGGCACCGAGCTGCGTCGGCGTGAGGGCGGCAGGCGTTTCCGGCATGCTCCGATCCTACCTGTTGATTCGAATTCGAAGCAGTGGTACGGTTCCAACAACTTCGAATTCGAAGCACATGACGAAAGGGCAAGACCATGCAGGCAGTCCAGTTCTCCGAGGTCGGCGGACCCGAGGTCCTCCGGTACGGCGAGGTCGAGCAGCCCGCGCCCGCCGCCGGGCAGGTGCGCGCGCGGGTCGCGGCATCGGCGTACAACGCGGCCGACAACGGCATGCGGGCCGGGTTCCTCCCCATCCCGATCCAGCTCCCGCACATCCCCGGGTACGACGTCTCCGGAATCGTCGATGCACTCGGCGACGGTGTGACCGGACTGGCCGTCGGCGACGCGGTCATCGGCTTCCTCCCGATGGAGGCCGACGGCGGAGCAGCGGAGTACGTCGTCGCTCCGGCGGAGTCATGGGTGCCAGCACCGACGAGCATCCCCCTGGCCGACGCGGCCGCGCTGCCGTCCGTGGCACTCACCGCGTGGCAGGCGCTCTTCGACGACGGCGGGCTCCGCGCCGGGCAGCGGCTGCTGATCGTCGGCGCCGGCGGCGTGGTCGGCAAGTACGCGATCCAGCTCGCGAAGCGCGCCGGCGTCCACGTCATCGCGACCGCGAGCCCCCGCAGCGCCGACGACGTCCGGGCAGCAGGAGCCGACCAGGTCATCGACCACACCGAGGCCGACGTGCTCGGTGCACTCGACGGGCAGGTCGACGTCCTGCTGAACCTCGCGCCGCTCGACCCGGAACAGTTCGCGGCCGACGTTGCAGCCGTCCGGGACGGTGGCACCGTCGTGAGCACGACGGCGTTCATCACCACTCCGGGTGACGAGTCGCGGGGTGTGCGTGCCGCGACCGTCTTCGTCCTGCCGAACCGGGAGCGCCTGGCCGAGCTGGTGGCCCTCGTCGACCAGGGTGCGCTGGCCGTCGAGGTCACACGGCGCATCCCGCTCGCCGAGCTGCCGGCGCTCCACGCCGAGGGTGCGGCCGGCCGGATCGCCGGCAAGGTGATCGTCCTGCCGTGACGCTACCAACCGGCGGACGGGAGGCTCGTGGCCGTGTCCGCCACGAGCCTCCCGTCCGCCTGTTGGATGACTACCGGGCCGCGCTCGCCTCGCGCGCGGCGGCTTCCGCCGCGACCCACGCGAGCATCGCGCACTTCACGCGCATGACGAACTTCGAGACGCCGTGGAAGGCGATCAGGTCCTCGAGGACGTCCTCGTCGGGCTCGCCGGCGCCACGAGAGCGCATCATCGTGCGGAACTCCTCGGTGAGCGCGAGGAACTCCGGCACGGTCCGGCCGACGGCCATGTCCGTGAGCACCGAAGCCGAAGCCATCGAGATCGAGCAGCCGTCGCCCTGCCAGCCGAGTCCAGCGACCCGGTCGGATCCCGGTTCGAGCCGAACGCTGACGGTGATCTCATCGCCGCACGTGGGGTTGCGCTCGAAGTGCGACGCATCGGCGTCCGGCAGCTCGCCGTCGCCGTGCCGGGCCTTCGCGTGGTCGAGGATGACCTGCTGGTACAGGGAGTCGAGGGTGTTCACGCGTCCGCCTCCGTTGCTCCGAAGTACCCACGGATCTCGCTGACGGCCTGGACGAAGCGGTCCACGTCCTCGTCGGTCGTGTACACGTACGTGCTCGCGCGGCTCGTCGCGGTGAGCCCGAGGCGACGGTGCAGGGGCTGTGCGCAGTGGTGCCCGGAGCGGACGGCGATGCCCTGCGCGTCGAGGTACTGCGCGACGTCGTGAGCGTGCACGCCGTCGACGTCGAACGACACGAGCCCGGAGCGCGGCACACCGGCAGCGGGACCGACGACCGAGATGCCGGGGACGGTGGCGAGGCCGTCGAGCATGCGCTGGGCGAGGTGCTCCTCGTGGGCGCGGACCTGCTCCATCCCGATCGCCTGCAGGTAGCGGACGGCCTCGGCGAGCGCGACGGCCTGCGACACGGGTTGGGTGCCGGCCTCGAAGCGCTCGGGTGCCGGCATGAAGTCGGTGTGCTCCATCGTCACCGTGGTGATCATCGAGCCCCCGGTGCGGAACGGGGGCAGCGCGTTCAGCAGGTCGCTGCGTCCCCAGAGCACGCCGATGCCGTTCGGGCCGAGCATCTTGTGGCCGGAGAAGGCCGCGAAGTCGACGTCGAGCGCCTGCACGTCGAGGGGACGGTGCGGCGCGGACTGGCAGGCGTCCAGGACGACGAGTGCGCCGTTGGCGTGTGCCGCCTCGACGACCTCGGCGACGGGGGCGATCATGCCGGTGACGTTCGACACGTGCGCGAACGCGACGACCTTCGTGTGCTCGGTGATCAGCGCGAGCGCGTCGGCAGCGGTCCAGCATCCCTGGTCGTCCACGGGCACCCAGCGGAGGGTCGCTCCGGTCGCGAGTGCGGTCTCCTGCCAGGGGACGAGGTTCGCGTGGTGCTCGGCCTCGGTCACGAGGATCTCGTCGCCGGGACCGATCCGGAAGCGCTCGGCGTCCGCTCCCCCGCGTCCGCGGCTGGCGTTCGCGATGCCGTAGGCGACGAGGTTGAGCGCGTCGGTGGCGTTCGACGTCCAGACGATCTCAGTCGGGCTCGCGGCGCCCACGAAACCGGCAACGGTCGCGCGGGCGTCCTCGTACGCGTCGGTGCTCAGCGCCGCGAGGGTGTGCGCCCCGCGGTGCACGGCGGCGTTGTCGTGTTCGAGGAACCGGCGTTCGGCGTCGAGCACCTGTCGTGGCCGCTCCGCGGTGGCCCCGGAGTCGAGGTACGCCAGCGGCTGCCCGTTCACCTGCTGCTGCAGGATCGGGAAGTCGGCCTTGATCCGCTCGACCTGGTCGTCGGTGAGCGGCTGGTTCGGTGCCACGATCGTCACTGCGCTTGTTCCTCCTGCTGTCGTCGGGGACAACCGCTCCATCGTCCTCGTTGTTCCACCAGGAGTCCAGCCGGACGGCCCCGGGCCGTTCGCCGCAGGGCCGTCCGACCGTCGTTCGCGCTACTCGTTGCCGATGTGCTTGTCGGCGGTGTCGCGCGCGCCGTCGATCTTGTCGTCGTACTTGCCGCCGGTGGCCTTCTTGACGGCATCGGCGACACCGTCGAGGACCTTGTCGCTGATCCCTTCGGCTTGCTCGCTCTTCAGGGCGTCCTGGACCTTGTTGTCCTTGAGGAAGTCCTGCGCCTTCTTCGTGATGTCGTCGAACCCGGCCATCGTCTGCTCCTGACGTTCGGCGCGGGGCCGTGCGCCCCGCGTGTTGCCGCCGATGGTAGGCCGATGTCCGCGGGGAGGTACCGGTCAGGTCATCTGGGCGCTGCGCCGACGGGCGAGCACGTAGCCGACGGCGACCGACCCCGACACTGCGAGCAGGGACGGGATGAGGATGTCGGTGCCCTGCTGGGTGAACTCGACGACGAGCACGAGCGCGGTGAAGGGCGCCCGCATGGTCGTGGCGAGGAACGCCGCGGCTCCGATGAACGCGAACGACACCAGGTTCGGGCCGTCCGCCGGCCACATCAGCATCCACGCGCCGCCGAGGAAGCCACCGAACGCGGAGCCGATCGCGATGGACGGCGTCAGGGTGCCGCCGACCGCACCGGCGCCGATCGTCGCCGACGTGGTGATCGTGCGGATGAACCCGAGTACGAGGAGCCCGACGATCGGGGCCATCCCGAGCATCGTCCCGCTGTTCATGGACGTGTTCATGGCGACGATGCCGAGCGCACGACCGTTGCCGAGGATCTCCGGGAACGGGACGGCGATGAGCCCGACCATCGTGAACACGAGCGGCAGCACCACGAGGAGGTGCCAGCCCTTCGGCGCGATGCCCTGCAGTCGGTTCGTGAGCTTCACGAACCCGACACCGGCGAACCCGAGCACGGGTCCGACGATCACGGCCCACACGAGCAGCGACGGCGTGAGGTGGGTCGCGGGTACGTGGTACAGGACCTCGTCGGGGATCACGACGCGCGCGACGAGGGCGGCGATGGCACTCGTCGCGAAGGCCGGCAGCGCGGTGGCGAAGGTCAGCTCACCGAGCAGGACCTCCACCGCGAAGAGCGCACCGCCGAGTGGGACGTCGTAGACGGCGGCGAGACCGGCCGCAGCTCCGCAGGCGACGAGGATCTTCGTCTCGCGCTTCGTCAGGCCGGCCCTGGCGGTGATGAGCTGGGACAGCCACGCGCCGATCTCGCGCGGTGCCACCTCCTTGCCGATGGAGGCACCCAGTCCGACGGCGAGGATCTGGATCCCGGCGTTCCCGATCGTGGCGAGGGTCGGCATCCGCTTGCCCCCGATCGCGGCGGGGACCGACACGATCGGTCGACCCCAGCGCCGGATCGCCCACCAGGCGACGCCCGTCAGCACACCGGCGGCGACGAGCGCCAGGAAGCGGTTCAGACCAGACGGAGCGTCGGCAGCCTCGAGGTGCCCGCCGAACGGGTACCCGAACGCGACGAACTGGATGAGCTGCAGGGCGAGCCAGACCGCGATGCCGGCGATCCCGCCCGCGACGCCGACGAGCCCGGTGACGACGACGAGTTTGATCACCCACGCGGGTGTCGTGTGGGCGGTGTGCGACATGTCGGAAACCCTATCGGCCACCCGGACCGGCCCTCGGCCACGCTACGGTGACCGGGTGTTCCCCCGCATCGACGTCCCCGGCCACGGCGAGCTCCGCGGCCTCGAGCTCGGCGACCCCGGGCCACTCCGCCAGCGGCTGACGTCACTGGTCGCCGACGGCTCCAAGACCGCCACTGCCGGACGGCTCTCCGAGTACGACGACGAGGGCGAGGAGCTCGAGCACGTCGGCGAGCGGCTGGTCCTGCTCGACGACGACGACCGCCCGGCGGGGACGGTCGTCGTCACGGCGGTCGAGATCGTGCCCTTCACCGAGGTGCCGTGGGCGTTCGCGGACGCCGAGGGCGAGGGCTTCACCGACATCGACGACTGGCGGGCGCAGCACCGTCGCTTCTGGTTGCGGACCGAGGGCGTGGTCGTGCCCGACGACGAGCCGATCGTGCTGATCTGGCTCCGCTACGAGCCGTGACCGCTCAGTCGAAGAGCTCGCTGAGCCAGTTCCCGCGGCGCTTCTTGCCGTACTGCTGCCCGTAGCCCGGCTGCTGCCCGTACCCGGGCTGCCCGTACTGGCCGTAGCCACCTCGGCGGCCCTTGTCCCACGACCCGGGCGACCCAGGCGAACCCGGCGACGCGTACCCGTTCCGCGGCACCGCCATCCCCGGCGCGTACCCGGGGACGGAACCGTACGCGGGGGCGGCCGGCACGCCGGGGACCGCCTGCGGTCCAGGAGCTGCTGACGACCCAGGCGCGGCCCGGTCGATGATCTTGTCGAGCTCGCCGCGGTCGAGCCACACGCCACGGCATTCCGGGCAGTAGTCGATCTCGATGCCGGACCGCTCCGACATCACGAGGGTGGACTGGTCGTTGGGACACTGCATGCGTCCGATCCTGTCGGCCCCGCGTGTGCCACCGGTGCCAAGGCGCTGGAGGACCACTGTGGATCACCGGAGTGTCCGCCGTCCGACACCCGTCGCCCGCGCCCTAGGCTGACGACGTGACCGAGACCCGAGGCACAGCGGAGCACGGCTGGGAGCCGCTCGTCGGCAGCGCGCAGTCCGTCGTCCTCGAGGTGCTCCGGGCCGGCCCACGCCCACGCACCGAACTCGCCGAACGCCTCGGCCTGTCCGGCCCGAGCCTGTCGCGCATCACGAGACCGCTGCTCGAGGCGGGGATCCTCGTCGAGCGCGACGGGGTGCAGCAGACCACGACCGGGCGCCCGTCGATCCCGCTCGACATCGACGCGGACGCGCACCACTTCATCGGTGTGAAGCTCACCGGGGACAGCCTGTTCGCTGTCTCGACAGACCATCGTGGCCGGGTGCTGACGGAGCGCGAGGAAGCACTGACCGACACGGCCGTGCCTGCCGTGGTCGCCCGGATCGCCGAGGTCGTCGCCGCGATCACCGCCGAGGACGACCGTGTCCGCGGGGTCTGTGTCGCCCTGGGCGGCGCGACGATCGACCGGCGCGAGGTCCGGCGCGCACCGTTCCTCGGCTGGGAGGACGTCCCGCTCAGCTCGCTGCTCGGCGCGGCGACCGGCCTGCCGTGCTCCGTCGAGAACGACGTCCGGGCACTCACGCACGCCGAGCACTGGTTCGGCGAGGGCCGCGACCACCGCTCGTTCGCGCTCCTGACGATCGGCGCCGGCATCGGGCTCGGCCTGGTCGTCGCCGGCACGGTACTGTCAGGCGCTCACTCGACCGCCGGCAGCATCGGGCACCAGCGGCTCGGTGGCGCGGTGAGCACGTCTGACCTCCGGTGCGAGTTCGGCCACCGCGGGTGCGCCCGCGCCGTGCTCAGCGCGCGGGCGATCTCCCTCGCGGGCACCGAGGCGCTCGGCCGGCCGGTGTCGGCGGTCGAACTCCTCGACGAGGCCCGCGGCGGTCACTCCGGTGCGCGTGCCGTCGTCGACACGGCTGCCGAGGCCCTCGGACTCCTCGTCGCGGACGTCGTGAACGTCGTCGATCCCGAGGTCGTCCTGCTCTCCGGCGAACTCGTCGGGATCGCCGAGGTCGGCCGGGCAGCGCTCGACCGCTCGGTCGACGCCGCTCGGCACTGGTCGACGCCGACCCCGACGGTGATCGCGCAGCCGTTCCGGTTCAACGAGTGGGCGCGCGGCGCAGCCGCGGTGGCCATCCAGATGCACGCGCTCGGCGCCTGAGAGCGGACCACGCGCGGCTGTCACGGCGCTCCGCGTCGCATCGAGGGAGCAGAAATCGTCGGGTCGACGGCGCCCGGGCGACGATTTCTGTTCCCTCGATCGAGACGGGGCGCGAGGACGGGGCGCGGCGCGGAGACCACGCGCGGACGGGAGGCTCGGTGCCGGCTGGCACCGAGCCTTCCGTCCGGAACGGAACGCGACCAGCGCGTCAGGTGAGCTGCAGGAGCGTGTTCACCTGGTCGTTCACCGAGGTCAGCGTGCTGACCGGCTTGCCGTTCGCGTAGATGTCGTCGAACGCCGGCTGCACGAGCGCCTGCACGTCCGCCGGGTTCCGCGTGACGGGGAACAGGAAGGTGGTCTTGTCCTCCACCTGCCGGGTGAACGCCGACACGTCGAGCCCGCGCTTCTCGAACGCGGCGACGGCGGCATCGGTGCCCTCCGGACGGGCCGGGAACACGATGCCGGCACGACCGACGATCTGCTGCGCCGTGGAACCGCCGAGGAACGCGACCCACTTCGCCGCCGCCTCCGGGTTCTTCGCCTGCTTCGTGATCGAGTCGCCGAGCCCGTTGAACATCGAGGCGCGGTGCCCGACCGGCCCGACCGGCGTCGGCGCGATGCCGATCTCGAGCCCCGGGAGGTTGGCGTACGTGCCGATCATCCACGAGCCGTTGAACGACAGCGCGACCTTCTTCGCACCGAGCTGCACGTCCGGCCCGGTGGTCGTCGAGAAGACGCCGTACTTCGGCATGTACCCCTTCTCGGCGAGGCCGTAGTACCAGGACATCGTCTTCTGGAAGCCGACGTCGTCGTACCGGAACTTGTTCCCCCACGGGTTCTTGTTCGTGTAGAACCAGTCGGTCGACCCGGTGAACGGCGACCACTGCGTCTGCCCGAACCCGTCGCCGCCGCTACCGTTCGCGCTGATGCCGTAGACCGCGACGTCGTTCTTGTCGAAGCCGGACTCGTCGCCGCGCCTGCCCTTCCCGTCGACGGTCAGGTGGGCGACCATCTTCTCGAACGACCCGCCGTCGTCGGGGTTCCACTCGAGCGACGCCAGCTGCTCGGGGGTGACCCCGGCCTTCGCCATCGCCTTCTTGTCGTAGAACATCGCGATGGTGTCCCAGTCCTTCGGGGACCCGTACCGGTGACCGTCCTGCCCCTTCCAGAGCTCGGCGAGGCCGGACTGGTAGTCGGCGTCCTTGATGGAGGCGGTGGCCTCGAGCTCGTCGAGCTCGTAGAGCACGTCGAGGTCCGAGTACTGCGGGAACTTCGTCAGGTGGTCGGTGAACACGTCCGGCGCGGTCCCGGCGATGAACCCGGCGGTGAGCTTCGTCCAGTAGTCGTTCCAGCCGAGCTGCGTGATCTTGATCGTGATGCCGGGGTTCTGCTGCTCGAAGGCCTTCGCGACGGCCTGGTAGGCGGGCAGCTGGTTCGAGTCCCACAGCCAGTAGGACACGGTGCCGGTCGCGCCGCCGGGCGCTCCGCCCGACGAGCGGCCGGGTGACGAGCACGCGGCGAGCGCACCGAGGGCGAGGGCTGATGCTCCGCCGGCGAAGAGCGCGCGGCGGGTGATGGAGTTCGTCATGAGCTGGACCTACTTGATGCCGGAGAAGCCGATGGAGTTGACGATGCGCTTGGCGAACAGGCCGAACAGCACGATCATCGGGAGCGCTGCGACGAGGGTCGCGGCCATGAGTCCTGCCCAGTCGGTGCCGGACTGCGGCGACTGGGACTTGAAGACGCCGAGCGCCACGGTGAGCACCCGCGAGCTGTCGGTGTACGACACCATGAGCGGCCAGAAGTAGTCGTTCCACGCGGTGATGTACGTCAGGACGGCGAGCGTCGCGATCGGTGCGCCGGCCATCGGCAGGATGAGGCGGAAGAACACCCGGACCTTGCCGGCGCCGTCGATGAGGGCTGCCTCCTCGACCTCGCGGGAGATGCCGAGGAAGAACTGGCGGAGGAAGAACACCGCGAACGGGGTCATCAGCATCGACGGCAGCGAGATCCCGAGCAGGGTGTCGACGAGGCCGAGCGACTTGATCAGGGCGAAGTTCGGCAGGAGCGTGAAGATCGTCGGGACCATGAGCCCGGCGAGGAACACCGCGAAGACCTTGTCGCGCCCGGGCCACCGCAGCCGGGCGAAGGCGTAGGCGGCGCCGGCGGAGAAGAACACCTGGCCGACGGTGATCATCGTCGCGGTGATCACCGAGTTGAGCAGGTACTGCCAGAAGTTGATCGCCGCGCCGGAGCCGCCCTGGGCGAGCGCCTCCTTCGTGGACTGCAGGCCGAACACCCGCTCGAACCCGCCGAGGCTGAACCCGGTGGGCAGCAGCGAGGTGGGGTCGGCGGAGATGGCACCGTTCGACGACAGCGCCGTGCGGAGGATCCAGTAGAAGGGGAACAGGGTCACGACGATCACGGCGATCATCGCGATCCAGGCGAACACGCGGCCGACGGACGGCTTCGGTCGCGGGGGCTTCGCGCCACGCGTGGTGACGGCGCGGGTGGTGGTGGGCTCGGCCACCGGAGGCAGGGTGCTGGTCATCGTCGACTCGCTTTCCGTGGTCCGGGTCAGTCCAGGTCGCTCTCGCCGGAACGCGAGAGTCGGTACTGGATGAAGGTGATGATGCTGAGGACGACGAGGAGGGCCACCGAGACGGCGGACGCGTAGCCGAACTGGAACCGGCCGAAGGCCAGGTTGTAGATGTAGTTCTGCACGACGTTCGTGGCGTTCGCCGGGCCGCCCTGGGTCGTCACCGCGACGGTGTCGAACACCTGGAACGAGCCGATGATCGTGATGATGAGCACGAGCGACAGGATCGGGCGGAGGAGCGGCACGGTGATGCGCCAGAACATCTTCCACTCGCTCGCACCGTCGATGCGGCCCGCTTCGTAGACCTGCTCCGGCAGCGCCTGGAGGCCCGCGAAGATCAGGAGCGCCGTGTAGCCGACGTTCCGCCAGACGTTGATGAACGCGATCGTCGGGATGCCCCAGAAGTCGCTCTGCAGGAACGGGATGCGACCGACGCCGAGTGCGGACAGGACCTCGTTGCCGATGCCGAGCTGGGTGTCGAGGATCCAGAGCCAGATGAGCGCAGCGACGACGTTCGACACCAGGTACGGCGCGAGGACGATGCCGCGGACGAACGTGGACTTCGTCAGGCGGTGCATCATCACGGCGATGAACAGCGCGAGGATCGTCTGGAACCCGATGTTCAGCAGCACGTACTCGACCGTGACGGCCATCGAGTGCCAGAAGATCGAGTCCTGCACGAGCCGCTCGTAGTTCTGCAGGCCGGTGAACACCGGCGGGGTGAGCAGGTTGTACGAGGTGAAGCTCAGGTAGATGCCGCGGATCGTCGGCCAGAGCAGGAACACGGCGAACCCGATCGCCGCGGGGGCGATGAAGACGAGGGCGAGCCAGAGGTCGTTCCTGGGGCGACGTCGGCGCGGTGCTGCGGTCCTGGATCCGGCCGCCTCCGCGGCTCGGGCGGGCCGGCCCCGCCGGACGGCTGGCGCCGTCAGGGGTGTTTCGGTGGCCATCGTGACTCCTTCGTCAACGCGGTTCCGTCCGGGTGGCAGTCCCGGATCGGATTTAGTGTCGCTGCAAAAGAAAGCGGTTGTCAAGGGCCTTGTGCGCACATGACGGACGGGAGGCTCGTGGTGACGTCACCACGAGCCTCCCGTCCGTCAGCAACGCGCGATCAGAGCGCGGTGAGCCGGAACGGGACGACCCGCTCCGCGTACGTGGACGGGGCTTCCAGCCCCACCGTCTCGAGGACCCGTCCGGTGAAGACGCGCTCCCCCTCCCACCAGACGGGCGCGCGGACACCGTCGGCGCCGCTGCCGATGAGCACCGGGTCGACGCGGTACCGGGTGTCCGGGTCGAGGTCGCGGAAGGTGATGCGGCCGCGGAGACTGACCTCGGGTGCCGTGAGCGACGCCAGGAAGAACATCGCCTGCTTCCGGTCGGGTGCGACCGTGCCGTAGACGTTCAGGGTGTCGTCGACCTGGTCCACGCGCACCAGGTCGCCGCCGTGCAGGAGCGCACGGGTGTCCTTATAGAGGGCGATCCACTCGGCGAGGTCACGCTCCTCGGCCTCGGTCGCCTTCGACAGGTCCCACTCGATGCCGAGGTGCCCGAAGAGCGCCGTCCCCGCGCGGAACGACAGGTCGTGCCAGCGCCCCGTGGTGTGGTTCACGCCACTGGCGATGTGCGAGCCGAGCAGCTCCGGCGGCAGGAGCTGCATCGTCCAGCGGTTCATCTGCTGGCGCTCCAGCGGGTCGATGCAGTCCGAGACCCAGACGCGGTCGGTGTGCTCGATGACGCCCAGGTCGACGCGCGCACCGCCGGACGAGCACGACTCGATCTCGAAGCCCGGGAACCGGTCCTTGAGCGCGGCCATCAGCCGGTACGCGGCGAGGGTCTGCTCGTGCACGGCCGCGCCGCCGTCGCGGTGCCCGGCCTCCACCAGGTCGCGGTTGTGGTCCCACTTGACGTAGTCGACCCGGTACTCGTCGACGATCGCCGTCATCCGGTCGAGCACGTACTCGTACGCCTCCGGGATCGCGAGGTTGAGGACCTGCTGGTGCCGGGACCGGATCGGCAGGCGACCGTCGGCCTGCATGATCCACTCCGGGTGCTCCCGGGCGAGGTCGCTGTCCTCGTTGATCATCTCGGGCTCGAACCACAGGCCGAACTGCATGCCGGCGGCCCGCACGTGGTCGACGAGCGGGGTCAGACCGTCGGGCCACACGTCGTCGTCGACGAACCAGTCCCCCAGGCCCGCGAAGTCGTTGCGGCGGTGGCGGAACCAGCCGTCGTCGAGGACGAAGCGCTCGACGCCGAGCCGGGCGGAGCGGTCCGCGAGGTCCTCGAGGCGTGCGAGGTCGTGGTCGAAGTACACCGCCTCCCAGACGTTGATCGTCATCGGGCGGGGGCTCGTCGGGTGCTGCGGGCGACTCCGCAGGTGGTCGTGGAACCGGCGGGCCTGGGCGTCGAGGCCGTCCGCGTAGGCGCCGTAGACCCACGGGCCCTGGTACGTCTCGCCCGTGCCGAGGCGGACCTCGCCCGGCAGCAGGAGTTCGCCGCCGCCGATCACCTGGTTGCCGTTGAACAGGCGCTCGGCGTGGTGACGGTGGTTGCCACTCCACGCGGTGTGGACGCCCCAGACCTCGCCACGCGCGAAGCCGAAACCGGGCACGCCGACGCTCAGGACCGTGGCGGCGTCGGCGCCCGTGCGGCCCTTGCGGCCCTCGCGCTCGTGGATGCCGACGACGAGTTCGCTGCGCTGCGGGGTGCGCTCCTTGCCCCAGCGGCCGGCGAAGTCCAGGATCTCGCGAGCCCTGGTCGGGATCGGGAGAGCGACCGTGAGGTCGTCGACGGTGTACGGGCGCTCGTCGTCGTTGGTGTCGCCGGTGTTCGTGACTGCTGCGCGGGCGCGGATCAGCCCGGATGCGAGGAGCTCGATCTCGAGGCGCGCGGCGAGGCCGGCGTGCTCGTCAGCGGCCTCGACGACGACCATGGCCGGGCCGGCGTCGATGCGTGCGGGCTCGCCGTCCTTGCTCGGCAGTGTGTCGTGGGCTTCGCCGATCACGTCGATGCTCGTCGTCGTGAACCTCGGCGACCAGTCGTGGCCGTCCCGGTGGCCGCTGACGCCGGGCTTGCCCGACCACCCGGCGTGCGGCTCCGGCAGGATCGCCAGGCGGATCGGCTCGTCGACGGCGTTCGACACGACCGGCTCCCGCCCGGCCTCGACGAGGGCCTGCAGGTCCGCGGTGGACTGCTCCCCCAGGGCCACACCCCAGTGCACCACCGACGGCAGGCGCCCTTCGGTGCAGTCGAGCACGAGGGAGACCCCGGCGGTGGACAGGTGGACGAGGGAGTGCGTCATCGGAGCTCCAGATCAGCGTTACTTTTGTTCCGCAAGTATGTCAGAGGGACTCGTCAGAACCAGCGCTTCACCTTGAAGACCACGAAGAGGATCGCGGCGAAGGCCACCATCGCGACGATCGACAGCGGGTACCCCCACGTCCACGAGAGCTCGGGCATGTGCGTGAAGTTCATGCCGTAGATGGCCGCGATGAGGGTCGGCGCGAACAGGATGGCGGCCCACCCGGAGATCTTCTTCGTGTCGTCGTTCTGCTTCTGCGCAGCCAGGGTGGCGTCCACCGTCAGGGCGTTCTGCAGGAGCTGCCGGAAGGTGTCGATGCGCTCGATGGTCCTGATGGCGTGGTCGAGGACGTCGCGGAAGCGTCGCTGCATCTCGACCGGCAGGTGGTACTTCTCGGCGCCGCGGTGGATGTTCTCGATCATGTGGACCAGCGGACGCGCGGCCCGTTGGAAGTCGACCACCTCGCCGAACAGCTCGTAGATGCGTCGGGACACCCCTGGAACACCGGCGAAGAGCTGGTCCTCGATCTGGTTGATGTCTTCCTCGAGGCCCTCGATCACCGGGATGTAGTCGTCCACGATCGAGTCCATGAGCGCCCAGAGCTGCGCCTGCGGTCCCGCCGTCACGAGTCCGGGCTTGCCGCTCATCCGCTGCAGCGCCCGCGGCACGACGTTCCGGCCACGTGGATCGGCCTTCACGACGGCCAGGAAGAACTGCTCGCCGACGAAGGCGTGCACCTCGCCGAACTCGACCTCCTCCAGCTGGTCGTTGTAGAGCGCGGGCTTCAACACCGCGAACAGGGTCGAGCCGTACCGCTCGAGCTTCGGCCGCTGGTGCCCCTCGGCGGAGTCCTCCACCGCGAGCTCGTGCAGCCCGAGCGCCACCGCGACGTCCCCGAGTTCCTCGGCATCGGGCTGGTACAGGACGATGCATGCGCTGGCGTCCTGTTCCTCCATCATCCGGAAGGAGTCGTCGAGCGTCGGACTCGCGATGGGTGCGATGCGGTCGATGTAGGCGGTGTTGAGCTCGACGGTCACGTGCCCAACCTACGCACGTCCCCCATCCGCTGAACGGCACCTGCGCACCGTGGCGTCGCGACCGCCTACCGTGCAGGTCATCAGCATGCTGACGAAGGGATGAGTCATGCGGTGGTTCCGGAAGATCGCGATCGCGGCGAGTGCCGTCATCGCCGTGGTCGGCTCGTTCATCGGGTCAGGCGCGGCAGGGGGAACCCCCATCCAGGACGCTGCCGGCGGAGCCCTCTCGGCGTCGTCGACGGCCATCGCGCCGGCCGGACCCGCGTTCGGCATCTGGAGCGTCATCTACGTCGGACTCATCGCCTTCGCGGTCTGGCAGTTCCTGCCGCGCCGTGGCGACGAGGCCCGCCACGACCGCCTCGCCGTGCCCGCGACACTGTCCCTGCTGCTCAACGCCGCGTGGATCCTGTCCGTGCAGTTCGGGCTGCTGTGGCTGAGCGAGCCGATCATCGTCGCCCTGCTCGCGGTGCTCGCGTGGACGTTCGTGGTCCTGCGGCGCACGCGTCCGTCCGGCACGGTCGAGGCGATCGTCACCGACGGCACGTTCGGCCTCTACCTCGGCTGGGTGTGCGTCGCGACGGCGGCGAACACGGCAGCGGTGCTGACGGCCGCTGGCTTCCGGGGCTTCGGCCTGTCGCAGGACGTCTGGGGTGTCGTCGTGGCACTCGTCGCCGGCGCGGTCGGGGTCCTGCTGGCCGTGACCGGCCGCGGGCGCCTCGCTCCGACGGTCTCGCTGGGCTGGGGCCTGGCATGGGTCGCGGTCGCACGACTCGACGGCCCGCTGGTGTCGGTGCCCACCGCGGTCGCTGCGCTCGTCGCCGTCGTCGTCGCCGTGGTGGTCACCCTCGCCGTGCGCACCCGCGCGGGCTGGTCCGCCGCCCGGTCCGCGCGCGCCGCGTAGCCCGCGCTCGATCAACTTTTGCGCTGAGCGACACTTCACGCGGCACGATGCCCGCGAAGTGTCGCTCAGCGCGTGAGGTCGTGCGGACCAATCTCCGTCAGGCGGCGGACGCGACCAAGCCGTGGGCAGCGGCCACTGCGTCGTTCGTGACGCGGCCGGCGTGCACGTTGAGGCCCTTCGCCAGGGCGGCGTCGGACTCGAGCGCCGCCGCCCAACCCTGGTTCGCGATCGCCAGGGCGTAGGGCAGCGTCGCGTTCGTCAGCGCGATCGTCGACGTGCGCGGGACGGCCCCCGGCATGTTCGCCACGCAGTAGTACACAGCGTCGTGCACGCGGAACGTCGGGTCGTCGTGCGTCGTCGGGTGCGAGCCCTCGAAGCAGCCGCCCTGGTCGATCGCGATGTCGACGAGCACCGATCCCGGGCGCATGTCCGCGACCATGGCGTCGGTCACGAGCTTCGGTGCCGAGGCCCCGGGGATGAGCACCGACCCGATGACGAGGTCCGCGTCCTGCAGCGCCGTCGCGATCGCGTGAGTGGACGAGCGGAGCGTCGTGATGCGTCCGTCGAACCGGGCGTCGAGCGCACGGAGTCGCGGCAGGCTGATGTCGAACACGGTGACGTCTGCACCCATCCCGAGGGCGATCGTCGCGGCGTGCTCGCCGGCGACGCCGCCGCCGATCACGACGACGCGGCCCTTCGGCGTGCCGGGGACGCCGCCGAGCAGCAGCCCGCGGCCGCCGTGCGCCGCCATCAGGTGGTTCGCGCCCACCTGGGCGGACAGGCGTCCGGCGATCTCCGACATCGGGGACAGCAGCGGCAGCGACCGGTCGGGCAACTGAACGGTCTCGTACGCGATGGCCGTCGTACCCGAAGCCACGAGGGCGTCGGTGAGCGGCCGGTCAGCGGCGAGGTGGAGGTAGGTGAAGAGCACCTGCCCGGGTCGGATCGACGCGTACTCGGACGCGACGGGCTCCTTGACCTTCAGCACCAGCTCGGCCCGCGACCACACGTCGTCGGCAGTGGGGACGATGGTGGCCCCGGCTGCGGCGTACTCCTCGTCCGGGAACGACGACCCGGTCCCGGCTCCGGCCTGCACGAGGACCTCGTGCCCGTGCATCGTGAGTTCGGCGACGCCGGCCGGGGTGGCGGCGACACGGAACTCGTTGTTCTTGATCTCGGTGGGGACGCCGATCAGCATGGCGGACTCCTTCGTGGGCGATGTGGCTCGGTCGAGCACCATCCAGCCACTCGCGCGTGTCCGTCGTGTTACACCCGAACATCCGGATGATCAGGAGCGAATCGGTGTCACCGAATTCGGCGTCAGAGCACCTTGCCCGGGTTGAGGATCCCGTTCGGATCGAACACGCGCCGGATCCCCCGTTGCAGCGTCACCAGGTCGTCGCCGAGCTCGTCCCCGATCCACCGTCGCTTCAGGACGCCGACTCCGTGCTCCCCGGTCAACGTGCCGCCGAGCTCGATCGCCGCTCGGAACAGCGCATCGGCCGCGTCCCAGACGTGCTGCGGCACCTCGTCCCCGTCGAACACGAAGTTCGGGTGCAGGTTGCCGTCCCCCGCGTGGGCGACGGTCGGGATCGCGACGCCGTGCTCGTGCCCGATCGCCGCCACCCGGTCGAACATGTCCGCGAGTCGGCTGCGCGGGACCGCGACGTCTTCGATGAGCACCTGTCCGCGGGCTTCCATGGCCGCGTGGAACGACCGGCGGATCGTCAGCAGGCGCTCGCGTTCGTCGCCGTCGACCGCCCGGCGGACGGTTCCGCCGGCGGCCTGGAGGACCGGCTCGGCTCCGCGCGCCGCCTCCGCTGCGCCCACGCCGTCGAACTCGACGAGCAGGAACGCCCCGCCGGCGGGGACCGCTCCCACGGACTCGGCGATGACGTCCGGTCCCAGGTACGCCGCGATCCCGGCGAGCGCGGCGGCGTCGAGCAGTTCGACGGTCGACGGCCGTTCCGACCCGTGCACGACGTCGGCTGCCGCGGCTGCCGCAGCTCGGACGTCCGGGAAGACCGCACCGAGCGTCGCGGGCTTCCCCGACGGCACCGGGACCAGCCGGACGGTAGCCCCGACGATCACCCCGAGGGTGCCCTCGGAGCCGACCATGAGCGCGGTGAGGTCGAGCCCGGTGACGCCCTTCACGGTGCGGTGCCCGGTGGAGACCAGGCGCCCGTCCGCGAGCACGACGTCGAGCCCGAGGACGGCCTCGCGCGTCACGCCGTACTTCACGCAGCGCAGGCCCCCGGCGTTCGTGGCGATGTTCCCACCGACGCTCGAGATGGCCGCGCTGGCGGGGTCGGGCGCGAACCGGAGCCCGAGTGGCAGGACCGCGGCGTTCAGGGCACCGTTCAGCACGCCGGGCTCCACGACCGCGAGCTCGTCGTCGGCCGAGACCTCGACGATGCGGTCCATCAGCGCGACGCTCAGCACCGCCGACCCGTCCGTGCCGTTCGCCCCACCGGCGAGCCCGGTGCCCGCGCCTCGAGGGACGACGCCCACCCCGAGGTCGTTGCACGTGCGGAGCGTCGCCTGCACGTGCGCGACGGTGCGGGCCTCGACGAGTGCTGCCGGGCGGCCGGACGCGACCCAGCCGGACTTGTCCGTCCTCGTGGCGTCCAGTGCGTCGGCGTCGTCCCGCACGATCAGCCCGTCCGGGTCGTCGAGGGCGGATCGGAGTCGGGTGACGACGGTGTCCATGCGGCCAACGCTACCGAGCCGGGACGCTGCGGTGCTGTCAGCCGCGGCTGCGGAGCGACTCGCTCGGAAGCTCCCCGAAGCGTGTCCGGTACGCGGCCGAGAACCGGCCGAGGTGGCCGAAGCCCCACGACCTGGCGATCTCGGCGACGGAGAGCTCGTCGCGGTCGGCGCGGCGGAGGTCGTTGTGCGCGCCTTCGAGTCGGACTTCCCGGAGAAGCTCGCCCGGGGTCTGGTCGAGGTGGCGACGCAGGGACTGCTGCAGCCCACGCGGGCTGAGTCCGGCCGCGTCGGCGATCTCCGAGGTGCCGATGGGTTCGTTGGCGTGCGCGTGCACGTACTCGAGCGCACGGCGGAGTCGCTCGTGCTCCGGACCGTTGCCGGCGACCGTCGCCCGCCAGGTCGCCCGCTGCGGGAACGCCCGGAGCGCCGCGACCGAGAACGCCTCGGCGATGTCCCGCCGGGCGATGTCGTCGAGGTCCTGCTCCATGTCGAGCCAGGTCGACGAGTGCTGTTGCACGATCGACCGCCACAGCCGCATGCCCTCTGCCGACGGCGCGCGGAGCGGCTCGAACGTGAACGCGGGGTCGCCGGTCAGTCCGGTCACGAAGGCCCGGTCGAGGTGCACCATGCTCAGTGCGATGTCCCGCTGGTGGAGTTCGTACGCGGTCTCCGTCGGCAGGACCACGGGGACCCCTGGTTCGAGGTCGACGCTCTCGCCGCCGGTCGTCATCGTGCTCGTCCCGCCACGGACCCACGCGACGATGAACTCGTCCGCGACGAAGCTCTCGCACCGCAGGTCGACGCCGAACCGTGTCGTCCGCAGGGACATCCGCTGATCCCCCACCCCGGCGAAGTCCCACTTGGTCTTCGGCGACGTGCGACGGACCGTCGGCGTGCGGAGGTCGTAGTCGACCGAGAAGAACGCGATCGCGTCATCGACGTCGGTGCCGGCGAGCCGCCGGAACCACCGAGAACCCTGGCGGTCATCCATGGCGATGACGGTACGCCGGACCACCGACATCGGCGGATCGTCAGGGCTGCAGGATGGCCTGTCCGATGCTCTCGTCGAGGATCAGGTCCGTGATGAGCCCGGCCGCGAGGGCGCCCTTGAGCGACGCCGCCTTGCCGCGTCCCGCCACCACGCAGATGCGCCGCGGAGCCCGTTTGATGGTGTCGAGGTCCGGGCCGCCGGCGCGGGCGTTCACCCCGATGTCCCGCCACGACCCGTCGGCGCGGTAGAACACGGTCGAGACGTCCCCGACGACCTTCGCCTTCGTCAGTTCCTCGCGGTCGGCCGGGTCCAGGTACCCGCCGGAGTACACGTGCGAGGGAACCGGGGCCTGCGGCGCACCGACACCGAACACGACGACGTCCATCCGCTCGTGCAGGTCGAGCACGCGCCGGATCGAGCGCTCGCGGAACAGGGCCTCCTTCGTCGCCGGGTCGTCGAAGAACGCCGGGACGGGGAACTGCTGCACGAGCGCGCCGTACGCCTCGCCGAAGCGCCGGAGGATCTCCGACGCGTAGACGATGCCGGTGGTGCGCGTGTTCGCCGCGCCGTTCACCTGCACGACGGTGGAGCCATGGGTGGTCTTCGGCACGAGGTACCGGCTGACGGCGCTCACCGTCGAGCCCCACGACAGCCCGATCACCATGTTCGACTCGATGTACTGCGTCAGGATCCGCGCCGCGGACAGCGCGACCCGCTCGAGCCGGTCCACGTCGCTCGTGTGGTCCGGCACCGGGACCACGTGCGCGTGCACTCCGAACCGTGCACGGATGTTCCGGCTGAGCGCGGCGGCCTGGTCGAGCGGCGAGCGGATCTGGATGTCGACGAGCCCGGTGTCCCTGGCGTGCTTGAGCAACCGGGACACCGACGAGCGCGATGTGCCGAGCTCGTCGGCGATGGCGTCCATCGTCAGGTCCTGCAGGTAGTACAGGTGCGCGGCGCGCAGCGCCTGCTGGGTGCGCATCGGTTGGGCGGCATCGCTCATGGAGCCAACCATGCACGGACGTGCACGGCGTCTGCAAGCCCGGCCGAGCCTCCCGTCCCCCGTTCCGGGCCGGACCACAGGTGTTCTGCACGTTCGTGCACGCAAGTTGCCCGACCGTTCACGAAGGCGCACGATCGAACTCGAACCCAGGAACCGACCCCAGAAAGCGACGCGTACGCACATGTCGAAGACGACGCAGCCCCGACGCACGGTGACATCGCTCACCGAGCGCCCGAACGCACAGGTCCTCATCGTCGGTGGCGGCATCAACGGCATCGCCACCTTCCGCGACCTCGCCCTGCAGGGCGTCGACGTCGCGCTCGTCGAGCGCGGCGACTACGCCTCCGGCGCCTCTGCGGCGTCGAGCCACATGATCCACGGTGGCATCCGCTACCTCGAGAACGGCGAGTTCCGCCTGGTGCGCGAGAGCGTGCAGGAGCGCAACGGGCTGATCCGCATCGCCCCGCACTACGTCAAGCCGCTGCAGACGACGATGCCGATCTTCTCGACGTTCTCCGGCATCATGAACGCCCCGCTGCGGATGCTGACGCACAAGCAGCGCTCCACCAAGGAGCGTGGCGCGATGCTCATCAAGATCGGCATGACGATCTACGACTCCTTCTCGCGTGACGGCGGCTCCGTCCCGAAGCACGTCTTCCGCACCAAGAAGGCAGCGCTCGAGGACATGCCGGCGCTCAACAAGGACCTGAAGTACACCGGGACCTACTACGACGCCTCCGTCCACGAGCCGGAGCGCCTGGCGCTCGACGTGCTCAAGGACGGCCTGGCCGCAGGCACAGGGACCGGTTCCGCCGCGACCGCCCGTGCGACCAACTACGTCGAGGCAGCCGGCACCCGCGACGGCGGCGTCGTGCTGCGCGACCGCGAGACCGGCGACGAGTTCGTGTTCTCCGCCGACGTCGTGATCAACGCCTCTGGCCCCTGGACCGACCTGACGAACGGCGCGTTCGGCGGCGACACGACGTTCATGGGCGGCACGAAGGGCTCCCACATCGTCGTGCACAACGACGAGCTGCTCGAGGCCACGAAGGGCCGTGAGCTGTTCTTCGAGAACGACGACGGCCGCATCGTGCTGATCTACCCGCTCAAGGGCCGGGTGCTCATCGGCACGACGGACATCGACGCCGACCCCTCGAAGCCGGTCACGACGACGGACGAGGAGATCGACTACTTCTTCGGGCTCGTCAAGCACGTGTTCCCGCAGATCGAGGTCACGCGCGACCACATCGTCTACAGCTACTCCGGCATCCGCCCGCTCCCCCGCCACGAGGACACCGCCCCCGGGTTCGTGTCGCGTGACTACCGGATCGTGGACACCCCGATCGCCGGTCTCCCGAAGAGCACCGTGCTGTCGCTCGTCGGCGGCAAGTGGACGACCTTCCGCGCCCTCGCCGCGCACCTGTCGACCGAGGCCACCACGAAGCTCGGTGTCGCCCGCAAGGTCGACACGACCGGCATGGCGATCGGTGGCGGCAAGGAGTTCCCGACCACGGACGCCCAGCGTGCACTGTGGATCAAGTCGCACCGCGACGGGCTCGACGAGCACCTGGTCGAGGGGCTGCTCGAGCGCTACGGCACCCGCGCGGCCGAGGTCGTGGACGTCCTCACCGACGGCCCGGTCGAGCCGCTCGAGTCCGACCCGGCCCTCACCCGGGCCGAGGTCGCGTACTTCGCCGAGCACGAGCACGCCGTGCACCTGGTCGACGTGGTGCTCCGCCGCACCAACCTCGCGTTCGTCGGTGGCGTCACGATCGACCTGCTCGACGAGCTCGCGGACGTGCTCGCCGGGGTGCTCGGTTGGACGACGGAGGAGCGTGCGGACGAGGTCCAGCGCACCCTCGACGTCCTGCGCGAGTCGCACGGTGTCATCGTGCCGCTGACGGCGGCGCCGGCACGCGCGTAGACGCCACCACAGACGGACTGGAGGCTCGGTGCCAGCTGGCACCGAGCCTCCTTCCTGTCCGTGGCCGGGTTCAGAACCGCTCGCCGGTCGGATCCTGCGCGGTCCGGTCGACGAGGTCGTCGCCGCCCATCGGCTCGCCCGCCCAGTCGACCAGTCGCCAGCCGTCGGCGGTGGAGCCCTCGAGCTCGACGACACCGGTGTTCTCCAGGTGCCGGCTCGCACCGAGGTCGTTCGGGGTGTTCTGCGCCGTCACGGCCGACCAGATCCGGATCGCCGCGCCGTGGCTGAACGCCGCGGCGACGGCGACCCCGGTGTCCTCGATCTGCCGGATCGCGTCGTCGTAGCGGTCGAAGAAGTCCTCACCGGTCTCGGCTCCTGGCATCCGGGCCTCGCGCTCACCCGACGCCCACGCGTAGCAAGCGGCGAGGTAGCGCTGGACGGAGGTCTCGTCGCGCGCACCCTGCAGGTCGCCGGCCTCGATCTCACGGAGGCCGGGGAGCACCACGGGGTCGATCCCGAGCGATGCGGCCAGCGGCGCCGCGGTGACGTGCGTCCGGATCATGCTCGACACGAAGAGCTTCTCGATGCCCCGGTCCGCCAGGGCCTCCGGCAGCGCGGCGGCCTGCTGCTGCCCGAGCTCCGTCAGCCCGGGCCCGGGGACCTCGGCATCGAGGACGCCGTTCACGTTCGCGGGGGTCTGGCCGTGTCGGATGAGCAGCAATCGCATGCTGCCACCCTACGGAACCCCGGTGGTCAGCCCTGTCGCGTGTTCCACCGCGGGTTCTGCTTGTTGATGACGTAGACCCGGCCGCGGCGACGGACGACCTGCGAGCCGGGGATCTTCTTGAGCGCCTTGAGCGAGTTGCGGACCTTCACGAGTGACCTCCTTGTTGATAACGGTTTTCATGTACATTAGCCGACATGCGACCAGCCGTCATCACGCTCGTGTCCGCCCTCCACGAGGTCGACGCCGACCGCGTCGCCGCCCGACTGACGACGCCGTCCGGTGCAGCGGGCAGGCAGCGGGGGCACCGGATGCACGTCACCGGGAGCGCCTTCGCGGCGGCACGGGCGATCGCTGCGAGGACCGACCAACTCGACCGGGTCTGCGGCCCCGATGCCGATCACGACCTCGTCGTGACCCTCGCCCCGGGCGCGGACACCCGTGCGGTGGGGATGCTCCTCGCGAACGCCGCGAGGAGCGAGCACGGCGACGACCGGGTCCTCCGGCACGCCGTGGCCGTGCTCCGCGCCGACGACGTCGCACACCTGCTGTGGTCCGACGTGGACGACGCGTTCGTGGCCGCCGACCGGGTCGCCGCACTCGTCGAGTACTCGACCGTGATCGCCCTGGACCGGTTCGCGGGGCTGACCGGGCGTCGACGTCGTGCACTGGTGGCGCTGCTGCACCGGATGGCGCCGCACGCCGTGATCGTGGCACTCGACCGGGTGCACTCCGCCGCTGACCTGCCGGCGTCGAACGGGGGTGCTGCGCGGCTCCTCGCGACGGGAGCCGGGTGGATGCGGGCGCTGTCGAGCGGGGCGGACCTCGGGCGGGGCACGCGGGACGACCTCGTCACGCTGCGCTACCGGGAGCCGCTGCCGTTCCACCCCGGGCGGCTGGCGTCCGTGATCGAGGACGACCTCGCCGCCGGGGTGAACGGCCGGGTGCTGCGTTCCCGGGGGTTCTTCCGCCTGGCATCACGCCCGGACCACGTCGGGTCGTGGGCGAGCTTCGGGGCGATGCTCGCGCTCGATCCCACGGCGAACCCGTCGTGGGACGAGGACGCCCCGATCGGGCAGGCGATCTGGTTCGTCGGGGAGCGGCTCGACGTCCCCGGCATCGAGCGCGCACTGGACGGGGCGCTGCTCACGCCGGACGAGCTGCTCGCGGGGCCGGACCTCTGGCGGACATGGGCGGATCCGTTCCCCGCGTGGCCGGCGCTCGACCACGAGCACGGGCGCGACTGAGGGGAACGCCGCGCGTGCTGTGCTCCCCTCCCCCGGCCGGCACCGACTCGGAACGACGGAACGACGGAGCGACGCACGCACCGACGGGAGGCACGGTGCGAGTCGGACTCGCACCGTGCCTCCCGTCGGTGGTCGCGCTCGGATCGCACTCCGCTCCGGACATCGCGCCCCGTCGCCACGGGGCGCGATGTCCGTACCCGGGCGCGATCGGCCAAGCGCGCGACGCGCCAGCGCGCGCTCAGCGCGCGGCGGCCGGCTCGCGCTCGCGCGCCTCGCGGGCGGCGTCCTCCGCCGCGAACGGCAGGTCGCCGAGGTCGAGGTTCGGGTTCGTGTCCTGGGTGAGCACGAGCTCGCGGGCCTCGTCGTCGGACTCCACGGCCGGCATCGACCCGGGCAGCGGGCGCCGCGAGGACTCCTTCATGCAGAACACTCCGACCGCGCCGATGACACTCATCGCCATCAGGAAGTACGCCGGTGCCAGCTCGTCGCCGGTCCACGTCAGGAGCGCCTGCACGATGAGCGGCGTCGTCCCACCGAACACCGCGATCGCGATGTTGTACGCGAACCCCATGCCGCCGTAGCGGGTGTTCGTCGGGAAGAGTGCCGGGAGCGACGCAGCCTGGTTCGACACCCACAGCGCCGTCATCAGCGCGAGCAGCCCGAGACCGAGCAGCGTCGACCACTGCGCGCCGTGCCCGATGAGCATGAACGCCGGGATGACGAGCACGACCGTCGTCGCCGCACCGATCCACATCACGACGCGGCGGCCGAGCTTGTCGGACAGCTTGCCGGTCAGCGGGAGCATCACGGCGAGGAGCACGAGCACGGGGATCGTGAGCAGCGTGCCGTCGAGCGCGGAGTACCCGAGCGAGTCGGTGAGGTACGTCGGCATGTACGAGGTCAGCGCGTAGCCGACGGTGTTCGACGCCGCGACGAGCATCACGGCGATGACGATCGGACGCCAGTGCTCCTTGACCATCACGAAGACGTTGCGCGGGCGGCCCTGGGCTTCCGCGATCGCGTCGGTCGCAGCAGCCTGCGCGGCCTGGGTCGCCTGGAACACGGGCGACTCCTCGATGCGCAGGCGGAAGTAGATCGCGACGGTGCCGATCACACCGGCGAGGAGGAACGGCAGACGCCAACCCCACGCGGTCATGGTCTCCTCACCGAGCGAGACCTGGAGCACGGAGACGACCGCCGCGCCGAGCGCGAAGCCCATGTAGCTCCCGAAGTCGAGGAAGCTCGCGAAGAACCCGCGACGACGATCTGGTGCGTACTCGGTGATGAAGGTCGTGGCACCGGCGTACTCACCACCGGTCGAGAAGCCCTGCAGCAGCTTGAGCACCACGAGCAGCACGGGTGCAGCGGCACCGATCAGGGCGTAGTCCGGGAGCGCTCCGATGAGGAACGTCGACGCGGCCATCATGATCAGCGTGGTCGCGAGGACCTTCTGCCGCCCGACCTTGTCGCCGAGGCGTCCGAAGACGATCCCCCCGAGGGGCCGGGCGATGTACGTCGCGGCGAAGACACCGAGACTGAACAGGATCTGGACCGCAGGTTCAGCGGTCGGCAGGAAGACCCGCCCCATCGTCACGGCGAGGTAGCCGTAGACACCGACGTCGTACCACTCCATCGTGTTGCCGACGACCATGCCGCCGACGGCCTTGCGCATCATGCTCTTGTCGACCACCGTGACGTCGCTCTGGCGGAGCCGCCGACGCGGTCGGGTGGGGGTACTACTGGGGTCGGAACCCATGCACTTCTCCTCGGGTCATCGCCCGGCCGGTTCGCCGGGCTCGATCGGTTCGGGCAACCGGTCGTGAACGGCGTCGAACGTTACCGAGCGACCGAAATGTCATTGGCCGGTGATTCACAGGCAACGGCGTGTCACCCGGTTGGGGGTCACGCCGCTCCCCTGTGTCCATGGGGAAGCGGAGACCTGAGTAACGAGGTCATAACATCGCGTCATGGCGATCGAACCGGACACGAAGAACTGGACCTGGGTCATCGAGGCCGCGTGCCCCGAGTGCGGCTACGACGGCAGCACGGTGACGATCCGCGACGTGCCGGGGATCATCGAGGCAAACGCCACCGGCTGGCCCGCGGAACTCGCGCGGGACGGCGTCCGTGACCGCCCGGACGACCACACCTGGTCACCGCTCGAGTACGGCGCCCACGTCCGCGACGTGCACCGGAAGATGACCGAACGGCTGGAGCTCATGCTCGCCGAGGACGCCCCGACCTTCCCGAACTGGGACCAGGACGCCACCGCCGAGGAGGACCGCTACGGCGAGCAGGACCCGACGGTCGTGGCGCGGGAGCTCGGCGAGGCCGCACACCGTGCGGCGCGGGCGTTCGACGACGTCCAGGACGACCAGCTCTCCCGCACGGGGCTGCGGTCCGACGGGAGTGCGTTCACGGTCGCGAGCCTCGCGACGTACTACGCACACGACCCGGTGCACCACCTCTGGGACGTGCGGCGCGATCGCGCGTAGGAGGTCGAATCGCGCGTAGGAGGTCGGTTTTTCCGCCCTCCTACGCGCGTTTCCGCCGCCCAGCGCGGGTGCGATGGGTGCGAACGCGCGTCCAGGGCGGACGGGAGGCTCGTGGCGGGGCCGCCACGAGCCTCCCGTCCGGTGCGTGGTTCAGGCGAGCGCGTCGAGCAGGGCGCGCGCCGTCGCCGCGTCCGTCACCAGCTCGTTGACCAGGCCACCGCGGACGGCGCCGATGATGCTCGGCACCTTCGACTCCCCGACCGCCATGCCCACGGCGTGCGGGACCGCGGCGAGCACCTCGCGCGACGTCCGGACCATCCGGTCGCTCCCGGGGAACTCGATCGCCGACCCGTCCGGCGCGTAGAAGTTCAGGCAGACGTCACCGGCCGCCCGGTCGAAGGCCTGGTCCTCGACCGGGACGCCCCGCGCGAGCGCGTCTCGGGTCGGCGTCGGTGCGCCGATGCCGAGGATGGCGCCCTTCGCCCGGCTCCACAGCCCGATGACGTGTTGGAACGCCGGGTCCTCGTCGAGGGAGGCACGCATCGCCTCGGACGGCAGCGCCTGCGCGAACAGGAAGGCCGGGATCGCGCCGGAGCGCTCGGCCGCGGTCCGGGTGATCTCGTTCGTCTGGAACCACGGCATCGGGTCCGCCTGACCACCAACCGTCGGGACGAGCTGCACACCGGCGAGCGGGGGCATGCCGACATGGGCGACGTCGTAGACCGTGCGACCGGACGACATCAGGACGGCGTCGCCAGGGACGAGTGCCATCCCGTCGACGGCAGCCGCGAGCGGGGCGGCGAGGTCGGCACCGAGCGTCGCCGTGTGCGTCACCGCGGCGAGGTGGACGGCCCGGAGCCCGAGCACCACCTGGAGCCGTTCGGCGAGCGCGACGGTCTCGTCCTGGAACGGGTCGACGACCTCGATGCGGACGAGTCCCGCGCGCCTGGCCTCGGCGACCAGGCGGGAGACCGTCGGCCGGGAGACACCGAGGCGCGAGGCGATCTCGACCTGCGTGGCGTCCTCGAGGTAGTACATCCGTGCGGCCTGGTACACCGTGTCGAGCGGGAAGCGGCTGCGCCCGGCGTCCGTGGGAGATGACTCGGCGGACATGGAGCGGGACCTTCCCTCGGGGCGGACGCCGACCACGTGTGCGGCGTCGCGGACGGACACCGTGATCGTAGTCCCGGCGCGGGTCACCGGATCGTGAACCCGCCGTCCACACGGAGGTCGGCGCCGTTCACCATCGCGCTCGACTCCCCGGCGAGGAACAGCACGGCCGCGGCGATCTCGTCCGGGGTCGCGAAGCGTCCGGTCGGGATCTCGTCCTGGTGCCTGATGCCGTTCTCGTTCGCCCAGGCAGCCTTGCCGAGGTCGGTGAGCACGACGGTCGGCGACACGGTGTTCACGGTGACACCTCGCCCGCCCCACTCGAGCGCGAGCACGCGGGTCATGCCGATGACCCCGGCCTTCGACGCGCAGTACGCGGCGTGCCCGTCGATACCGACGTGCGCGGCCTGCGAGGCGATGTTCACGATGCGGCCGTACCCGGCGGCGAGCATGTGACGCCCAGCAGCCTGGGCGACCCGGTAGGTGCCGGTGAGGTTGACGTCGATGGTCTTCGCCCACGCCCCCGGCTCGAGGTCCTCGGCCGGGGCGAGCGCGACGATCCCGGCGCAGTTCACGAGGACGTCGATGCGCCCGAAGTGGTCGACGACGTCGGCGATCGTGCGTGCGACGGAGGTCTCGTCGGTGACGTCGCACCCGAAGCCGCCGTGGTGGTCTCCCGTCAGTGCAGCGGCAGCATCGGCGGCGCCGTCCGCCCGGACGTCGACGATCGCGACGCGGGCACCGCGTTCCGCGAGCGCCCTGGCGATGGCGTTGCCGATCCCCGATGCGCCCCCGGTGACGATCGCCGTGCGACCCGTGAAGTCGTTCGTCAGGTCGATGGTGTCCGGCCCGGGACGGAGTGCGGCGGCGAAGTCGGTGGTCATGGTGCGCTCCCTTGCGATCACGGTGCGGCTGCGGTGCCGCCGCACCGAACGTAACAGAAATTGTGTTCTGGACAAACGTTCCGAGAGGTGTACAGTCGACGCCGAAGCGACCCAACGAAGGAGCAGCTGATGTCGACGACGACGCAGACCACGGCCAGCACCACGGCCGACACGACCATCCCGACGACGATGCGTGCCGTCGTCGTCCACGGCCCAGGCGACTACCGCCTCGAGACCCGCCCCGTGCCGACACCGGGCCCCGGGGAGCTCCTGCTCCGCACCGACGCGGTCGGCATCTGCGCGAGCGACCTGAAGTGCTACCACGGCGCCGCGAAGTTCTGGGGCGACGAGAACCGCCCGGCGTGGGCCGAGCGGGACCGCATCCCCGGGCACGAGTTCGTCGGCACGATCGTCTCCGGCGACGACGAGACGCTCGCCAAGCGCAAGGTCTCCATCGGCGACCGCATCGCCTGCGAGCAGATCGTGCCGTGTTGGGAGTGCCGGTACTGCCTCGAGGGCGCGTACTGGATGTGCAACGTGCACGACATGTTCGGCTTCAAGGGCTACGACGGCGCGATGGCCGAGTACGTCCTCGTCCCCGCCAAGGCCCTGACGCACCCGGTGTCGCACGCCCTGCCCGGCCAGGTCGCCGCCTTCGCCGAACCGCTCTCGTGCGCCTTCCACGCCGTCGAGCGCGGCGACATCAAGTTCGGCGACACCGTCGTGATCGCCGGCGCCGGCCCGATCGGCCTGTCCGCCATCGCCGGTGCCCGCCAGAAGAACCCGCTCCGTATCATCGCGCTCGACGTCGTCGAGGCCAAGCTCGAGCTCGCCCGCAAGGTCGGCGCCGACCTGACGATCAACATCGCCGAAGAGGACGCCGTCGCCCGCGTCAAGGAACTCACCGACGGCTACGGCGCCGACGTCTACATCGAGGCGACCGGCCACCCGTCCGCGGTGCCGCAGGGCCTGAACCTGCTCCGCAAGCTCGGCACGTTCGTCGAGTACTCGGTCTTCAAGGACAACGTCTCCGTCGACTGGTCGATCATCTCCGACGACAAGGAGCTCGACGTCCGCGGCGCTCACCTCGGTCCGCACACCTGGCCGGCCGCGATCAAGCTGCTCGAGACCGAGACCCTGCCGATGTCGGAGATCTGCACGCACCAGTTCCCGCTCGAGCGGTTCCAGGAGGCCCTCGACCTGGTCGGCGACTCCGCCGGCGCCAGCGTCAAGGTCTCGATCATCCCGTCGATGTCCTGAACGAACGAACCCAGCAGGAGAAGCACTTGTCAACGACGACACAGCGTGCCACCGGCGCGCCCACCGCACCCCGGGTCGAGGGCCGCCTCGACAAGATGGGCATCCCGCGCCCGCTCGCCCTCGGCTTCCTCGCCGTCCTGGTCTTCATGACCGGGAACGGTGTCGAGTCGAACTTCATCACGCCGCACATGGTCGCGGTCCTCGGCTCCCCCGAGGCCACGGTCGCGACCATCGTGACGTTCTACAGCCTCGCCGCACTGGTCGGCAGCTACATCTCCGGCGCCCTGGCCGACCTGATCGGGCCGCGCAAGGTGATGATCATCGGGTTCGCGGTCTGGGTGGTGTTCGAGGTGCTGTTCCTCATCGCGCTCGGCCTCGGCAGCGTGCCCTTCGCCGCAGTGACCTACGCGATCCGCGGCTTCGGGTACCCGCTGTTCGCCTTCGCCTTCCTGGTGTGGGTGAACATCACCACCCCGGTGGAGCGCAACGGCTCGGCCGTCGGCTGGTTCTACGTCGCCTTCACCGGCGGCCTGCCGACCCTCGGCTCGCTCTTCGCGATCGGCGCCATCCCGGTGTTCGGCGGCGGCACGAGCGGTGAGACCGGCGCGATGGTCGCCTCGATCGGCCTGGTCGTGATCGGGTTCCTGATCCTGCTGTTCGGCGTCCGGCTGCCGAACGGGTTCTCGCGGATCGCACCGGAGGGCGAGAGCGCTTGGCGCGTGCTGACGAGCGGCATCCGGCTGACGGCCACCCGCCCGAAGATCCTGATGGGCTTCCTCGTCCGACTGATCAACACCGCGCCCGAGTTCGGCATGTTCGTCGTCCTGCCCGCCGTCATCGCGAACGAGCGCGGCTGGGGGCAGAGCCGGTGGCTGCTCATGACGGTGTGTGTCTACGCGACGAACATCCTCGTGAACGCCCTGTTCGGCTGGGTCGGCGACAAGATCGGCTGGCAGCGCACCGTCAAGTGGTTCGGCATCATGGGCTCCGCGATCGGGCTCGTCGCCTGGTGGTACGTCCCGCAGCTCGTCCCGGCCGGCTCGACCTGGGGCTACGTGCTCTCCGTCATCGCCGGGTGCGTGTTCGGCTGCCTGCTCGCCGGGTTCGTCCCGATGGGCGCGATCATGCCGGCGCTCGCACCGGAGCACAAGGGCGCCGCGATGGCGATGTACACCACGGCTGCCGGCGGCGCGGCGTTCCTCGGCACCGGTGTCGTGGCCGCGGTCCTCGCCCTCGGCGGTGGCGGCCAGGCCGTGACCTGGACGTTCGTCGGCCTCTACGCCTGCGCGTTCGTGATGATCCACTTCCTCAAGGTCCCGCAGGGCGAGACGGGCGCACACGCTCGAACGTCGTCCCAGGCCACGAGCGCACACTGAGTTCCGGGCGACGGCGGCCGTCCCGTCGTCGCCCGGTGCACCATCCACCTCCACACGAAGGACAGCACCACATGACCACGATCCACGACGACCCGGACGAGTTCGCCGAGGACCAGCTCGCCGGCTGGCTCGCGCTGTACGCCGACCGGGTGCGCGGAGTCCACGGCGGCGTCGTCGCCCTGCCGACCGAGGGCGCCGACCCGCAGGTCGCGGTCGTCGTCGGCGGCGGATCCGGCCACTACCCCGCGTTCTGCGGCGTGGTCGGCCCCGGCTTCGCCACCGGCGCCGTCGTCGGCAACATCTTCACCTCGCCGTCGACCGCCCAGGTGTACGCGGTCGCGAAGGCCGCCGACCAGGGCAAGGGGGTCGTGCTGTCGTTCGGCAACTACGCCGGCGACACGATGAACTTCGGGCTCGCCGCCGAGCGGCTGAACGCGGAGGGCATCGACACCCGGATCGTGATCGTCACCGACGACATCGCGAGCGCCGACGAGGAGGCGAAGCGCCGCGGGATCGCCGGGGACTTCTCGGTGTTCAAGGCGATGGGCGCTGCCGCCGCGGCAGGAGCGGACCTCGACGAGGTCGAGCGCATCGGGAACGCCTCCAACGCGGCGACCCGCACGCTCGGGGTCGCGTTCTCCGGGTGCACCATGCCGGGAGCGACCGAGCCGCTGTTCACCGTGCCGGACGGGCACCTCGGCCTCGGACTCGGCATCCACGGCGAACCCGGCATCGAGGACGTCCCGCTCCTCCGCGCGACCGAGCTCGCGTCCCTGCTGGTGTCGCGGCTGCTCGACGACCGCCCCGCCGGTGCCGGCTCTCGTGTCGCGCCGATCCTGAACGGCCTCGGCGACACGAAGTACGAAGAGCTCTTCCTGCTCTGGGGCCGCGTGCTCCCATTGCTCCAGGACGCCGGCATCGAGGTCGTCGAACCCGAGGTGGGCGAACTCGTGACGAGCCTCGACATGGGCGGCTGCTCGCTCACGCTGCAGTGGCTCGACGACGAGCTCGAAGCGCTGTGGCGCGCCGATGCGTACACGCCCGCGTACCGCAAGGTGGCGGCGCCGGTCAGCGCGCTCGTGCCGGCCGAGGCGGTGGCCGACGCCGAGGAGGCGGCGACCGTCGTGCCGGAGGCGACCGATGCCTCCAGGCAGGCGGCGCGGACGGTCCGCAGCGCGATCGAGGCGATCGACGCGCTCCTCCGGGAGCACGAGGAGGAACTCGGCCGGATCGACGCGGTCGCCGGTGACGGCGACCACGGTCGCGGCATGGTGAAGGGGATCGGTGCCGCCCGCAAGGCGGTCGACCGGGTCGGACAGGAGGCAGGGGTCGCCTTCGTCCTCGGCCGCGCCGGTGATGCGTGGGCGGAGTTCGCAGGCGGCACCTCCGGAGTCCTGTGGGGCGCGGCGCTCGAGGCCTTCGGCCGCTCGCTGGGCGACGACCGGGACGTCTACGAGGCGACCGACGTCGTGGACGCCGCGCAGGCCTTCGCGGACTCGATCGTGCACCTCGGCGGGGCATCGCGTGGGGACAAGACGCTCCTCGACGCGCTGTTGCCGTTCGTCGCTTCGCTGGGTTCCTCGGTCGAGGCCGGACAGTCGCTCGCTTCCGCATGGCAGGGCGCCGCGGAGGTGGCTCGTGACGAGGCCGCGAAGACCGCCGACCTCACGCCGAAGGTCGGACGCGCCCGACCGCTCGCGGAGAAGAGCCTGGGGACACCCGATGCGGGTGCCACCTCGATGGGGATGATCCTGACGCGTGTCGGCGAGGTCCTCGCCGACAGTGCCGCAACGAAGGAAGGAACGAACGCATGACGTACCGTCTCGTGATCGGCTCGGACGATGCCGGATTCGACTACAAGGAGATCATCAAGCAGGACCTGCTGGCCGACGACCGGGTCTCGGATGTCACCGACGTCGGCGTGGACGCGGACGGGCACACCGCCTACCCGCACGTCGCCGTCGACGCTGCCCGGATGGTGGCGAACGGCGAGGCCGACCGCGCCATCCTGATCTGCGGCACCGGCCTCGGCGTCGCGATCAGCGCGAACAAGGTGCCCGGGATCCGGGCCGTCACCGCGCACGACTCGTTCAGCGTCGAGCGCTCGGTGCTGTCGAACGACGCCCAGGTCCTCTGCATGGGGCAGCGCGTCATCGGCGTGGAGCTCGCACGACGCCTCGCTCGCGAGTGGCTCGGCTACGAGTTCGACACGTCCTCGGCCAGCGCCGCGAAGGTGCAGGCGATCTGTGAGTACGACGGCAGCGCTCCCGCCGGCGTCGACGCCTAGGTGTAGTTCCCCGTGAGGTTGTGAACGCGATCTGATGGGGTTTGGCCGCCGAGTCCGGTGTGGGGTCGGTGGT